>DIDU01000080.1:2044-12065 GCA_002418295.1 Carnobacterium sp. UBA5792 | reverse complement strand
GTTTCATTTCGCGAGAAAGAAGTGTTAATTCTTCATCCTCACTCAATTCTTTACCAGTTTTAATTTGTTCATTTTGGAATGCAGCTTTTAGCATACGCAAAACGGCTAAAGTTTCTTTATCTTTAGCTTTCATAGCTGTTTTAATATCTTCGTTGGATTCTTCCGCTCTTAAAACAACTCCTTTATCTAAAATTATAGTGACTTCAACTCTCGCTTTGTCTTTTTCTTTTTTGAATACTACACGAGCTTGTTGTTCGTCATGGAAATATTTATCTAACTTGTGTAATTTAGATTCCNNACTCAGATTTCTTCTTACGTTTCACACTTGGTTTTTCGTAGAATTCGCGTTTACGGGCTTCTTGCAAAGTACCAGTTTTAGAAACGGAGCGTTTGAAGCGACGAAGAGCATCATCAAGAGATTCATTTTTCTTAATAACTGTTTTTGACATAGTAAATTCCCTCCCTCCGTGCTTTTAAAAGTAACCGTTATTTCTTATATAGTCTTTTAAAAACTATATAAATAAGAACTGTCCTTCTATATTATATCGAATGTATTTTTTTACGTCAATAAGGGATTTGCCTTTTATAAAAAAAAAAACTATTCTTTAAGGAAATTTGTTGTTTTTATCCCGCGATTTTTATTCTTATGAGAAGAACAAACAATTAAATGTTAATTTTTTACACAGTTCTCACATTTACCAAAAATTTCAAAGCGGTGAGAATCAATTTCGCATCCTGTTAGCTGTTCTTCAAAAAAATCCATCGGACACATTTCTATATTTTTCGTCATACCGCAACTGGTNNTCACCATTTAGTTCCGTCTCTTCCAGTACATCAAGCTCGACAAACGTATACAGATTTCGATAAATGGTATCGTAACTGATTGTCGGAAATTTTTCTTTTAATAATAAATGAATGTCTTTTGCTGTTAAATAGCGATCTTCATTTACAAAAATAGACAATATTTGTTCTCGTTTGTCTGTATATTTGAATCCATGGTCCTTTAATACACTGATGGCCTTTTCAACTGCAGTCATATTCTTTTGCCGTCTCCTTTAATTCATTCGCTATTACTTATTATAACTCATTTTCAAGAGCATACGCAAGAAGCGCGTTTTTATTGTTATTGTATTCGTCTGACTGTTGTTCTTTTACCGATTCAGGTATAATTAAATAATGAGTAAAGCATAAGTTGTTTGTGGGTATATTAGAGGTAGCAGAAAAGAGGATATCATAATGGAAAAAAAAGAGAAAATCAATTTATATATTATTTCCGATTCTGTCGGAGGAACCGCAAATACCTTAGGGCAGGCGGCTATGGCACAATTCCCCGAGGTTGAGGCAAATGTCTCTGCTTATCCATTTATTCGAGGGGAAGATACACTTCGTTCGATACTGGAGAAGGCCAAAAAAGATAATGCGTTAATTGTACATACTCTGATTTCATCTGATTTAAGTGAAATCATAGCTGATTATTGTCAAGAACACCAATTATTTTGTTTTGATGTGTTAAATCCTGTAGTTAAGGAAATTGAACGACGTACTCATACGCATCCTTTAAAAAAACCCGGGATACTCCATCAGTTAAATGATACTTATTTTGATCGTATCAGTGCAATTGAATTTNNAAGCAGATATTGTTTTGCTCGGTATTTCAAGGACTTCAAAAACTCCTTTAAGTATGTTCTTAGCTAACCAAAATTATAAAGTTGCTAATCTTCCACTTGTTCCTGAAGCTCATATCCCTGATTTATTATGGAAAGTAGATCCCAAAAAAATTGTAGGATTAACAAATGATCGAAGTGTTTTAAATTCTATTCGACGTGAACGAATGATCACATATGGATTAAACCCAGAAACTGGTTATTCAAAAATTGATCGAATTGATGAAGAACTCGCTTTTGCACNNAAGCTGGATTGCTTAGTGATCAACGTAGCGACTAAATCGATTGAAGAAACAGCAGCTATTATCGTTAATACGTTACAGCTTGATCGTAAGAAACAACATTTTTAATCAAAAGAGGAGAATAGACGTTGAGTCTACTTCTTGAAACATGTTTAGAAAAAATCGTTAAGAAATTGAAAGGAGGCTGACCCTTTTGGGTCGGTCTCCTTTTCTCAAATTAATGTTTTAAAAATGACTAAAATCCGCGACTTGAACCGCCGCCACCTGAGCTTCCGCCACCGCCGAAACCTCCGCCGCCGCCAAAGCCGCCTCCTCCGAATCCACCACCGCCGAATCCGCCACCGCGTCCTCCACGGCTTCCTCCGGACATTCCGATGAGAAAAGGCAATACACTACGAGAACGGCGTCCTCCTGGACCTCCGCTTCCGCCGCCTCCTCCGAAAAAGCTACTAGCAAAAAAGAAAATGAACAAAATAATCAAGATAGCTGGAAATCCTGTTCCCTCTTCATCGTCATAATCTGTATCATCTACTTGATAGCCTGAAAAGATGACGTCGTTGTCAAATTGGTATTCTTTATTTACTTTTACTGCTGTTTCTGTAAAAACATTCTTTAAAGCTGTATCAAAATGATTGTTTTTCATATCTTCGATATTCCGATCTAAGATAGCTCCTGTACCACTATCTGTCAATGCACCTTCCAACCCATAGCCAATTTCAAAACGTACCTCACGTTCTTGAGCTGAGAGTAATATCAATACTCCGTTATCTAATTTTTCCCCGCCGATACCCCATTTTTTAAACAGTTTCTCACTATAATTTTCAATGGTATCACCTTCAAGGCTGTTTACTGTTGCCACTACAATTTGTGGCTGCTCTGTCGTATCTTCATAGTGTTTATTTACATCAATCATAAATTTTTCTGTATCTTGTGAGAGTAAATTTGCTTCATCATAGACATAAAATGCCTTAGAGGGATCAGGATAATTTGGAGCTGCGTTTACGTTTAATGGGATAAAATAAAAAAGAGCTAAAGCAATCATACTGAAGAAATAAAAAAACGTTTTGCTTTCCCAACTTTTTTTCACATATTTGCCTCCTCGTATGAATAAAACGTCCAGTCGGCTTTTAGAGAGCACCTTATTCAAAATTCACTTCCGGTGCTGTTTCTGCGCCTTCTACAGCTTTAAAATAGGGTTTCTTTTCAAAACCAGTCATATTAGCAATGATAGAGCCTGGAAAACGTCTCACGCGGTTGTTGTAGCCTTGTACAGCTTCATTATAGCGTTGTCTTTCTACAGCCACTCTGTTTTCAGTTCCAGCGAGTTCATCCATCAAGGCCGTAACATTTTCATTGGATTTCAGTTCTGGATAATTTTCTACGACAACTAATAACCTTGATAAAGCAGAGCTCATATCATTATTGGCATCAATTTGTTCTTCTACAGTATCAGCTCCACCTAATTTTGCCCGTGCATCAGCAATTTCGCCAAAAACATCTTGTTCTTGATTCATGGCTCCTTTAACCGAATTAACTAAATTAGGAATCAGATCGTTTCGACGTTGCAATTGAGATTCAACTTGTGACCATGCTACATCTACATTGCTTTCTTCTTTCACTAAACCATTATATGAACTGATAAAGGNNGAATAATCCCTATGGTGATCTTCATACCTTTTTTCATCTTCTATTCCTTCTTCCTATTAATTTATCTGAGAAAATATCTTTTCTTCATTATCATAACGTAATTTTACATTAAAACAAATGAAAATACATGGGACTTGAGTCGGAAAGATACCAATATATCTATTCTTCATTAGTATTTAGAAAGCTCCGCCGCCAGAACCTCCGCCACCTCCGCCAGAAGAACCACCGCTGAACCCGCCACCCGATCCCGATCCGCTGCTACTCATATCGCTGTTTGCTCTTCCTACAGCACTAGTAAAGCTACTTTCGAAACTAGATTGAAAAGTAGATGAAGAAAACATTGAATCACTATGATAGTAGTACCCAACATCCATTGTATCGATACTTTCTTTAGGAAATTGAATTTTCAGCTCTTTGATTACTTTTTTAGACACTCCTAAAGAAATAGCATAAACCAGAAAATGATCCCATAAAACCAAAGAGCCTACTTCTGCCATATTGAGATTGCTGACGTTTTTTAACATTTTCTTGAAGGCAGTCCACTCTTTAGCAGCTTTTTCTCCAGCTACTGTTCTAATAGGTATCATATAGTATCCATGAAAAAGACTGACAACAAAGCTGCCAATAGTAATGATTATTGCACTAACATAAAAAGCTTCAAATATCCCCATAATTATTAGTGTGGCTATCATACAGATAAACAATAAAAAGCTTGTTAAAATAGCGATATTTACAGCACGTGTATTGTATCTAGAAAAATACTTTAATTCTCCAGCTTGAGTTCTGACCATTTTTTGCCATTTTTGATAATTTGTATTAAAATTTTTAGCTTTTACCGCATTATCTTTACCGTAATTTTTGATGGCTTGTAGGCTGACTTCTTTTCCAGAACCAATTTTTTTTAACAACCATCTCATGGCATACTTTTCATGCGGGAGCAAATGCACATAAGCAGGATGTGACAAACGGGTGATCAAATACGTTGTCTCTTTTTTACCTTGTTTCTTTCCTTTTTTATCTTTTTCTTGATAAATTTCAGTTAAGCGAACTTGTTTTTTTCGAGCTAAATCCATGATAGTTGCGGATAAATCAACTGGACGCGGATTTCGATTTTTAACAGCACTGTACATGACAGCTGGTGTAAGGTCAGCTGGCAATTCATAAAGGTGGTCTGGCAAAAAAGCGTTTTCTTTCTTTTCCTTTTTTGACAGTACTCTTATCCAAATGACACCTCCAATAAGAGTAATCAGCGAGATACTACATAAAGCAGCAATAGACCAAAAAACGCGCATTCTTTTAGCATTTGCTTCTTCTGCCAATTTCTCCTCTTGGATTAAAATCCTCTTTAATGCTTTTTGGTCTTTTATATGTGGATTAGCTGGCGTCACATAAGTTGGAAATACGAGATGGGCTTCAATAAACTGTTTACTCGGATTAGAGTCAACGGTTAAAATAACTGTTTGACTATCTTTTATCTTTACTGAACCCCTCAACGTGCCATGAGCCCATGCTTTTAATTCATCAGCTGCCACAGCTTTAGGCAACTGAATAACAATCTCAACATTTTTTAATCGATCTTCCCAATTTCCACCAATGACTTTATGATTAAATTCTGCTGTATCAAGATAATTTACAATCATTCCAGGTATTTCATATTTGTAATGGACTGTTTTTGTTTCATTTTTGCCGGATTCAAAAACAGTAAAGTCTAAGTTGCTTATACCTTCGTATATTTTAAAGGTACCTGGAAACTGCGAAGAATTCTTTATAAAGGGACTTGATTCCTTCCCCTGACTGTCCGCTACTGTTACTTCGATATTCGTTGGTTTCTGATAACCAAAATAATCCAAAGTATACAAAAAGCCATTAAATTCTCCGTCAAAGTCATAAGTTATTGCATGATCGAATGCAACAGTACCATTTTCTAAAATAGAAACATCTACTTTATAGGCTTCGATAGCATAATCCACAGCTAAAGCTTCAATTGGTGANNCCAATAGAAAAAGGATACTTCCTAATTTTTTCTTCATCCCTTCTCCTCCATTTCGGTACACTCTTTTTCTAAGTATGCCATAAATTTCGCGGATTAGAAAATAAAACAGAAAATCCAAGAGAAATGAGTTGCTTTCTCTTGGATCCTTTATTTTAATAGCCTATTTGGTTGGCAATATTTTCTAATAAATCGGGTCTAAACTGTTGTTTTTTCAGCATATCAATTTCATAACCGTAAGGAGCTTTTTTATTCTTTTTGTCTTCTCCTACATAAGGTGTTTCTAAAATTTTTGGCAAGTCTTTCAAACTTGGATGATGAACGACTGCGTTTAAAGCATCAAAACCGATTGTTCCAAATCCAATGTTAGCATGACGGTCTTTGTGACTGCCTTGAGGATTTTTTGAATCATTGACATGAATGACTTTTAAACGTTCAAGGCCGACAACATGGTCAAATTCTTCTAGGACACCGTCAAAATCTTCTTTCACATTGTACCCAGCATCATGAATGTGGCAAGTATCCATTGTCACAGACAGTTTTTCATTTAATGTAACACCATTTATGATTTCAGCTAATTCCTCGAAAGTTCTGCCAATTTCTGTTCCTTTTCCTGCCATAGTCTCTAAAGCAATTTGAGCTACTTGATCTTTATGCAGCACTTCATTTAGCCCTTTAATGATTTGAGCAATCGCTAATTGAGCTCCTTCGCCAACATGTGCGCCAGGATGCATAGTTATCTGTCTAGCTCCCAAAGCTTCTGCTCGTATAATTTCAGCTTTTAGAAATTCAATTCCGAAGGCAAAATTTTCTGGTTTTAGTGTATTTCCCAGATTGATGATATAAGGAGCGTGAACCACAATATTGGATAAGTTTTTTTCTTTCATATGGGCTGTTCCAGCTTCAATATTCATTTCTTCAATGGCTTTTCGCCTTGTATTTTGCGGTGCTCCTGTATAAATCATAAAAGTACTAGAATTATAGCCAGCAGCTTCCTCCGCTGATCCTAATAGCATTTTCTTTCCACTCATTGATACGTGTGATCCTAATAATACCATAGTCGTCCTTCTCCAATCTTTTCCGTTAAAGCTTCTTACATTGTAAGACAGTTTACAGAAAAGAACAATGAAAAAAACAGAATGAGGATCTCGTCACTTTGTATTTTTTCTTTTATTCCGTAAATGCCGTAGACAACTNNCCGATATAACTGTTGTGTCACTTAAGATATCTGCTATTTGTTGATTGCGCTCTGTAAAAAGAATGACTAAATACAAAATACTGATTGTCTTTAAGATATAACGACCAAAACCTTCGCGGATAAGAACAGTCAGCCAACTTAATTTTTCTTCTTTAAAACAAACTACACGTAATCCAAAAATCATTTTACCAATCGTTTGTCCATTTGTGAGTTTAGTCAATAATATAAAATACCCTAAATATAGGGCTAACTGACTTAATGAAAAAGCAGAAAATAGCTCTGTCTTAATTGGTAGGTGCATCAATAAGAAAAATGGAGTTAGAATTAAACGAGTGAGACTATTAATGACGATTAAATCAGTTAAATAGGCAAAGAACCGAATCCAAAAACCAGCATAAAAAAATTGGGGGTACCGATGATAAGGTGTTTTTTTTGCTTGCTCTTGTTCTTGCTTTTCTTGCCAATAAAGTCTGCGTGCTCTACGTAGCTCTTCAGGTGTCCGTGGAGTGCTTTGTATTTTTTTAGAAGCTGGTTTTCGNNTTCATCAATATTTAATTCTTTTGTATTGCCTTTTTCATTTGATTCAGGTGTATTCATTTTATTCACCCCCATATAGATAAAGCATCTTTGGTGCTGCAGAAGTTCCAAATTGAGAAGTGATTTGTTCTACCAGTTCAGCTGATGTATTTTTTGAAGAAAAGAGCTGACTTGCTTTCGAGAACATCAATGAACTAAAAGGAATAGTTCCTGTAGAATATTGAAATACTTCAGCATTTTTTAATTGATAATCTTCTTGTAAAGCCTTCAAAGCATCTTCTTGGTAACCTATTTCATCAATTAAACCTACTTCTAGAGCCTGAGCGCCATCATAGATACGTCCGTCAGCTAATTCGCGTACCTGTTTCTCGTTCATTTTTCTTCCTTCTGCTACCACTTTGACAAATCGATCATATGAACTATCTACCATTTTTTGTAAAATTTCTTGGTCCGCTTCCGTCATGGGTCTGCTGTTAGAACCAATATCTTTAAATCGACCGCTTTTGATCGTTGTATCTTCAATTCCTAACTTTNNATAATAACTCCGATAGAACCTGTCAATGTTTCTTCAGCAGCAAATATTTTGTCTGCAGGAGCTGCAATATAATAACCACCGCTTGCAGCAAGATTGCCCATGGAAACATAAATTGGTTTATCGGTAGTTTCTTTCAATTCTAATAAGCTGTCTTTTATTTGGGCGCTTTCATAAGTGCCTCCTCCTGGTGAATTGATCGATAATAAAATGGCTTTAACCGATTTATCTGCTTTTACCGCTTCCAATTGTTCTAGAAAAAAGTTATGATCATATCCGGTTGTGCTCCATAAACCAGATGATTGCCCCGCCAATATAGTCCCATCAACTGTTAGAAGGGCTATTCGATTAGCTTCATCGCCAGTAGTGACCACAGTTTCTATTAATTCTGATTGCCCAAGTAATCTGTTTGTGGCATCACTAAATATGTTTTCTGCTTTGTCGGTTTGAGCCACTTTGGCAGCCATACCGCTGNNCGCTGATAACGAAAGATAATATAAAAAGTCCAATGGCTAATCCAATAGCCGTCCATCTTTTGGTTGTCATTATGTTACTCCTCCTTTTTTGCGTTGTTCTCTTTTATTCTGACAAAACTAGTGAAAGATTACAAGTGAAATATTATTTTTAGCATGGAACTAATTTTGATGCTAAAAAAGAAACGAAACGTGAATAGCTATTTCTACTCACACTTCGTTTCTTTTGGTTATTCTTCTTCTTTAGTCGTTGTAGTAATCGATAATTCAGCTAATTGTGCATCACTTACTAAGCTAGGTGCTTTAGTTAGTGGATCAGCTGCACGTCCATTTTTAGGGAAAGCAATAACTTCACGAATATTTTCTTCGCCAGCTAGTAACATGGCAAAACGGTCTAAGCCTAATGCAATTCCGCCATGTGGTGGGAAGCCGTACTCTAATGCTTCTAGTAAGAAACCAAATTGCGATTGCGCCTCTTCTTTTGAAAATCCTAATGCTGCGAACATTTTTTCTTGTACTTCACGAGTATGGATCCGAAGGGAGCCTCCCCCCAACTCATAGCCATTCAAAACAATATCATATGCTTGTGCACGTACCTTTTCAGGGGCTGTTTCTAATAAAGCAATATCCGATTCTCTAGGCATTGTAAATGGATGATGTGCTGCGGTAAAGCGGTCAGCTCCTTCGTCATATTCTAGTAATGGCCAGTCCACGATCCATAAGAACGCATAAACTGATTCATCAATAAGTTTCAATTCTTTTCCTAATTTAGAACGAAGTGCTCCGAGCGCATCTGCTACAACAGCTTTTTTATCCGCTACAAACAATAATAAGTCGCCAGGCTCGGCAGCTAATTGTTCCATCAGTTTTTCAGCGTCTTCTTTAAAGAATTTAGCTATTGGTCCTTTCAGTCCAGTTTCGTCCACTTTTAACCAAGCCAATCCTTTGGCGCCATAGATAGCAACAAATTCGCCTAATGCATCAATCTCTTTGCGCGAATAGTGTTCTGCTGCTCCTTTCACATTAATGGCTTTAACTTCTCCTCCTTTAGCAATAGCATCGCTAAAGACTTTAAAATCAGAATCTTTGACTACTTCATTTAACAGAACAAGTTCCAATCCGAAACGAATGTCCGGTTTGTCACTGCCAAAACGACTCATCGCTTCATCATATCCCATTTGCGGGAAAGGTACTGGTATCTCTATACCTTTCGTCTCTTTTAAAACCTTAGCTAATAATTTCTCGGTAAAGCTTTGGATTTCATCGGGTGCTAAGAAACTTGTTTCAATATCGATTTGTGTAAATTCTGGTTGGCGGTCTCCACGCAAATCTTCATCTCGGAAACAACGAACAATTTGATAATAACGGTCAAACCCCGCTCCCATCAATAATTGTTTAAATAACTGAGGAGATTGCGGTAAAGCGTAAAAATGAGCAGGATGAACACGAGAAGGAACTTAATAATCACGAGCTCCTTCAGGGGTCGATTTAGTTAAATAAGGCGTTTCAATATCAANNTTATCTAAATAATTTCTAACCGACTGCGTTATTTTGTGACGCAAAATAATGTTTTTTGTCATTTCAGGACGTCGTAAATCTAAATATCTGTATTCCAATCTCTTATCATCGGAGACAGCTACCTGGTCTTCGATATAGAATGGAGTAGTTTTAGATTTATTCAAAATTTTGATTTCTTTTGCTTCAATTTCTATTTCTCCGGTTGAAATGTTTTTATTGA
>DIDU01000080.1:420-1911 GCA_002418295.1 Carnobacterium sp. UBA5792 | reverse complement strand
AAGTCAATAAAAATCAAATCGCCTAAATCCCGTCTTTTTTGTACCCAACCTTTCAAAACAACTTCTTGGCCTAATAAATCTTTTGAGATCTTACCACAGTATTCAGTACGTTTTGCCATCTCTGATCCAACTCCTTTTGGTTATTGATTAATCTTCTTTATTGAAAAAGTCATTAAAGGCTGTCATATCAGCAGTTTTTAAATTAAATAGTTTTTCAAAGTCTTGGTAGGCCTCTTTCAATGACACAGTAGATTCTTTACCATTTTTCATTACTTTGAAGTTCACCCGACCATTTTTTAATTCTTCTTCGCCTAAGGTCAACACGACTTTAGCTTTTAATTTTGCAGCGGTTTTAAATTGTGCTTTAGCTTTACGGTCAAAATAATCACGTTCAGCAGAAAAACCGGCTGAACGAATAGCTTGAACGAGTTTTAAAGCCTCCACATTCGTTTCTTCTCCTATGCCAACCACATAAACATCTAGTTCGTGTAAATTAGGGATGTCTATCTTTTCCGCTTCTAAAGTCAGCATCAACCGTTCTAGTCCTAGTGCAAAACCAAAACCAGGTGTTTCTGGTCCTCCCAGTTCTTCAACCAANNCACAGATCGTTGTAATGGCTCCGAATCCAGGTGCATCGCTCATGATTTCAAATATTGTATGATTGTAATAATCCAAACCTCTTACCATGTTGCTGTCGACTGTATAAGGGATATTCAACGCATCCAACATTTCTTTGACTTGTTCAAAATGTTTTTGAGAATCTTCACTTAAATAATCTAAAATAGAAGGAGCTTGTTGAACTATTTCTTGATCTTTTTTATTTTTACTATCTAAAACACGTAAAGGATTTTTATGCAAACGGATTTGAGAATCTTCACTTAATTCATTAAAATGTGGTTCAAGATAAGCGATCAAAGCCTCGCGATAGGCAATACGACTCGCTGAATCGCCAAGTGAGTTGATGACTAATGTTAAATGTTCTAAGCCAAGTTCTTTAAATAAATCCATTGCTAAAGACATAGATTCAACATCAACCGCTGGATTAGTGCTTCCAAAAACTTCGACTCCTAATTGATGGAACTGACGCATACGCCCTCCTTGGGGACGCTCATACCGAAACATCGGCCCCATATAGTAGACTTTGTAGGGTTTTGCATATTCTGGACCAAATAGTTTATTTTCCACGTATGCTCGAACAACAGGAGCTGTACCTTCTGGACGTAGAGACATGTGACGATTGCCTTTATCATAAAAATCATACATTTCTTTTGAAACAATATCACTGGTTTCCCCTACTCCGCGCGAAAATAAATCATAACTTTCAAAAATTGGGGTTCTAATTTCATGAAATTGATAATCTCCCAAAATAATTTTGGCGGTTTCTTCAACATATTGCCACTTTAACGAATCATTTGGTAATAAATCTGCAGTTCCTTTTGGTCTTTGTATGGCCATTTTTTCAACACTCCTTCATACTCTCGTTTTTATTTA
>DIDU01000080.1:0-306 GCA_002418295.1 Carnobacterium sp. UBA5792 | reverse complement strand
CTATCGAATAAGGACGAGTTATTAGTTTCCCGTGGTACCACCTTTGTTTGAAAGCTAAGCTTTCCTTAACGAATAACGCTCGTAACGTAGCAGCTTTTCACTGCTATCCCTCCAGAGTGTCTTTCAGTCTTTTAACGGGAATCACTTTCAGCCAAGGTGTGTCTCTCTTTTTTCGCGTTATCAAAGCTTATTCTCTCTTTCAACGGGTTTCTTTTATTGGAATAGTTCCAGATTACAAGAAAGCTTTGTGCTTGTCAAGCCAATCCAACAGAAAGATAATTAAGCGAGTTGATGTAATCGTGCACT
>DIDU01000173.1:23822-29496 GCA_002418295.1 Carnobacterium sp. UBA5792 | reverse complement strand
ACTGATTCCAAATAAAGCCAATTCAGCATCTTCGCCAACTTTATCGAGCATCAGTTGAATCCATTGCAAGTAATCTTTCCGTTCATGCCAGCCAAATCCGATATAGTCGCCTTCACTTGTTCCATGACCACGGGCATCCGGAACAAGTACGTTAAAGCCCATATCGTGATACAATTTAACATAAGGTGCCATTTGTTCCAAGCTTCCAGCATAACCATGAGCCAATATAGCTACCTTTTTAGAAGTCGGTTCTCCTGCAATATAAACTCCAGAAAGTTTNNCATCCGCAGATTCAATCGTTAATTTTTCACGCTCTACTTCATCATACCATTCCTTTTCTTCCAGCCATGGGTCTTTTGGATCATAGTCTCCATCTGTATCTGCTGCTTCTATGAAATCCTTTTGATTTATCGCTACGGCTACGTCATAGAAATAGTTTCCGGCAAACCCTAAACCAGCAATTAGCAGAACAACCAAAATCAGTAAACCGATTATCCATTTTTTTCGCACTTATCCACACTCCTATTCAAGCTACTTAAATTTTTATTTTTAGCGGAAAAATAAAATACATTCTATTTTATTCTAAATCATCCGGTCTAAAATGTATAATACTGTTTGATCGTTTTTTACTTGTACTGTAGTTCCCTACTAATTCTCTAAGAAGGTAAGCAGCTTAAGTGTCGTATTTCGATTCCTGATCGTTACCTGTTTATAGAAAGGACGGCTGGCTAATTTCGAATAATGTGTTTTACTGTAATTCTTTTTAAAAGAAGAAGACCAAAAGACAGCATGTTCTCCAATATAAACTTTTTCATAGACCGAATCAATCGCCGACAGCAGCTCAGCAAGCTCTTTTTTGTCAGCTGAAGGCAGCAGAAATAAAGCGTTGTGCCGGTAATCTTCATCTTCTCCCCACCAGACTGGGATGTCTGCTAGCTCCTTTTGGTATTCTTTATCTGAAAGAACAACTACCTCAACAGGAAAAGTAAAGTGTTCAAGTAAAATTTTTTGGCATTTTATTAAAACGTCTTGCTTCGTATCCTCCGCACTCTCCACAATCAAATTACCGCTGTTAATATGAGATTTGACATTTATAAATCCATCATCAATTAAATACTGTTTTAACTCACTCATGGGAACTCTGTTTTTTCCTCCGACGTTGACTCCTCGCAGTAAAATAATAAATTGCATCATGACAAACTCCTTTGTTAGGTTAATGAACCTACTTATTTAAGAAGATAGGAATATTTCTTATTCGATTTTTATTGCTTATGGTGTGCCCCATAAAAAATCACCAACTAATTTATCTACTTGGGTATTTTCATGCAATTGGCTGTGATGAGTTTGTGCTCCAACCACTTCTTCCTCATGATAATCTAGTCCTTTCGTCTGCATTAAATAACCAATGGCTAGACCGCTTCTAACTGGAACGGTACCATCCCCATTTGATCCATCTTGCAAATCTCCAACGATATTCAACATCTTAGTCAGTTTAGGGTAATGCTGGATTCCAGCAGCAAAGTCGCTATAGCGCTCGCTGATAACCACTGGACCATTCTGATTCAATTCATCAAGCGATTGTGCTTCATTGCCTGTTACAAAATCATTAAATGGTGCACCGATCGCAACAAATTTATGAACTGTTGGCAATGATTCATCCTCTCCATAGGTAACCAGGTACCGAAAACTGCTCACGCCTCCCATCGAGTGGCCGACCAGATTCACTTCATCGATCTGATATGTTTTCTTTAAATAGGTCAAAACAGCTTTGACCCAGTCTGCTTGGTTCCATTCATTATTTTTATTATCCGCAAACAGCACTTGGATCAACGGGTTATCTGATTGATTCTGCCAAGTACCTGTTTCAGAAATACTGCCATCCGGCTGAACCGTTATGGTTAAAGCTTTTTTTCCCCAACCACTCGTTTCAAAACGTGACAACATTCCACTAAAACTTCCTTCTGTTCCTTGATAGCCATGGATAAAAAGCGTTGGAACGGCCGTCTGATTTGTGGTCAACGGATCAGATGATTCACTGCTGAAAATAACAGCTTCACTCGTGTTCTTTTCCTTTGATTCACTAGTTGTGGGACTGTCTTTAACTGATTCAGCTGTTTTTTCGTTTCCGCATCCTATGCTGATTAGACCTAGCAAGATGACTATAAAAGAAAATAAAAACGTCTTTCTCATGCATTACCACTCCTAACTTTTCATCTACTATAATAAAGCATTGCATTGATTATAACCCAAAATCAGATTCTTTCGTTATAAAACTTCTATAATATAAAGCAAGCTCCTTCAAGTTTAATAACTTAAAGAAGCTTTTTAAAATGAACCTTCAATTTTATAACCCCATGGATAAATTTAAAATTGTTTTTATAACGACTCAATCATAGTTGTATCCTCTTTTGACAATTCAAAATCGAATACCTCTAAATTTGAAGCTTGATGTTCACTATTATGTGATTTGGGTATAACTGCAACGCCTCTTTGAATTTGATAACGCAGCAACACTTGTCCCCAGTCTTTCCCATATTTCTCACCGATTTCAGTTAACTTAGCCGTTTGCTCTTCGGTTACTTTGTTTAAAGGGCTCCAGGCTTCCGGAAGAATATCATTTTTGAGCAAATAACCCATGATTTCATTGTTCCAAATATGCGGATTTGACTGAATTTGATTGACGACCGGTTGGATGCGTGCAAAAGTTTTCAGCAGTTCTAATTGTTCAATACTAAAATTCGATACACCGATCGCTTTGATTTTTCCTTGATCAACAAATGATTCTAATACTTCCCAAGTTTGTTTCAATTGGTCTGTATCTTCAATTGGATGGTGGATCAAATACAAATCGATATAGTCAGTTTTTAAATTTTCCAGGCTCTGTAAAACCGTTTGCTCTACTAGTTCTTTAGAAGCGATATACTCTTCTTTTGCAGGGATTTTGGTCGTAAGATAAAACTCTTTGCGTTCAATTCCACTTTCGTAAATGGTTTTTCCAACTCCTGCTTCATTCCGATAAGAAATAGCGGTGTCGATTAAACGGTATCCTGCTTTAATAGCAGACTGCAATGCACTAAAGTCATCGTTCAATTCCCCATTATATTGATTGCCTTCTTTTCCGTAAGTATTTGTTCCGGTTCCAATTACTGGAATGTTGTCTCCATTTGCTAACGTAAAGGTTTCCATTGATCTGCACTCCTTTATTTTTATTTTTCTATTCTCACTTTCTATAGTAAGGATTTTTGATAATAGAAGTCAAATTTTAGCTAGTTTATCGTTATTTTTTGTACCTTTCATTTTGCTTAACGCTTTTGTTATACTGAAAAGAGTGAGTCTATACCAACCAATGGAAAAATCAGAACTATAAGGAGAATGCCTACATGATAGAATTTAAAACTGTCTCAAAATCTTATGGCACTAAACAAGCACTAAAAGATGTATCATTTACTATTCAGCCAGGAGAAATTTTCGGTCTGATCGGACATAACGGTGCTGGAAAATCAACCGCTATTAAATCGTTAGTCAGCATCATTGATCCGAGCAAAGGCTCTATTTTGGTAGATGGAGAAAATATTGCCGCTAACCGTCTANNACAGATATGTTTTTACGTTTAACCGCTATGGAATATTGGGATTTAGTTGCAGTAGCATATGAAATACCCGAAAAAGAAAAAAATAAGCAACTCTTGAAATTGATGAATTTATTTGATATGACGGAAAATCAAACCAGTCTGATTAGTTCTTTTTCACATGGAATGCGCCAAAAAACCTTCATTATAGGCGCTTTACTCTCGGATCCAAAAATATGGGTATTGGATGAACCGATGACTGGGCTGGATCCGCAAGCGTCATATGATTTGAAAGAATTAATGCGACAACATGCAGCAGAAGGAAATACCGTTTTATTCTCAACACATGTACTAGAAGTCGCTCAACAACTCTGCAACCATATTGCCATTCTCAAAAATGGTGAAATTTTATATGATGGAACAGTTGAACAGCTGCAAGCAGAAAATGAAGATCAATCATTAGAAACAATCTACTTAAAAATGGCTGGAAGAACTCCGGCAGAAGAACCCATCCGTAATGAAACCGATGCGGCTGATACAGAAAGGAGAGGATGACCTTGCGGCTGCAACACATCAAACAGCTGACTAAAGTAAACCTGATCTATGCCAACCCGCAAATGATCGAAAAGAAACGAAATAAAGAAGCAAAATCAGGAAAAATATCTTCTATTCCGCCTTATATGTCTGTCCTTTTACAAAACGGCTTCTTGCTGCTAGTATTTCTATTGTTATACGGCTTCATGTTCGCTGCCATCGACTTTACCCAGTATCCTGGAATGTTCACAACCTTTATTATGATGTTCATCGTCATGGCTCTTCTGCAAGGATTTTACTTAGTCTATAACTTGTTTTATGAATCAAAAGATTTAGCCCATTACCTTCCGCTGCCTTTTAAAGGAAGCGAAGTTTTTACAGCTAAACTAGTTGTCCTTGCATTAATGATCTTGCCGTACCTGATCCCGATTTTAGCTTTGTTTATTATGTTGGGACAGGATGCCGGACAGCTTATGATCGTCTCTCTTATGGCTTCATTGCTTTTATTTTTATTATTGATGATCGTGGTCTTTTTCTTCTCAGTGGTTCTGGTTCATTTAATTACCAAGCTGTCTTTTTTCCATAAAAATAAACAAGCCGTGACAACGATTCTCTATGCGTTATCCAGTTTGGGAATGGTGGCAGTTATCTTCTTTATCTCTTCAATGGATCCTGGAGCAACAATGGCGGATGGCCAAGCCATGCCGGATTACCGCGTGATTCCTTTTGTTCAAGCATTTTACCAGTTTTTATTAGATCCTGGCAGCTTAACTGCTTGGTTCGGAATCTTTTTATGGATTGCTTTGTTAGCTGTTCTGGCGCTACTTGTTTTCAATTGGGTCATACCTGGTTTTTACCGTGAAGAAGAGGGAAATGTGAGCAGTAAACCTGACAAAAGTAAAAATCAACAAAAAACGGTGTTTTCTTTAAATAAAATAAGTACTTCTAATAAAACAAAAGCACATTCAGCTGCTTCAACAGGACATCCGGCTTCTGTTAATCGCATCTTATGGAAATACAATTTCGGACTGATACAAGATGGAACACTGATTATGCAGCATTTAAGTTCCAGCATTATTTTTCCCATTCTTTTATTAGGCCCCGCAATCACGAACGGCGTTTATTTAGAAGGTTTGACATTCCATTATTGGGCTTTATCTTTCTTTGCTGGCTTCGTTTATGCTTTTCTGACATTGAACGCAATCTCTATCGTTGGAGTTATCATCTCGCTTGATCGAGAAAATTTCATATATATGAAATCTTTACCATTTTCAATGAAGAACTACCTGAAACAAAAATTTCTCTTCGCTTTTGTAGCAGAAGCTGTATTGCCGCTCATTCTTGGAATAGTTTTTATTTTTATTACAAAAGTACCTTTCTTGTTAGGCGTTCTATTCTTAATTGGCATTATCATCGGTCTTTTCGTGCTGTGTCACTATTATTTTGCTCGTGATTTTCGTTTACTAAACCTAGAATGGCAGAATCTGACAGAGTTATTCAGCAGAGGTGGTGGGAACTTCATTCAAGTTATTAGTATTTTTGGTTCCTTCATCATTGGCGTCCTCGCCATTG
>DIDU01000173.1:9551-23812 GCA_002418295.1 Carnobacterium sp. UBA5792 | reverse complement strand
AGACTATTGTGTCTGTGCTAACAGCAGCAGTTCCAATGGTCTTGTGTATCGTTGCCACAAAATGGTATAAAGAACGGTTTTGGTCTCGTTTTGTTGATTAATTTAAAAGAACTCTGAAAAAATAAACGTGAGACCCGAATCACTGAAACGAATAAACACAATATGCAAATGAGGTTAGGACTTTTGCCCTAACCTCATTTTTTTATTCTCTTATAAAGCTGATTTTTACCTATAATTCTAATCTTTTCCTATCCTCTACCGCTAATTTTTTACGCTGTTGCACCTTGCCTTAGCTCAAGCTGATATTTTTCCATTTCCTGTTGATTGGCCCATACATAATGACCTGGTTTGATTTCAACAAAAGACGGCTTATCCACTGAATAATCATGGACAGACGCATCATAAATAATTAAATCTTTATCTTTTTCTATTTGAGGGTCCGGTATTGGTACTGCCGACAATAAAGACTTCGTATAGGGATGGATCGGATTTATGAATAATTCTTCCGCTTCTGCCAATTCTACAATTACCCCATGATGGATCACAGCAATACGATCAGAAATAAACCGTACGACCGACAAATCATGGGCAATAAACAAATAGGTAAGGTTTTTCTCTACTTGCATCTTTTTCAGTAAATTAAGAACCTGAGCACGAATTGAAACATCTAATGCAGAAATAGGTTCATCAGCAATAACTAAAGTTGGATCCATTACTAAGGCGCGGGCGATGCCTATTCGCTGCCGTTGGCCTCCTGAAAATTCATGAGGGTAGCGAGTCAAATGTTCAGGTAACAAACCTACTTCTAAAATGATTTCTTCTACTTTTTTTATTCGGTCAGCTTCATTCTCATACAGATGAAAGTTATGAAGTCCCTCTGAAATAATATAATCAATAGTGGACCGTTCATTCAAAGAAGCAGATGGATCTTGAAAAATCATTTGAATGCTGCGGATAATTCTAGAATTTTCTTTACGAGATAATTTTTTATTGATTTTTTTTCCTTCAAAAAGAATATCGCCATGAGTTGTCTCATTAATGCGGATAATGGATCTTCCGATAGTCGTTTTTCCAGAACCAGACTCTCCTACTAATGATAAAGTCTCCCCCTTGAAAATATCAAAATTCACACGGTCCACTGCGACAAACTTATTTTTTCCTTCTCCAAATGTAACTTCAAGATCTTTGACAGACAACAAAACTTCTTGTTCTTTACTTGTCTTGCTCATTACTTGTACCTCCTTCTTCTTCACTGCCATAACCGGTATTCTTCACTAATGCTTTCATCTTCTTATGAAGATTTTTGATAGCTCCCGGCATCTCAACTTTTGGTGACCGAGGATCCAATAACCAAGTTTTGGCATAGTGAGTTTCATTTATTTTAAAGAAAGGAGGTTCTTCTTCAAAATCAATTTTCATAGCATAGATGTTTCGCGGTGCAAAAGCATCGCCTACAATTTCTTTATATAAAGAAGGCGGCGTGCCAGGTATCATGCTAAGCGACTCCCCTTTAATACCTAATTGCGGCATAGAAGAAAGCAGACTCCATGTATAAGGGTGCTTTGAATCATAAAAAATGTCTTCTGCTGTCCCATACTCTACAACTTGTCCGGCATACATCACCGCTACTCTATCGGCAACAGAGGCTACAACACCTAAATCATGTGTGATATAAATCGTTGCAAAAGAAAATTCTTCCTGCAAACTTTTAATCAAACTTAATATTTGTGCTTGGATCGTGACATCAAGTGCTGTAGTCGGCTCATCACAAATCAAAATTTTAGGACGGCAAGCTAATGCAATGGCAATAACGATTCTTTGTCTCATGCCACCAGAATATTGGAAAGGATATTCGTTAAATCGTTCTTTCGCGTTGGGAATCCCTGTTTTTTCCATAAGCTCAATGGCTAATTTTTTCGCTTCGCCATTGCTTTTTTTCTGGTGTTTAATGATGACTTCTGTGATTTGAGAACCAATTGTCCGAATAGGGTTGAGGGAAGTCATTGGATCTTGAAACACTGTCGCGATTTCTGCTCCGCGTATGCCTTCCCATTCCTGATCATTCTTGAGTTCCAATAAGTTTTTTCCTTTGTACTCAATTTCTCCGTTTGCAACAAATCCGTTAGAATCCAGCATTCCAGTAAAAGTCTTTGTCAGCACTGATTTACCAGAACCTGATTCTCCGACTATTGCTAATGTTTCCTTCTCGTAAAGCNNCACGAACTTTAAATTTAACCGTGATATCTTTTGCTGAAAGGATACTCGTTTCTTTTGACATTTTTACACCTCACATATGCGTTCTAGGATCAGATGCATCAGCTAATGTTTGCCCGACAATATAAAGTGAGACAGAAACAAGAGCTAATACAATAACAGGTATCCAAAATAAATAAGGAAAATTATTCATATTTACAGTATATTTTGAGATGATCCGTCCTAAAGAAGGAACATCTGAACTTAATCCTACCCCCAAGAACGATAAGAATACCTCATATGAGATGAAACTTGGTAGAGTCCGTGATACATCCGTTACAATAACTGAAATAAGATAAGGTAATATGTTTTTTATGATCATTCTGTGCATAGGAGTTCCTAAGCATTTTGAAGCCAAGTTGTATTCGCGATCTCGCATGATCATGACTTGGACACGGATAAAATNNCCAACTTGTTGCACACATCGCAAACAACAAATTCCAAAATCCGCTGCCGAATGCATAAGACAATACGATAACAATCAGTAATGTTGGTACATTTGAAACAACGTTATATACTTCAATCATAAATCGATCCACTACTTTAGAGCTTCCCCAAATAGCGCCTACCACTACGCCAACAACAGTAGTTATCACTGTTGCCAATAAGCCGATTGATATAGACGTTCTAGCTCCTGCCCAAACAGCATCAAATAAAGATTGTCCATTTGAATCTGTTCCAAACCAGTTCTCACTTGATGGCCAATTATAACGTTTAGAAAAATCATTGATTCCTTCAACATTCATAAAATCATAATGACTGAACAATGGTTGGATAAAGGAAAGCCCTAAAATAATCAGCAATATAATGAGCATACTGATAGCAATTTTACTGCTGAAAAACTTTCTGCCTACTGATTTCCAATAAGAATATTTTGGAGCATCGATTTTTTCTGAAACCAAAGAATCTAACTCAACGAACTGAAACTTGTCCATATTTGTATTTTGCGCCATATTAATGTCCCCCTTTTTTCGCTGATAAACTGATTCTAGGGTCAATAATGGTCAACATAATGTCGCCTAATAGGACAGATAGAATAGATAATGAAGTAAACACAAACAGCAAACCAATTACCATAGGATTATTATGTGTAATGATGGCGTCCGGCAACATCTTACCCATTCCTGGAACTGCAAAAATCGTTTCTGTGATCGTTGCCCCTTGGATGGTCAGAATAATCGTTCCTGGGATTCCGCTGACGATTGGAATCATTGCATTTTTAAAAATATGTTTTTGTGAAATTTCTTTTTCTGACAAGCCTTTAGCTTTTGCAAATTTCACATAATCAGCTGATGCTTGATCAATCATAAATCTTCTGATCCAGATAATCAGACCTGAAATAGACAGCAGTCCCAGAATAACTGTTGGAAGTACATAGGACTGGACACTGCCTGCACCTAAAGTTGGGAACGAATCCGGCAAGCCAAAAAATGTGCTTCCAATGAATCGGAAGAAATAAATGAATGCCAAGCTTGGGACTGAAATAAGAATTGTCACCAGCCCAACTCCGAATCGGTCGATAAGCTTTCCTTTATGCCTTGCCATCAGTACCGCCAATGAGATGCCGATTGTATAAGAAATAACAACGGAAATAAGACCAGTTATAACTGAAATTTTAATCATAGAAGGGTCTTTGTAATGGTCTCTAGATTTGACATAGCTATCGTTATACCGCTCAGTTTCCAAACGATCCAATGATCCTGGTGTTTTATATTTTCTTGAATGTATATCTGCTGGAGAATTTTCTGTTAATCCCGTTTCGTACGTGACCTCTTCTGACTTTACCTTTCCTTGACCGCTAGAGATTACATCTACAACGCTCCTGCCGCTAAATGTAGGATAAGAAGTACCTAAATTTAACTTGATAAAGTTCTGATGAATAAAAGGAAAAGCTGAATCAAAATAAATTAAGTATTTAGAGCGTGTTCCAGATCCTGTCAACGTCACCCCAGCTGATTTTGTATATTCAAATTTTAAATACCGAGGAAGATTAGGATTTTCTGGGTCTTGTATTGCCCATGGATGGTCTATTTGAATTAAATTCGCATAAAAACGTCCGACTCTCTCCACTATAGGAATTTCCCTCACTGCATAATATCTTTTTGAAACAGGCAGCTGTTCAAGTTTCCATCCTTTACTTTTGTTTTTTTCTTCCCACTCTTTAAAAACCTGATCATTGTCTTCATTAATATAAGAGCTGTATTCCTCATCGTTTTCAGCCATTTCAGAAAGGATATCATTGCTTTTATAATAATCAATATACCCCATCCGTTCGTATGTACTGTTTTCATAATCCGTTCTCTCATCTGGACTTCCTTTTAATCTGCTGTATACAGGATCACTTTGAAAAATTGTATATCTTGGTACCAAGGAGAAAATCATGATATACCCAATCGTAGTTACCAAAAAAATACTGATGACTGAACGAATAATTCTATAAAAAATGTATTTTTTCACTATCTTTCCTCCAGACCTAATAACAAAAAAGGATTAGTTTTTTATGCTAATCCTTTTCAGCATTTCTATTCATTTTATTTTTTAAATTCTAAATCGTTTACTGGGCACGTTCTTTATCCCACTTGTCTTGAGCTTTTTGATATTGATCCGTCGTTACAATATCTTCTTGTAATTGGACATATTTCAATTTATCGGCAGCAATTCCTGACCAACTGTAGGGAGCAGTGAACGGCACGACATTGGTCACACGAGGCAATCCTCCACCAGCATAGATTGGTATTTGAAGGGCATTGTTCAGCAACCAAGCTTCAGCTTTTGCGTAAGCTTTATAACGAGCATCTTCATCGTCTTTAATGGCACTAGCTGCATCCAATAATGCATCGTATTCTTCAAAATTGACTGCTGCTTTTGCATCAGCTGTTACGTCTTCGCCTTCAACAAGATCACTTCCATCAAGTCCAAAAGTAGTCAACATATCCCCTGTTCGAGAATTATAGATATTTAAATAAGTAGACGGGTCTTGATAATCAGGACCCCATCCTGATGCTGTTGAGATATCAAAATCACTCGCTGTTCCTGTTGTTGCTTGATACGTGGCTGCTAAATAAGCATCATCGTTTAACAATTGAATATCCACTACAACATTATCTGATCCTAAAGTGCTTTCAATAGAATTTTTCAAAGACTTCGCACTGTTCACACCGATTTCACTAGTTTCTAAAATTGGAATATCTAAATGGATCGGGAATGAAACTTTTTCAGCTGCTAATGCTTCTTTTGCTTTTTCTAAATGTTCCATTGCTTTATCTTTATCAAAGTATTCATCGTGTCCATCTGCTAAATCAACGCCTGACCAGGTCGCAGAATCAAGAGCTTCTAATTCACTCTCAACCGCTTCACCGTAATCTTTTCCGTCTATTTGAACGAAAGTCGGCGGCACTAAAGTATTTCTCAGTGCTTCAGTTGACGTTTCTTCTCCCACACTCTGCGCATTGTATGCTGCACGATCAAAAGCAAATTGGACTGCTAATCTAAAGTCGCGATTCAGAACCGCAGCTTTTGTAGAATCCTTTTCTTTATCGGTTGTTTTACTTGTTGCATTATAAGACGCGCGTGCTAAGTTAAATGTCATATTATAAGTTGTTCCATCGGTTTGAGAGAAGGTTACACCATCTGGATAAGCTTTTTTAACTGCTGCATAACCTGCAGAGTTTGGATAAACGCGAGCTAAACTGAAATTACCTTCTTGATAGGAAGTAAATAATCCATCCGGATCGCTTCCATCATTAAATGTATATTTCACGTCATCAATAAAGACATTGTCAATATCCCAATACAATTCGTTCTTTTCATATTCAATAACAGATTTTGCTGTATTATTAGTCAAAATAAACGCACCGTTATAAAGAATCGAATCAGGTGAAACAGAACCAAAATTTTCGCCTTGAGAATTTAAGAATTCTTCGTTGATTGGATATAGAATACCGTAAGTTGTTTTTGAGTTCCAATAAGATTCTGGTTCATTCAAGGTATATTCCACAGTATAATCATCTACTGCTTTAACTCCAACCTCATTGAAATCAGTTATCTTTCCATCAACGTAATCACCTAGTCCTTTTACGCTATCAGCTACTATGTAAAGTGTTTCTGAATTGACGTCCGCTGCATGTTTTAATCCTGTAACGAAATCATTAGCTGTGACTTCTGCGTATTCTGTTCCCGCATTGGTTACCCATTTAACTCCTTTACGGATTTTATACGTGTAGGTTAAACCATCCTCACTAACTTCCCAGGATTCAGCAAGTGCAGGAATCAAATTGCCCAATGAATCATTTTCAAGCAACCCATCTACAAAATTTGTGTAGTGTACNNTGTGCGACTTGAGAAAACATAATCTAATGTTGCGATATCAGTAGCATAAACGTAATTATAGGATGCTCCTTCAACTACAGAAGATGAATCTGTACTGGCTTTACTTTCATTGTTAGATACTGAACAACCTGCAAATGTAAAGCTTGCTGCTAATAATAAAAATAACGATTTTTTCAAATTGGTTCCTCCTCTTAATGGGTTTCTTAATATTTTTGTCATTCTCTTCAAAAATTATAGCTATTCACTTAACAGAATATAGTTAGGATAAAAAAAGGTAAATTTGCCTATGTTCAGGAATGACGTAATTTTTTTGCGTGTAGTAATAGAAATTAAAAATTTTAAATTTTATTAATATGTACCTACTTTCTTCTTCAATTTTTGTTTGAAAAGAGTGTTTTTTTGCACTCTCTTCAAACAAGAAGAGTTATTTACAAATAAAAAAATATTCTCATGGATTTTTAATCATTCAAAAATCGCAGGGGGTATAATTGAATGAGCCTTCACTAGGGAATAACTATTTCTTATTTATATGTTCGGCTTTTTTCAAAAGAAGCATAGCCAAATTAAAATAACTATTTTCTCATGTTAATCTAATTGTATTTTAATGTCAAGTGTGTCTTCTCATTTTTTCTTAAAAGAAAGATTGAAAATCTCTACAAAAAAGAGGTTGGGACAAGTGTCCCAACCTCTTTTGCATATTTAAATGGTCATTCTAAAATGTGTCTCAAAGCAGACTCAATCTCTATTTCGCGAATAAAGTTGAATGAGTTACGACCATAGTGTGCTTATTCGTTCCAATAATTCAATTCTAACACTTTTTATCTCACTCTTGCTTTATAGAATCGTTATCTAATTATATACCTACGCTAGTTTTTCCAGAAATAGTTCCTTCATCTAAGTTCGCAGAATCCATTAATTTTTGAGAATCAAATGTGACATTTCCTTCAACTTTTGAATTAGCAAGAGTAAATCCTTCAGCTTTTACTTCAATATTTCCAACAACTGTTCCATTTTCAACTTTAAAGTTTGGAGATTCAACAGTCATTGTTGGTACTGTTAAAGTGTATTCAGCAGTCACTTTGTGATCTGCATCTT
The DNA here is from genome assembly GCA_002418295.1 of Carnobacterium sp. UBA5792. The sequence goes on along the minus strand of DIDU01000173.1, from coordinate 16,135 downwards.
GTGAATATAAAGCTAATTTACGGTAAACATCGCCGGTTTCAGCACCTTTGTCATGGAAAGTTCCAGAAACAACCAAGTCTTCAGGTAATGTAACGTCATCTGTTATCGCAAAAATCCAATTACCGTCTTCACTTAATCCTGCAACTACATCTTCTGGCTTGCTGCTAACTGATGCTCCTGAAACAACTTCCGTACTTTCAGCAACTGAAGAAGCTGAAGATGCTTTATCCGCTGTGTCATCGTTATTTCCGCAACCAGCAACCAGAATAATAAAAGATGCACAAAGTCCTAGAAATAGCCCTCGTTTTTTGTTTAATTTATTTGTCATGTTTCTTTACCTCCATTTTTTTACCCATTTTTAAAGCTACAAATACCGATTTCCAGAAGATTTTAGCAGCATTAATAACTTCATTCATAGCATACACTATCTTTGTGAACTATTCAACATGTTTTGTTAAAAAAATCAGATTTTTTAGCAAGGGTAATTCAAATGCTTGCAATTTAACTCAGCCATTTTAAGTTACACCTTTTCGACCGTTAATTCAGGCATGGTTCTTTTTAGGTAGTTATCAGCAAAATCGTCGTTGGTTAAATAATCATTGATATCCGCTTTCGCAATCAACAACGGCATACGATTGTGAATAGGCGAAACCGATTGATTTGGTTCTATCGTTATGATGATGCTGCGCGGGCCTTCTTTAAACTTTTTATAAAAACCACAGATATAAATAGGTTGAGCAGATAAAGTAAAAAGGTACTTTGATTTTTCTTTATCCCATTCAAAGAACCCAGTTGTTGGAAAGACACAGCGAGTACTTTTAAAAGCTGAAGAGAACATCTTTTTCTCTTTCACTGTCTCACTACGTGCATTGATGATCAATTGGCTAGGCTTAAATCCTANNGAAAACCCCACTGCATTCCTGTTACTAAGACATCCTTTTGTTCATCTGCTAGAATAAGCGCTGTTGTGTCCGATGGAAAGACTTCTCCTGTTTTGATATTATCTGAATTTTCACTTACCAAATCATAAATCCGTTTGATCTCGTCATTCTCGTTAGGTGAAAAGCAATACCGTCCGCACATGCTGACCCCTCCTGCTCCTTTTAAAAACAGTATAGCCAGTCAGCAATTAAAATTCTATTATAAGGCTTTTTTTTCCTAAAAGTTCATGATCTTATCGCAACTTTTAGCAGCTAGTTCTTGATCGTGGGTAATCACAAAAATGATTTTCCCCATCGCTTTTAATCGTTTCATGAGCTTCGTTACGTTTTCCATATTCGTGTAATCAAGACCACTCGTTGGTTCATCAAAAATTAAAATATCTTTTCCAGAACAAATAGCGGCAGCAATCATTACCCGTTGCTGTTGCCCGCCCGATAGTGAAACCGGATGTCGGTCTTCTAGCTTCCGTAAATCCAACAAATCAATTACCTCATCATACCGTTCAGGATTTTGAGCACCTAATAAAATTTCACTTTTCACACTTTCAGAAAATAACTGATAATGAACATCTTGCATAACTAAGAAACAGCGCTTCAGCATTTGTTTGGCTGTTTGAGATTTGCCTTTCCAATATACTTGCCCCTGTTTGAATTTCAGCAAGCCAGCTAAGGATTTAATAAAGGTCGTTTTACCAGCTCCATTCGCACCCATTATGCCAATAATCATTGGTTCATCAATCGAAAAAGACGGAATTTCCTTTAGTACTGCTTGCTTTTTATATCCTATCGCTAACTCTTCACCGGCCAATAGACTATCTGTTGAAAAATCAAAAGAGCCGATCAATTTTTGTACATTTTCTTTGTAGGAGGCTAAATCAGTGGAACGCAGACCTTTTTGATGCAGCTGATCATTGTTTAAAGCTAAAAAACTTTCTTGGCTATAAACGGTTTTTAATTCACCGGCTTCAAAATAACAGTAACGGTCAGCAATTCCGTTTAAGTATTCTAATCGGTGTTCAGCAACAATAACGGTCATTCCTTTAGCTTTTAATTGACGAATCGTATGCGCGACCATTGCAATGGCTGCTGCATCTAAGTTGCTGGTAGGCTCATCTAAGACAACGATCTTTGGTTCATGAATAGCAGCAGCGCCAAGTGCGACTTTTTGCCGCTCTCCTCCAGATAGCTTAAACAGATTGCGATTTAATAAATCCTGCAACTCTAAATTTGTACTGACTGTATCTATTTTATTAAAAATTTCATCCGGATCCATTCCAGCATTTTCACAAGGAAAGGCAATTTCTTTTGTACTATCGAGATGAAAAAATTGTGTATTCGGATTTTGGAAAACAGAGCCGACGACACTGGCGTAATCCTCAATTTTGGATTGTCCCAGCTTCAGTGTGTCTGTCTGAAAGCTGCCCTTCCATTTGCCTTCATACACTTCTGGTATTAACCCGTTGACCAATCGTGTACAGGTTGTCTTGCCACTGCCGCTTTTTCCACAAAGAACGATACACTCGCCTGCGGATATCTCTAACGCTGAGGCAGCAACGGCTATTTCTTCAGAAAAAGGATAACGAAAAGTAAAGTTGGTTAAATCAATCACAGCAATTCACCCTTCCTATAATATTTGATGTAAATACACAAAAACGATCAGCAAACCTAGACAAAGCACATCTTGAACCTTAAATCCTATCCGATCAATACTCGTATGTTTATTCTTGCGGCTGATTCCTTTTGCCAATGAAGCAACCGTCAAATCTTGGGCCGTATTTCCAGCAGACATCATCATCGGAATAATAATGTATTCAAAAAAGCGGACCGGTTGCTTAACCATGTCCCCTTTTGAAATAAAAACACCACGAAATTTCATAGCATCTCGAATATGCTGATAATCTTGCTTGATGGCTGGTAAAAAACGAACTGTCACAATGATCGGAATAAGAATACTTTCTGGGATTCGCAATTTTCGCAATCCCAGAGTTAATTCGCCTACTGTTGTTGTTTTCATCAGATACGTTCCAGCCATCATACATGGCAACAGCAAACGCAAGCTGACAGCAAAGAAAATAAGAACCATTGATAGACTCTCTGCAACATGGTCAATGACATAGTGATCTGTCACTAACATCATTGAATAGATAAACAAATACGTTCCCCCAGTTTTTCCTTTACGAGCCAAAACAAATAAGAACATTAAAAAGACCACAGTAATTGCTTCTAAATTGCCTTGAGCTTGACTCAACAAAATATAGTTGCACCAAAGCAAAATGGCCATTTTAGACCTTGGATCCAGATACATTAGACTAAACCAGCCTTACTAAAATGTTTTTTCACCATTTTTTGGCCAAATCCCCCGCCGATAATAGAAAAGAGAACCAGTGATACTAATACAGCGGCAATCACAGGCCATTCGAAACTAGCTAGAACATTTGTGATGTACCCACTATCTTTCCCTCTTTCAACCAAGCTTTGGATATAAGCTTCTTTCATAAACCACATAGGTAAAATCGGTCCCAAGTTTCCTAATGAAAAGACAAAATAACTGGCCAAATTCCATTTGTCGCTTACATAGTTTCCTCTTTTGGCAACAAAATCAGCTAAAAAGCCAAAAATCAGACTTGCTAAAAAGGTAGGGCCGAAATGGCCAGAACTAAAATAAAATAATGCCAATAAAATTCCTACGATTGAAATAGCCCCGAATTTTTTCACTTTAGTCACTAAAAACATATACACGACTCCGGAAAGAAGAGCAGCGAATGAAGGCGCAAAAATATGCGTTCCTCCTGGGATCAACACCACTCCTAACAACGTTCCAACTGATAAACAAATAAAATATAGCGCGCTAAAAACGCCGACATTAATTAAATCTCCTACTTTTAGCTTTTCCATCTTCTTTTCTCCTTCTTATAACGTGGTTCTTTAAATTATCTTACTCTCATAAAAGCAGACAATTCCTTCAACTAGACGTTTTTATTTTGATAAGCCATGTGAATTTGTTAAATGAATCACAGACACATTTCACCTATCTATTCTAACAGAAAATGACAAACTTTTTATAGGGTTCATTACTTTTTTTACTATTATTTGTTTACTCTCACCAAAAAACAACTAGTTCTCTAATCAAAAACAGCTTTTTAAAAGGTATCCTAGGAGAAATGGCGAATCAATAGGCTTTCTTGGGAAGGCTGTACCCGTTACTCACATTGCCTATGGGTAGAAAAAATTAAACTGGCTTGGCTTCGAATAGTTCAAATGATAGTAGCAAATTCGCATTATCTCTTTGTGGTCCATTTCCTAAAAAAACGATATTCTTTATTTTACTATTCGTAATGAAGGTAAGTACATAAAAATCTTTGAAATTAAAGTTGAATAANNAACATTCTTTTGTATTCTGGCAACTCCTAGCTTAAACAGACATCCGGTCTTCTTCATCCCTAAATCATCTTTTCCAAAATAAAAAAACCTCCGCAAAAAGAAAATTCTTTCGCAGAGGAATTTTATTAGAATTTATCTTGGTCTAAATAAGCTAGTGCATATTGAGCATATAATTCTGCTCCAACCTTCAAGGCTTCTTCATCCACATTGAAACGTCCAGAGTGATGAGGCCAGCATGTATCTTTGTCAGGATTGCCACTCCCTACTGTAGCAAAAGCACCTGGAATTTTTGTCATGTACTGTCCAAAGTCTTCTCCGCCCATTGTAGGAGGACAATTGTCTACAGCTTCTTCTCCAAATGATGCAGCAGCAACTTGTTGAACGAGATGCGCTGTGTTTTCCTCATTATTGACTGGTTCTGTCATACGCTGGTACTCTACCTTTGCTTCTCCACCGTACATACGAGCGATTTCTTCAGCATAGTGCTTGATACATTCTTCTACTTTATCGCGCGTTGCAGGATCAAATGTACGGACAGTTCCTTCGATGTGCGCATTTTCTGCGATAACATTAAAACGAGTTCCAACTTCCATTTTTCCTAATGTTACAACAGCCGGCTGCATGGGATCTACTACTCGAGAAACGATAGATTGAACATTTGCTACATATTGGGATGCCATAATCGCCGCATCAACATTCAAATGAGGTTGCGCTGCATGGCCGCCGCTCCCCAGAAAATCTACTTTCACAACATCAGCTGCTGCAAAAGAAGGTCCTACTGGACAAGACACGGTACCCACTTTTCCAGGAGCCCATATATGAATTCCAAAAGCATTGTCTACTTCTTCAGCAGCGCCTTGCTCTACCATCATTTTTGCTCCTTCAGCAATTTCTTCAGCTGGTTGAAAGACCAGACGTACCGATCCATTAAACTGATCTTTCACTTGGTTTAACGCATAGGCTGCGTTTATTAACATAGAAANNAGCATCATGTCCACAAGCATGCATTTTACCTTCGTGAATGGATTTATACTCTACATCATTCAATTGTTGAACAGATAAAGCATCCATATCTGCACGCAATAACACTGTTTTACCAGGTGCAGCTCCTTTGATTTCAGCAATAATTCCCGTTGGTTCAGTTAAACGATAAGGAATGCCAAATTCATCCAGTTTAGCTGCTAATATTTTAGTCGTTTCATATTCTTCCATAGATAATTCGGGATTAGCATGCAAATGGCGACGGAAAGCAATCAGTCCATATTCTTTAGAAGCAATTAATTCTTTTACGTGGCTTGCAACAGTTGTTGTCGGTGTTTCAAATTGATTCATCTGCTCGGCTCCTTTGTATTCATCTGCATTGTTTTGATCACACTGCTGTTTAACTTGTTTTTGCAAGTTAAATTGTCTGGATATTTAGTTTTTTTGTAAGTCTCACTATAACGACTCTTTCTATATTTGTCAAATCATTTTCTAATCCTCATTCACTGAAAAAGCAACGTTTTAAAATAAAAACTGTTCTTTTTTTATATGGATAATTAGAATTGACAAACTTTTTTAATTATTTTATCATTTAGCCTATTACTGTAAAGAAATGAGGATGTTATGAATAGTTTAATTGCCATTACCATTATTTTTTGCATTTATGCACTTGGCGACATTATCGCCGTCAGAACTAAAAGTATTGTTTCCATGTTATTTACCGCGTCTGTTTTCTTCTTGATTGCTTTTTGGTTAGGAATGCCGACAACCATTTTTCAAGACTCTGCTTTACTGCAGATTGGAACCATCATGATTGGTTTCTTGCTCGTTCACATGGGAACCATGCTGAATCTTAAACAGCTGAAGCAACAATGGAAAACCGTGATCATTTGTATAACGGCTATTATCGGGATTACATTTGCACTATTTTTAANNCCTTTAATGGGAATCGAAACAGCATTAGTAGGTGCTCCTCCTTTAGCTGGTGGAGTCATCGCTGCTATTCAAATGTCAGAAGCGGCCAACGCCATTGGACGTGGTGATTTAGCTTTACTTGCATCTTTACTAGTAGTGGTTCAAGGTTTTGCTGGTTATCCAATTGCTAGTTGGGCGCTAAAAAAAGAAGTGAAATTATTTAAAGAAAAGTACCGAAACAACGAAATTGAACAGGTGACACAAGAAGAAATAACCTCGCGCTTCAAAATTTTCTCTGCTTTACCAGAAAATTTCCACTCGCCAAATGTTTATTTAGCAAAAGTCGCTTTGATTGCTCTTTTAGCT
>DIDU01000173.1:6193-9512 GCA_002418295.1 Carnobacterium sp. UBA5792 | reverse complement strand
TAAATATTTTGACAAAGGCAAATGCTTATGGATTAGCTATGCCGGCCCTAATCGTCGTTATTCTTTCCAACTTAGCAGCAGCAACTCCTGATGTTTTCTTAGATATCTTACCTGCTCTATTGATAACGATTGTCTTTGGAACAATCGGCAATGTTCTTTTTTCATTATTAGTGGGTCGGTTATTAAAAATTTCACCATGGATGAGTATTGCTTTAGGAATCACCGCTCTATTTGGTTTCCCAGGCACTGCCATCTTGCCAGCAGAGGTCGCTAACAGCAATTTTTCTGACCATGAAGAACGTCAATTATTTCTTGATGCTGTAACTCCCAAAATGCTTGTAGGCGGCTTTGTGACTGTATCTATTGGTTCAGTCGTTCTAGCAGGCTTTCTAGCACCATTGCTGATGAATATTGCAGGTTAGTCTTTAGATAGGAATCTATTGAGTACACTTAACTTATCTTTTTCAACAAAACAAGGTTGAGACTATTGTCCCAACCTTGTTTGTTGTTCCAACCAGTTATGTTAAAATCAAATTAAATAGAAAAAATGGAAGGAGTTTTCACTATCAGCTCAATAATAGAAATTGCACTTATTTTACTCCCTGTGATAATAGTAGGATCAATTGGAATATTTGTAGTTACAAAACTTAAACAGAAACAAGCTCACGGTACCTTGGGTAAGAAAAAAACTAAAGGCGCTCAAGATTTGTTAGATAGTTTGATACCATTAGGCATGGTTCTTGGTTGTATTTTTGGTATGATTTCAAGCTCATTTTTTCCCATCTCTTTGTTATCTACACTTAGTTTAGGAGCTGGAATCGGCTTATTAGGCGGATATTTTGCTTATGAAATTTACAGCAAAAAAGAAGAGAAATAACAAAAAAAGCTTGTCAAATGAGCCTTTTTTGTTACTTCTCTTTTCTAAATCCGAATCTCTTAAAAATAAGCAGAAAGCTTTATTTATCCTTGTTCATAAACAAAAGAATTAAACGTCACTTCAATTTCTTTGTCTAATGTGAAAGATACTCGTTCTACGAAATGCGGCAAGGACTGTACGTGAATACTGTTCTCCAATACATCAAATACAACAGGCGAAACATCTCCAAAGTTCTTTGACTTAAGAATGATGGCAACTTTACCCTCGTTATTTTGAAGCAAGTCAGCTTTATCAGATAAATTGATTTTCCAACCATGCGGTAAAAGATATTGCGTTGTTGGTCTATTTTTTTGTTCGTTTTCCATTCAAAATACGCTCCTTTAAAAGAATAGTTGTATTTATTATAACGGGATACATAACGGGGTCCTAGAGCAAGCAGATGATTCAACTATTGCATTCGTCATTTAATTCTTCATTTATTTGCTTTATCCCCTGAACAAATGCATTTTTCCCGCCTTGAGCAGGATGCCTCACTTTCTGACACCCTATGCCCAGTTGGTGAAGACTTTCTTCCGCTTTATTGCCGACCGCAACAACCCTTTTAATGGGAAACATATCGATCATTTGAACAAGAAACGGTTCTCCTAACAAAAGTTCTTTCTTTGTTGGCGTTCGATTGCTTTTGTCGTTGTCTTTTTTATGAGGATGAAAAGGAAAAGCATTCCATCCTAATGAGACAATATCCTGTTCTAAAAGAGTATTCCGTATAATGGTAGCCGTTGCTTCTTTTAGTAGTCTTTCTTTTTCCGAAACTAATCGATACCCATTTTCCTTACCAAAAAAGTCTAGTCCCTTCATGTTATTCATTAATAGATATTCACTGGTAAAAGGAACTCCTGTAAGTCGGCTTCCTCTATACCCTGGTGCTTCTCCAACAAGTATCAGTTTTGGTTTGATTTTATCCATCTGCTTTAAGTAAATAAGCAAATTGTCTCTTCTGATCGTATTTTCTTGATCGTTATAGGAGTACTGGTTGTATACATTTTCTGGAACTTCTAACTTTGCCAGTTCGTCTATAAAGGTTTCAAATTTATGCGTCATGCCATCATTCCTTTTGTTTCAATATTACATAATTCAAAGCGCCATTACAATCATCATGCTAATTTCCCGCAACGAAATGTTCGCTTTTGATATTTCTCTGGTTGTCGGCTTTTAATTCTCCATTTTTTAACTTTAATTAATAAATAAATCCAAAAAGCAGACCTACCATTTAGATAGGTCTGCTATAACTAGATGTATTTTAACTGGATCAGTGTGACGCAGTATTTTTCAGCTTATTTTTTATAGTAAAAGCTAACTTAAGATTTCATTTTTTTCTTTTTCCCAATCGACTTAAAAGCACGTTTAAGTACATCAAAAAAGCTTAGCGACTGCACCATATGATCTGGATTTACATATTCCCGTATAGCTCTCAGAACTTTCTTTGGTTTCTTAGAAGAAAAGGTAAAGGTTCCCGACTTCTTTGTTTCAATTGCATAACGCGGAATCCATTTTCCTTTAAACATCACAGAGGCGATGACCTGTTCTACTTCCTCCCACGGAATTTGAATGTATTTACGCGGGTCACGAGAATGATAAAACTCAAATCCTTTATCACCGATCATAATTTTCCCATAATCCGTTAGTCCCGTAAAAGCGGTGGCGTCTATTACCAAATCTATCTTTGTATTAATTGATTCAACCATTCTATCCGCTCCATTTCATTTAACTTGTTTTATCCATTATACGTTGTTTCAAGTGATTAGGCCAATACAAAAAGTGGCTGAGGTGATAATCCCCCGCCACTTTTTGTGTGAACTATTATTAATCGAGACGTATCAAACGGTTTTTTTGATGCCTTTGATTATAATAACCCGATTACATGTCCGCCTACTCCGACTACAAATAAACCAAGAATAATAACGATTGGGCTGACATTTTTCTTAAGCANNTAATGCAGCTAGCCCTGGAATTAATTCATCCAAGTTGTTTTGCAAAGTCGTTACTTTCGTCGGTGAAAGTGCCAACCCTGAATTTACTTGTTCAAAAGCTTGTCGGATTCCTTCGCCGCCATTAGGAAGTTTGTCCCATTCAATATAGGCTCCTTCATCTAACTGAACTCTGGAAACAACAGGTAGGAAACTGATCGACACCCATCGCTGTACTAAAGCGGCCAGCACAAACATCCCTAGAATAGATGCACCTTTTGTAACATCTTGCAATAAACCACCTGAAAGGTCTTCAGTGATCTTAGAACCGGCTCTGTAACCAAATTCTTGTGTATACCACATGAAGCCCCAACGAATTAGGTTCCAAGCTACGAAGAAAATGATTGGACCAAGGATATTTCCGCCCATAGCTAACGATGCTCCTAAAGCACCCAACATCGGACGTACAGTAAAC
>DIDU01000173.1:4683-6144 GCA_002418295.1 Carnobacterium sp. UBA5792 | reverse complement strand
CTGGGTCGCCGACACCGGCTAAAGGTCCCATCATTCCGACTTTAACCCCTTGAATCGCTACATCATCAACCGGTGCTCCATTTGCCCGTTCTTCTTCAAGAGCTAAAGTAACTCCAAGAATTGGGGAAGCAATATACGGGTGAGTATTAAAGAATTCTAAGTGGCGTTTTAATGCTGCTGAACGTTCCTCTTGTGTTTTATATAATTTTTTGATTGCTGGAATCATTGAGAAAGCCCAACCACCATTTTGCATCCGTTCATAGTTCCAAGAACCTTGGATAAATGTAGAACGCCATGCAACGGCTAAGCGGTCTCTTTTTGATAATTCAATTCTTTCTTCTGCCATTTCTCTTCTCCTCCTTCAGAATTAATAATCGTTCAAGATATCGCCAAGCGGGTCACCAGAGTTGCTTCCGCCGCCGCCATTTGAAGAGCCTCCCATTTTAGAAAGGTTCAAGTAAATAAGGGCTAAAGCTACACCCAATGCACCAAGCGCAATAAGAGTCAATTGAGAAATTGCAGCTACTACGAAACCAATAACGAAGAATGGCCATACTTCTTTTGTTGCCATCATGTTAATAACTAACGCATAACCAACTGCAACTACCATGCCCCCACCAATAGCCATGCCATCAGTTAACCATGCAGGCATTGATTCTAAGAATGATTGAACTGTGTGTGCAGGAATGAATAAAAGTGCTGCTGCAGGAATTGCAATACGAATCCCTTGCATACATACTGCAAGGATATGCCACATTTCGACTCCTCTAATATTGCCTTCTTCAGCTGCTTTATCCATCAAATGAACAACTGGTACAGCAAGTGTACGAACGATCATTGTTAAGAAAAGACCTGCTACTGCAAGTGGAACCGCGATTGCGATTGCTGATGGAACACCTTTAACACCTTGACCACCTAATACTAAAATAATTGCTGATGCAACTGATGCTAATGCAGCATCTGGGGCTACCGCTGCTCCGATATTTGCCCAACCAAGTGCGATCATTTGAAGCGTACCGCCAAGAACGATACCAGCTGTCAAATTACCTGTTACTAATCCGATCAATGTACATGCTACTAAGGGTTGATGGAATTGAAATTCATCTAAGATTATTTCCATACCAGCTAGAAAAGCAACAAGTATTACTAAAATAATTGATATAATAGACATAATAGACCTCCTATTTAATTTTATTATGACGTTATGCGCGTGCTAATTCATTTTTTGCTTTTTTCATAATTTCATTCATATTACCGCGGTTATCATTTGGTACTTTACGTACATCAAATTTGATACCTTTTTCTTTCAGTTTATCGAAAGCTTCTACATCTTTTGGTCCCATAGAAAGTACATTGCTGACCACTACTTTACCAACTGAATGAGCTAACGAACCAACGTTGACTTCTTCAATGTCTACGCCGCCTTCAACTGCTCTAAGAACATCTTCCGGGTTTTCAAAT
>DIDU01000173.1:4307-4643 GCA_002418295.1 Carnobacterium sp. UBA5792 | reverse complement strand
AACATTTGCCTTAACTCCTGGTGGCGTTGCTTGTTCAATCAATCTCTTACGAAGATCATCTTTCGCAACTGCATCTGAAACAACGATGATGCGGTTTGGCTGTGTCGTTTTTGTCCATGCAGTTGCCACTTGTCCATGTAATAACCGAGAATCTACACGAGCTAAAACAATTTTAAGTTTTCCGTCGCCAACTACTGTATTTGGAGGAAGTGCTCCCTTAGGTTGTCCGTCTCCAGCACCTGCAGCAGCTGTTTTCCCTTGGGGCTCTAACTCTTCAGGTTTGATTCTGACCCCTTCTTTTGCTGTTTCAATGATATGCGCTGCAATTTCTTGCAT
>DIDU01000173.1:0-4239 GCA_002418295.1 Carnobacterium sp. UBA5792 | reverse complement strand
AGCAACAATCGCCCATTTGTCTTTGTGCTCTTCATACAAGCTGTTCGCTTGGTTGAATGGAGTACCTCCCCATAAATCAACTAAGAACAATACTTCATCTTGATTGTCAAAAGATGCTATTGCAGTTTTCATTTTTGCTTTTACATCTTCCGGGCCTTCGCTCGGCATTAAGGTAATGGCTTTAACATTTTCTTGTTCTCCAAAAATCATTGCGCCAGATTGCAAGATACCTTCAGCAAATTCGCCATGGCTTGCTAGTATAATTCCTACCATATTTTTACCTCCTAAATAATTTATTTACACTTTTTTTAGACGCAACTAGTTAGAATAACTTTACATTTTTCTAAAGTTTTTGTCTATTTAAATCAACTTCTCAGCTCCTAAAAAATTGCCTCCTTTTCCAACTGCCCATTATTTTGTCCGTCACATAATATAATGCAAATATCGTGCCAACTTTAGTGTATCATCAGAAAAGCTTGTTAATGCGGCATTCAATACAAAACAAACAGATAGAGACCGATACACTAAACAGTGTATCGGTCTCTATCTGTACTCTATTCACTTCTATTATTAGTGTATCGTTTACTATTTTCCAGAAAAGCTTTAGGGAAAAATTATTGATTCCAAGCGTCTTCTAATTGCGGAACCGAATTCTTGATCAATTCATCACGGTCTTTATCGGTATTCGATAAAATATTCTCCATGATTGAACGAATTTCATTGTAAGCAGGATCTGCATTTTCTTCAACAGGAATGGAGAATAATTCAGTGGTTGCTTCTTCTAAATGAGCCGGAACTTTTGTATCAGTTGAATTCTTATATTCGTCACTGTTCACAACAGATTCAACAGTCGGCATATAGCCCGTTTCAGTTGCCCAATACAATTGGTTTTCAGGTTCTGATAAAAACTTCATGAATAGAAATGCAGCTGTACGTTGTTCAGCTGATGCACTATCAAACATGTAAACATCTGTCCCTTGCTGTAAATTAATCGGTTCTGGACGAGCTGCTACACCATATTCAAATTTACCTTCTGTATCTTGTTTTACAAATCCTTCACCGGCAATCGATCCGACAAACATTGCAACTTGCTCATTTGCAAAAGGACCGGATAAGTAACCGTCTGAACCAGCAATACGGAAGTAGCCGTCTTGAACGCCATCAGCATAATAAGAAATAACCTCTTTTGATTCTTTGCTCTCAAGATCTAAATCTTTTGTAATAGAAACGTNNGCCTGCACCAACAACTTTTCCGTTTGATTCTTTATAAATCTTTTCAGAAGCATCTTTCAGTTCTTCCATAGTAGTAGGAACTTCTACGTCATATTCAGCCAGCATGTCTGCATTGTAATACAACATCTCTGTCGATTTATTGAACGGAATCCCATATTGAGTGTCGTTGATTTTTGCGCCGTTTAATAGCGATCCCGTGATAGCTTCTTGATCTCCCCAGCCAATGGTTTCATCATCAATATAAGGTTGTAGATCAACAATCATCTCATCTTGCGCTGCATTCCATAACCAACCTGGATATGCTTGAGTGATAGTCGGCAAGTTTTTAGGAGAAGGCAAAGTCGAATTGATCTTCGCTTGCAAATCTGGATAGGAAGATTGGTTTTGCAATTCTACAGTAACATTTTTATTTTCAGCCATAAAATCNNTCTTCAGGCAACTCAGTTAAAACTTCATCGTTAGATGCCGTTCCTTTGTCATTTCCTGATCCACAAGCTCCTAATACAAGTGCCGTTGCTGCCACAAATAATGTGGTTGCCAATTTATTGATTTTCATTTTTCTACTCTCCCCTTATCCTTTTTATAAAATAATGTTGGCGCCGCGATTCGGCAATATTCTTTCTCCATAAGGATTCTCCAATTTTTCTGGTTTCAACGTATGGATGGGAACCAAGAGTTTCGGTTCGATCATTCGAATAATTTCTTTAAGATCATCCGGATGAGCATGACCTGAAAGCGAAAGACGTACGAATTCAACTTGCAAGTCCTTCAATAAATTTAAGAAAAGTGCATATTGAGGATCGAAATCTCCCAATGGCTGTGCATCACTATGAACGTATAGGCCTCCTCCTTGTAAGTTTTCAATTTTATTAACGACCTGCCATATGTATTCAGTTCGGTCATTAAGCAAAACTTCATAAGACAGTTCAAGCGCTGGGTCCAGTGCTTGAATCTTGTTATTTTCTTCCGCATAATAGTAGCAAACGTTTATATCGCTCACTTCTTTGAGCAAAGCCGCCATAGTTGCTTCCAACACGACCGTGCGCGGAGAGAATTCAATTAATTTTGCAAACCGCAGGACATTCGCGGGATAGCCGTTAAATGTTATTTGCCGGTTCGNNCAAATGCTTGGATCAATTCTTCTTCGCTGGAAACAGTGATTTGAGCAGGATCTGGCTCTCTTTCTGGAAAGCTGATACTCACACCTTCCATCATCAACAAGTCCGTATGTTTAGCTTGTTGGCAAAAAGCTTCTGTATTCGCCCGGTCATATCCATGCAGACGCAAATCCCCTGTATACACTAAGAAATGTTCAGGTGTCCGGATCAAAAGAGCAGCTGCTCCATAAGCGTCATGATCGACAGGTACTATTTCAACACTGATTTCCCCAACTTCTACTACATCATGAGCATTCAGTCCAGTCATTTCTCGCGTAAAGCCGCTTTTTTCAAAAGGCGATGCAATCAAAAAATCGCCATTTCTGTTAAGCGAATGAAGAATCGCTTTTGTTTCTTTCATCGTGTATAGCGGAATCTTCGGATCCAAGTAATTGATCATTTTAGAATGGTCTAAATGAGCATGTGATAAGAAGACGGCAGTATGCTGGTATTCTTTTTCATCGTTCCCTTGATAAGTATACCCTAAACGCTCATCATACAAACCCTTCAATTCTGGAACCAGCCGATTTTTTAATAATGTGTCTAAACTTTCCTCTTGCAAACCTAATTCCGGACGGTATTCTGTACCAAAATCAAAAAAGATATGGGCATCTTTATAAGCAACTTCGATAATCGTTCCTCCGATAGTCAAAATACCACTATGGAAAGTTACCGTTGTTTTAGCCTTTGATTCCATTTTTCGACACTCCTCGCATAATTTCTTTTCGGAAAATTAAATAAATGATCAAGATTGGAATAACGGTTAACGTAGCTGCTGCCATTTGCAGATGGACATCGCTTCCGCTTTCGGTAGTAAAAGCAGCCAATCCGTTGTTCAACAGCCGGTATTTTTTTTCATTTGTTACCAAAAGCGGCCACAAGAAAGAATTCCAACTTGAAATAAACGTTAAAATCCCAACTGTTACAAGAGCTGGTTTCGACATCGGAACAAGTATCTTTCGAACATATTCCATATCTGAAGCTCCGTCTATTTTGGCAGCTTTATAAAAAGCTGTTGAGATACTTTGCAAATAGCCGTATAAATAGTAAATATAGAAAATACTGGTTAAGAATGGGATGATCAAAGCCGAATAAGAATTCAACAATCCCATACGAGAAATCGTATTGTAGTTCGTGAAAATAATAGACTCATAAGGAACCATCAATAATGAAATCATGACCCATAGAACTACTTTTTTAAAGGCAAATTCTAAACTGCTCAAAGCAAAAGCAGCTAAAATAGCTGTGATCACTGTCGCAATCGTTGTTACAGTCGAAACAAAAACTGTATTTAAAAAATAACGTAAAAAAGGAGCTCTTTCAAAAACTTCTGCATAGTTCAGCCACTGAAACTTTTCCGGTATAAATGTTGGCGGAATACTTGTTGCTTCACTGTACGTCATCAAACCAGCCAACATCATGTAAATGAATGGGAAAACAGTAATGACAGCCATGACTCCCAAAAATGTTAGAGAAAGAACCGTTACAATATGCTTCATGCTTATCTCCCCATTCTTTTCAAAATTTTATTTTGGATAAATGTGATCAACAAGAANNGATCACAATAAACAAAATGACTGTGGCTGCCATCGCCACACCTGGTCTGCCGGCTATATGGAATTTATCATAAATGTAAAATACGGCAGTAGTCGCACTTTTAGCTATTCCCGGCTGGCCATTAAATAACGCATACACTTGCGTATACACTTTGAATGATGAAATCAAATTTACCGTTAGTAAAAACGTGATCGTTGGAATCAATTGTGGGAAAGTAACCCGTCTGAATATTTCCCAACTGTCTGCTCCAAACATTTTTGCAATTTTATAATGTTCTTTGTCGATGTTCCGC
>DIDU01000172.1:3937-6843 GCA_002418295.1 Carnobacterium sp. UBA5792 | reverse complement strand
ATTTTTTCTTCTACCTCCGTTTATCTATATTGTAACAATTTCTTTATAAAAAATTTTATTAAAGAAAACTTTTCGCTTTAATTATAATAGAATATTTTTTCTTATGCAAGGGGTTACTTTGTTTATATACCAAGGATTCGTTCGGACGGGAAGGCTCCTGCCAGTGACTTCTAACTTCGATAATTGATTTTCACCATTAAGTTCTAGCTCAAGCCCAATACAGAAAAACTCGCTAGGGNNAAAAGCTTCTGGAAAGTTTTCTGAAACAATAGCGGCACAACGACTGCATAGTGTTGGAGCTTGTTCATTGCTACCAACATCTTCTCGGATAGCACGGCATCTTTCACATGTTTCTCCATGTGCATGTTCAACCACTACAGCAAATGATTCAAATTGTAGAGCTGTTTCAGGTGCCTCACTCTTATCAGCAGCAATCTCTAATTCAGATACAATAAATAATTGTCCAATATTGCTGTTCAAAGTGACAAACAAATCTTTAGTTGGTTCTGTTGGATAGAGAGTTAATTTAGCTTCAAATGATTTACCAATTTTCTTCTCATTTCGTGCTTCTTCTAAAGCTTTTTGCACATCTTGACGAATAGCCATAAATGCACTCCACATATCCATCAGCTCTGCTTCATTTTCATATGTTTCAACTTGAGGCATTTCAGATAACTGAACAAATTCTTCAGCCTCGCTTAATAATCCCCAAATTTCTTCTGCTGTATGCGGTAAAATAGGCGTTAACAATTTAGTTAATTTAACCAATACTTCATAAAAAACGGTTTGCATTGCTCGGCGTTCATAAGCATCTTCTGCTTCGATATAAACAACATCTTTAGCAAAGTCTAAATAAAATTGAGACAAATCAACCGTACAGAAGTTATTTATTAATTGGTAGATTGCCGAAAATTCATATTTTTCATAATGTGATACGGTTTTTTCAACCAATTGATTCAAACGAACCAACATGTATTTGTCGACAGAACGCAAATCATTAAAGGCAACAGTATGTTGTGCAGGCTTAAAATCAGAGGTATTAGCGAGTAAAAAGCGCATAGTATTGCGGATCTTACGATAAACTTCCGAAACTTGTTTCAGAATTTCGTCGCTGACACGTACATCGGCTTGAGCATCTACACTAGAGACCCAAAGACGAATAATGTCTGCTCCCATTTGTTTTGTTACTTTATCAGGAGACATCGTATTGCCTAGCGATTTACTCATTTTACGACCTTCGCCGTCTAAAACCATTCCTTGAGACAAAACTGTTTTGTAAGGTGCTACGCCGTTAATGGCCACGCTTGTTGTAATACTTGAGTTAAACCAGCCGCGGTATTGATCAGAACCCTCCAAATACATATCCGCCGGGAAAGATAAATTAGCTCTTCCTCTTAAGACAGCTTCATGAGACGAGCCAGAGTCAAACCAAACATCCATGATATCTTTTTCTTTTGTAAAGTGATTATTCGGACTTGATGGGTGTGTGAAGCCTTCAGGTAATAAGTCTTTGGCTTCTCGTTCAAACCATACGTTAGAACCAAATTCCCCAAATAATGTTGCAACATGATCGATCGTTTCTGGAGTAATAATGGGTTCACCATTTTCCCCATAAAAGATTGGCAAAGGCACACCCCATGCACGTTGACGAGAAATAACCCAATCACCACGATCACGTACCATATTGTAAAGCCGTTGCATTCCCCATTGTTGCACCCAGTTTACACCTTTGACAGCTTCCAATATTTCTTCTCTGAACTGATCAATAGAAGCGAACCATTGTGGTGTTGCCCGGAAAATAACCGGTTTTTTAGTACGCCAGTCATGCGGATAACTATGCATAAAGAAGCTTAAATGCAATAATGCACCTTTTTCTTCTAGCATCTCTGTAATAATCTTGTTTCCTTTATCATAAAAGATACCTTCTAACCCCGGTGCTTCATTTGTAAAACAGCCTTTATCATCGATTGGCGACAAAACGCCCAATTTGTACTTCTGTCCAACAATAAAGTCATCGTCTCCATGTCCTGGAGCAGTATGCACTAACCCAGTACCAGCGTCTAATGTAACGTGATTTCCTAAAATAACCAACGAGGTACGATCATATAGTGGATGCTGAACTGTCATATATTCTAAATCTTTCCCTTTAAGTTCATTGATGATTTCGACTTGCTTCCAGCCAATTTCTTCCGTAACTTTTTCAACTAATTCTTTAGCCAAAACATATTTTTTACCATCTGCTACAACAACGGCGTATTCGTATTCTGGATGAACCGAAATTCCTAAGTTTGAAGGAATCGTCCAAGGTGTCGTGGTCCAGATTACGAAAGAAGNNAGCAACATAAATACTAGGTGATTTAACATCTTTGTATTCAATTTCTGCTTCTGCTAGAGCCGACTCACTAGATGGCGACCAGTAAATTGGTTTTAATCCTTTGTAGATATAACCTTTTTCTGCCATTTTTCCGAAAACGCGAATTTGTGCTTCTTCATAATCAGGCGTTAAAGTTACATAAGGATTATCCCATTCACCAGCAACTCCTAGGCGTTTAAAATCTTCACGTTGTTTATTGATTTGCTCCCAAGCATAATCTTCACATAATTTACGAAATTCAGCTATGGACATTTCTTTCCGTTTAACACCCTTATTCGTTAACGCTTGTTCAATCGGCAATCCATGAGTATCCCAACCTGGAACATATGGCGAACGAAATCCTGACATTGATTTGTAACGAACAATAATATCTTTGCTGATTTTATTTAATGCATGTCCAATATGAATGTTTCCATTTGCATACGGAGGACCATCATGCAAAATAAAAGTAGGTTTTTCTTTATTTAATTCTTGTCGTTGCCCATAAACATCTGCTTCTTCCCAATCTTTTTGCCATTCTAGTTCGCGAACT
>DIDU01000172.1:2864-3900 GCA_002418295.1 Carnobacterium sp. UBA5792 | reverse complement strand
TTTAAAAAGATGCAACTTCCTTACACAAAAAAACTCCGCCCCTAAAAAGGGACGAAGTTTTTCGCGGTACCACCCAAGTTTAGAAAATAGCACCCTATTTTCTCTCAAGTAATGGATAACGGTCATTACCCGGCTAATTTTACTCCCTCTTTCAAATTAGCACTCTTGGAGGATCTTACAATAAAAGGGACTGTTAGACTTTCACCATTTTCTAACTCGCTAAAAAGTTTTTTATTGTTTTCTGTTCCAATCATTGTTTTACGCGTTTGGTAATTCTATTGCAGGCATTGTGCCTTCTGTAGGTTGTTCTGCAGCTGCTGAATCAGTATCGTTTTCTTGATCAGCCGTTGTTTCTTCTCGTTCTGATTCAACTAACTGTTCATTTTCTTCTTGATCTTCTTTTTGTTCCAAACTAGAAAGCATCTCTTTTAATGTAGGGATCGCCAAAGCTTCATCTTGTGAAGGTTTTAAAATGTCTTCCCATTCTTCGTTTTTAACCATCTCTAATTGAGATTCGATCATCAATTGTAATCGTTGCTTAAAGACTCTGCTTTGTTTTCTCAATTCATCGGTCTCAGTTGTAATCTTTTTTGCTTTAACGACTGCTTCGTCCAACAAACGATCTGCATTTTTCTCAGCTTCTAACCTAATCAATTCTGCTTCTTTTGCAGCATTTTCTTTCAAGCGATCTGCAGCGTCTTGAGCTACTATTATAGACTTATTTAACGCATCTTGCAAATTATTATAATGAGTTACTTTTTCTTCAGAAAATTTTAAATTCTTTTCTAATTCACGATTTTCTTTAAGAACCATTTCATAGTCTTTAATAATTTGATCCAAGTAATCATTTACTTCATCTTGATCATAACCACGCATCTTGACGGGGAACTCTTTATTATGTATATCTAAAGGAGTTAACACCATTGAAGACACCTCCATTATCTTATTTTTTTACAAGTTGTTGCTGAGAATGACTCATCCATTTACTTATGCAGTATACCGAATTGTACGCGCCATTTATCTTTTTTAGTTTTTC
>DIDU01000172.1:0-2818 GCA_002418295.1 Carnobacterium sp. UBA5792 | reverse complement strand
AAACCCCCGCACTGAAACAATATCTAATAAACCCAATTCAAAATCTGGCCGCGTTAGTTCTGCCCAATTTAATTTGATTTTACCTGATTCAATCATTTGTTTTGCTCTTTGCCGGGAGATTTTAAATAGACTAGCAATAACCGTATCTAAACGCATAGAAGAGACTGTTTCTTGAACAATTGTCCAACTGTCAATAGGTACTAAAATATCAAGATATGTTTTTTCTTCCATCCGTATAGAAACATTTCCTATTTTTTCTATTTGGTTTCCAATAAAATTCTTCATATTATTCTCTATAAAAAATTGCCATCTTTCTCCGTCGGATATAATATCGCCAAAATGGTTTCTTTTAAGGCCAGTTGATAACAAGGTCCCCAACACTTTTCCATGTGATAATTTGGCAAATTTAACAGGATAACGGATTTCAAATAATGCAATATCAAAATCATCTTGTTTCGGTATAAAATACTCAGGACAGATATACACTCTAATTCGTTCAGCGGCTTCATAGCCGCCGAATGAATAGATTTTTATACCGCTTCTTTTCCCTACGATTGTCTCCAGTATATATACTTGTCTCGGGTCTAAAAAATTAGTGAGATAAGGGGTGTACTGGTCTTCACATTCTTGTACCCACTCTGTCACTTGATCAATAAAAGGACGTTCTTCTTTTCTAAAGTGTTGGTAAACATTCTCTATCATCAGAAAGCCTCCTCATTCAAAAGCCCATCAATAATCTCAATATTATTTGAAAGAGAGAATACAATCCTCTTTGTGCTAAGTTCAATACAAAGATACCCACAATTCCTGAAACACTGATCATTCCTATTGGTGGGATGATCCTCCTAAAAAAACCTAAATAAGGTTCGCAAATACGAGCCAAGATTTGACCAAATTTAGATTGATAAGCTCCTGGAAGCCAAGACATCAAAATATATATAACAAGGAGCGTCGAATAAATTTGAATTAATTTTGTTAGAATCACATATAAACCAGAAATAATAGTAAACACTTTTAGGCTATTCCTCTTTTCTAATATAAATCTTTTTCTCTCATTATATCTGTTAATGCTCCATCAATGCTGACATTTTTTGGAGTGCATAAAAAGATTTCATTTCCTATACGTTGGATGTCTCCATCTAATGCATAAACCGTCCCAGTCAAAAAGTCTACAATTCTCTTTGCCTGTTCTTCATCCATACGGACAAAATTTAAAACGACTGATTGATCATTTAACAAGATATTTGCAATTTCTTGTACTTCTGAATAAACCCGTGGTTCGAAAATAGTTATTTTAGACTGTTGTTGTGTAGGGTGTTGATTAATTGATACAACTTTATTACTTTTAGCCTGCTCACGTCTTGTATTGATTATGGGAGCCGCTGTTGCGTCAATATTTCGTTGCTTATTAGATTTAGAAGAAACATGGATGCCTGTTTCTTTCGAAGGGTTCATCTCGTCGTCGTTTATTTCTTCCTCTTCATCTAAACCAAAAAAACGATTAAAATTATTCATCATTCCCATTTTAATCCTCTCCTCAATCAAGCAAATTTTTCTAACCCTTATGTTACTCTTTAAACAACGTTGTTCCTACTCTGATAAACGTTGCTCCTTCTTCGACAGCGATTTGAAAGTCTCCGCTCATCCCCATGCTAAGTTCCGTACATGGAGCATAACTTAAAGCTTTTTCTGCTATTTTCTGTTGGTAGTCTTTTAACGTTGCAAAAATATGACGTATTCTGGTTTTATCATCTGTTAATGGCGCCATTGTCATCAAACCAATGATTTTAATTTTAGGGTAGTCAGCTAGCTTCTGAATAAATTCCTCTATCTCATCTGGTTTTATCCCGCTTTTTGACATTTCCCCGCTTACGTTTACTTGTAGAAAACAAGAAATAACTGTTTCAGCTCTTTTTTCGATCTCCTTTGCTAACGATAGACGATCCAATGAATGTAAGAAATCAATCTGATTGATTACACTTTTCACTTTTCTAGTCTGCAAATTCCCAATAAAGTGCCACGTAATTTTTTCTTTACTCATTATTTCTTGTTTTTGGATTAATCCTTCAGGTCGATTTTCGGCTANNTAATTCAGCAGAAACATTTTTAGTAACAGCAATGACTTCCACACTTGATCTTTCACGATGTGCTTTTTCAAGTGACTCGTTTAATTCTTTTTCAAACTGAAGAACATTTTCATGAACATTTACCATACTGTTATTTACGACGTCTTCTAAAGAATGGTGGAGTATCTAGATTATCATCCTCGTTACTTTGTGTTCTTTCTTGATTTTCTTCGCGTTTGAAAACATCAAATTCTGGCTTGTCTTTTTCAAAAGTTGAATCATTTTGGTTATTAGGAATATGTTGATCGCGGACACTAGGCTCGCGGCGAATATCCCAATCGCCAAAAGGATCTTTTGAAGCACGCGGTTGTGCGGTTGAGCCCGAATTTTTTCTTCTTTGAGATTCGTTTCCTTCTGAACTGCGATTGCGGCCAGAAGTTTGTGTACGGCCTTCTTTTGTTTTTGTAGTATCAATACCAGTAGCAATAACCGTTACAATAACTTCGTCGCCTAAGTTTTCATTAATGGATGTTCCGAAAATAATATTTACTTCTGTTGTAGAAGCTGAAGNNATCCGCCGGTAATATTTAATAAGACCGATTCAGCTCCATCAATAGATACTTCTAATAGTGGAGACGAAATAGCTTTTTTAGTAGCTTCTGCTGTTCTATTCTCACCACTAGCCATTCCAATTCCCATCAAAGCAGATCCTTGATTTTCCATAACCGTTTTAACATCTGCAAAATCTAAGT
>DIDU01000081.1:18813-20375 GCA_002418295.1 Carnobacterium sp. UBA5792 | reverse complement strand
AGAGCAACAGTAACCCACAGTTACTAATTGCTTACACCTTATATTATCACAGTTTACCGTAATTTGAAACTGTTAAAAGGCTGTAGCACTAGTAAAACGTAATTACTGGTGTTATGGCTTTTTTGTTTCAACCGTCTAACTGGATCATTCTAGTTACCAGATACAAGACGTTAAAGGGAACTGTATGCCCCAACTACTAGACTGATACAAGTTACAGCGTATGCCTTAACGAAATGGCTGGAGATAGCGTCCATGTTTAACTAAACGGCTAGGGCGGACACTTACATTTAGGTTGTCGCTTTCTTTTTACCAACAATAAACTACAACGTAATAAACCGTTGTACGTGTGTTCTTTAAGTCTTGACACGATAAATAACCTCAAGATATGTTGATAAAAGTTGTGTGGGGTAGGTTGCACGTAAAAGCGATTAAAGGCTGTACTATGAGCTTTTAACTCTTGTAAGGGTTAAGACTACCTATTTTTAGTAACAGCCTTAACAGCAATACATAAAAGAAATAAAAACATAGTGTTCGTTCCTCACACCTCCATAATAAACAAACTGCTACAACGATACTAAGAGCCTACAACAGTATAAGAGCTATTCAGTGATATTGACGTAGGAATTTAAAGTTATTGTTTAGTATTTATGTACTGTTGAGGCGTTAGCCTTGCCGTCAGGCAATAATGTTTTTAATTAATTCTTTATAGACTAAGAGGACTTCTTTTGTTGAAATACCCTCTAAGCCCTTATGGCTCTAGGCGTATCCCACTTTTAGGTTTTCCGTTTTTTTCAACAAATCCAGCTTAAACTACCCGTTTTTTTCAACACTTTATGTTTCCGCTTGTCACACTTTTTACTGATCCTACTAATTTAAAGATGAAAGGACTATTTTCCATATCCAATAAAAACTAGTTTAAACAAATAAATGGAAAATAAATACCTTTTTTTACTTTAAATAGGATAGTTATAGCTAGCTAATAGGTGTAGAGGGAAATAACCCTCTTACTAAAAAGGAGGGAGAAACATGGGAAATAAAAATATTGGTGTAGATAGTATAACAGGCGAGATTATCGAGGGTGCAGTAGTTATAACCCCAGAACAGCAAGACGCTTATAATAAACNNAAAAAAAGCAACAATAGAGGCAAATAGTGATAAAAAAACTTTTAGTTTCCAAAAGATGGATAAAATGAAAGGGGTGGATTGTTTGTTGACACTCAAACAGTGGGGTTACTTTTGCGTCCTTAGTTCATACATTGATTACGACAATATGCTTAAAATGGCACCAAAAAGTAAGGTACCAATGACTCAAAAAGAAATGAGGGGTATTTTAAAAATATCTAAGCAAGATACGCTGAGAACGCTATTGAAGACTCTTAAAGAAAACAAATTACTAATAGAAAAGAAAATTATTGTTTATGGAACTGAAAGAACTGCTTTCTTTTTATCAAGTGATTTAATATTTAAGAAAAGCGTAGTTAGTAGAAAATTAGGTAAAAATACAGCTAAGATATGGACAGATAGCGTAAAAGATATATATGAAGACAGTAAAGTTACACTAC
>DIDU01000081.1:15138-18797 GCA_002418295.1 Carnobacterium sp. UBA5792 | reverse complement strand
TCCCTTATTTAAACGTTTATCATAACTTTTTAACGCACAATATAGACGAAGAAGACCCGTCAAAAGATACAGCGATAACTCAAGCAGATCTAGCTAGTATTTTAGGAATTGACAAAGCAACAGTAACTAAGAAAATCCGTCAAACAAAATGGAATGATATGTTTGTTTTTGCAATAGTAACTGTAAACGGTGTACAGAGTATTAAGATGAATCCGTTAGTTGCCTATCGTAAAGTAGGAGAGCCAAACGTAGCTAGTTATGCAGAGTTCTTTTTAAAGTAATAATAACAAAAATTAAACAGAAAAAGAAAAGGGGAAACGACAAATGAAAACAATTTTAGAGGGATTAGACGTAGTAGCAGGAGAAAGAGCAGAATTGAAAAATCAGTTTGTATTGAGTTATGAGGCAGTAATAGAGGCATATCAACTTGTTAACACTGCAAGCAAAGCGTATAACGATAATGAAACGGCTAATCGTGAAAAGCTAGCGGGATTACAGCAAGAACAGGCTGGTATTGCAGAACAATTAAAATCTGTTACGACTACAGCAGAGGGAAAAGCGTTGTTAGCCCAACAAGCAGATATTGAGCAAGAAATTAAGTTGCATGACACAGTTACAGCAGGTGTAGACACTAAATTAAAGAAAGATATTACTACCGCAGTAGTAGCTTTTTATGACGTGTTAACTCCTTTAATTACTGAATGGTATCCGTTCAGTAAAGAAATTGTTGTAACAGCGTCAGTAAAAACAGTTATTTCAGATGAAAAAGCTATCGAAGAAGTAGAATATGATGTATTCAAAGACTTAATGGACACTGTTAACTACAGACTAAGTAAAGCAGGTATCATTAAGCAAGGGGAAAATTTCTTAGTAACGGAGGATAAACGTATTTACTTAGGCAGAACTATCAACATGCCTGATCCTCAATATAATGTTTTAAAAGCATTGAAAAAAGGGGAACTTGCTTTACGTTAGTTAAGCCACAAGACGTGTAAAAAATAATATAAAAATAAAGGGGATAATAATATGATGTATGGGCAGGAAAGACCGGTAACTAAGACGGGGGCTGCAGGAAGAGCGTTCAAATTGTTAAGTAACGGTTTTGCTAAGAATGAGGCTAAGAAACAAGAAGAACGTCAATTAAAACAGCAAGCAGCAGAAACGCAAACAGCTGAGGAAGTGGCAGAAGTTACGGAACTTTCTATTCGTTACTTACAAGAGCAAGGCTACACAATTTCAAAATAGACANNCTTAACAGCTTTGCCTTTTTAATTTAAACGTGTAAAAGGGGGGCAGAGACATTCTTAAAGCTACTATGTTTATAGATACAAAAGAGAGCTATCCGCGTACTGTTGTTGAGTTACTTAGAAAAAACGTAGGTCGGTGGAGTGGGGCTGAAATAGCCTCCTTATTTTACCGGCATTATGTTGAAGGCTTATCAGTGAGTGAAATGGGCTTTATGACAGAGGGCTATAAAGCACAAGCTCAGAGTATTGTTAATGCTAACGAAAACGGATCGTATGCGGAAAATAAAAAACTATTCGATTACTGTTTAAAGCATTATCCTGAGGCGTTAGACAAACTTTTTAAAGTGGAAACTGCCTCCCTCTAACTAGAACAACTATTGATAACATGTAACAACTCCTAAAAATTTAAAACTCCTATAAGGCTGTTTACTCTTAATTGAGTAGGCAGCTATTTTTTTTTATGCAATTTTACAGCAATATCCTTAAAAACGTATACGTAGCAAGCTTTATATCAATTACTGATGTTGCTGAGGACGATTCTAAGGCAGTTTCAAACTGATAAGCGTATAAGTCTAGGGAAACATTCTTTAAAACAGCTTATAACGTTGATGTAGCAGTATTTAAGCCTAAACTATTAAGTCCCGCTTTAAAAAAAGTTGCCGAAAATTTTTAAGGAGTTTTACCTAAAATAGAAAAGGCTAAAACGTGGATAGGGGGCTGCAGGCTACAGACTTACTGTAAAAGTCGGACTATTATTTCCGTTGGGTATATTTTTTAACTGCTTGGCTACAGCAGATTTAGCCCCCCGTTCCCCTATGTANNAGAAAACGTAAAATTGTAAAAAATGAAAAATAGCAACTTTACGAAAATCGTGAAATTAAGAAATTAAGTAAATTAGTTTTTAACTGTGTTTTATACTCTTTTATTGCTGCTTAAATTAGTCCCTAAAATAAGTGCCGTAAATAACATTTAAAATAGACGCTAGAATAAGGCTCTATAATAGGCGCTTTATTCAACGTTATATAACAACCCTTAATGTTGATAATAAATAATGTGTTTTAAGAGTATACCCAAAAGTTACAAAAATAAGTGTTGACAGACTAACGTTATGGGTGTACTCTAAGGGTGTACTTTAAAAGATACATAAAACAAGGAGGAAACAACATGATTAATTTAACAGTATTAAATAACATTATTGAGGCAGTAGGGGCTAATACGTTTATAGATGATCTAGTAGGACGTATGACAGCAGAGGACGCAATAGCAGCTATTGAGAGCATTGCAGCAGAGAAAGGACTAGACGTTAATACAGAGGGGCTGTAACAGCTTATATAAGAGTAAGGAGGAATAAGCATGATAGTAGGCTATGCACGTGTATCAAGCAAAGAGCAGAACTTAGATAGACAGTTGAAAGAGCTAGCAGACGCAGGAATAGAGCAGCTATTTACTGAGAAAGTTTCCGGTAAGAATGTAGCAGATCGTCCCGAATTTAACAGGCTACTTAGTTATGTAAGGAAAGGCGACACTATCGTAGTCAGCTCTTTAGACAGATTAGGACGTAACTATGATGATATTAAAGAAACAGTTGCTAAACTGAGTAAACAGCAGATAAGTATACAGATATTGGACGCGCCTTTTCTTAACTTTAATACAGGTAATCCTAGTATGGATAAAGCAATGTTTGATATGTTCTTAAGCCTTTTATCGTATATTGCTGAGAATGAGCGTGTAAAGACGTTAGAACGTCAAAAACAAGGCATTGCTATTGCTAAAGAAAAGGGCATATACAGAGGCAAGCCCTTAGAGTACAGTCCTAACGCTAAGGATAGAAAGAAACGTATTATCTACAATAATATTGTTACTGAGCTTAAAGCAGGAACTCCTATAGTTAAAATAGCTAAGGATAATGACGTTAGCCGCAATTTGATTTATAGGATCAGAAAAGACTTACAAGGCAGTTTAATCAGCTAATTTAATACGGTACTAGCCCCTAAAATGAACGTTAAAAAGGGGCTTTAGTGTTAAAAACTGCTACTAACGTTGTTTTCCAACTATTATTTGCATAGCTTACAGCCTCCGTCTGCGTGCTTTAGGTGTAGGGTAGTGTTCAGTTTTGTAAACTCAATTTAAACGTTTATTCGCTTAGTACAGGGCTTTATAGCCGTTTTTGCTTTCTTTACACTTTACTACAAGCCTCTCAGCCTAAAGCTGTTTAGAACGCTTATATTTAGCTTATATAGTGTAATAAACTTGTACAAAGCTCATAATAATGCGTTTAAATTATACTAATAATCGCTGTAGTATTAGGGCTAAATAATAAGTAAAACAGCAGTCATTTAGCTTGGGCATACGGTTATATAAAAACGTTTGACATTGGAATAACTGATCCTCTATAAAGTATTGCAAAAACTA
>DIDU01000081.1:14832-15109 GCA_002418295.1 Carnobacterium sp. UBA5792 | reverse complement strand
CTAAATTAGCTACTTGTTAAAGCAGCAGGAAATAAACTGGTAGATTAAATTCCTTAGTAGATTTTTTTACTAAAAAAAATAGAAACAGATAAAGATGCAGATAGTTAGAGTGGAGAGCAAAAGTTGTTAAAGGAGGGAAAAACTGAAAGAAACAAGATAAAAAAATAAAAAGGAGGGAACGGCTAGATACTTAAGTTCAATTAGAGGGCCTGGATTGAGACAATGTATCGGCAGAAAGTATGGAGATAGAACAATTTGCTGAACATATCGTATTAGA
>DIDU01000081.1:8160-14767 GCA_002418295.1 Carnobacterium sp. UBA5792 | reverse complement strand
TTCAGAATCAGCGGGAAATTACTGCAGATGCTGTTACTGACACAAGAAGAAGGAAACCGTTTGATTTCTTACTTTAAATATCTTGGAAATATGGATGTTGGTGAAAGAAGAAAACCCCAAAGCGGTTCTGTTCAAATAGAGCTAAATAAAAAAAAGCAAGCTTTACGCTTTTCAACAATCACTAATTTTCGTGCTCAAGAATCTTTGGTGATTCGTTTATTAAACCAAAACAATATGGGAGCCTTAAAACAAACTGCTTTTTTTCAACAAGAAGTTGAGGAAATGACCGATTTGGTCCGTTTTAAAAGTGGGTTACTATTATTTTCAGGCCCAGTAGGTTCAGGAAAGACAACGACAATGTACCAGTTGATCCGTGATTGCCATTCTGAAAATAAACAACAAGTTATCACTGTCGAAGACCCCATAGAAATAGAAGAACCAGCTTTTTTACAAACACAAATCAATGAAAAAGCTGGGATTTCTTATGAGAGTCTGCTAAGGTCGAGTTTAAGACATCATCCAGATACATTGATTATTGGCGAAATTCGAGACGAAGAAACGGCAAAAATGGTGATGCGCGGAGCACTTACAGGTCATTTGATGATTGCCAGTATTCATGCAAAAAATGCTGTAGGCGTACTTTCCCGGCTGTTAGAACTTGGTGTAAGCATGGAGCAGCTTAAACAAACCCTTTTAGGAGTCATTTTTCAAAAATTAATTCCAAAAAGCTGTCCTTTTTGTGAAGGAGACTGTCAAATTAACTGTACTCATTTAGGCATCTATGAGAAACGAGCAGTTATTTACGAAGTACTAGCGAAAAAGCAGTTGCAGCATTGCCTATCTGTTGATTTTTCTTTTGAAGAATCATCGGAAAACACATCTAGATCATTCAACTGCTTATTGAGAAAGGCGTATGCTTATGGTTTCATTACTAAAACAAATTTTCAAAAATACCAAATCCCATAAAGTGCCGCTAATAGCTGTGCAAGCGTCATTTTTAATGAAATTAGCTTCATTAATTCAAGAAGGTTTCACTTTAAGGGAAGCCTTGCTTTTTTTAGCAACGATCATGCCGAAAGAAAACCAGTGGATTCAAATAATTTTGAAACAATTAGAAAATGGGGAACGGTTTGATGAAATTATCAAAAGCCTTGGTTTTTCTGAACGTGTATCTACCCAAGTTTATTTATCCCTGATTCATGGTCGGTTCGCAGAAGCACTCTATTCAAGTGGCCAGTATTTAGACGCTAAAAATAAACAAAAAAAGCAACTATTCAGGTTATTACAGTATCCATTGGTTCTGATGGTCTTTATGATAGGAATTTTAATTGCTATGCGTTTGGTTTTATTACCAAATTTCCAGCAACTTTATGATACATCTGCTCGCAACCTTTCATGGATCAATCGCTTTGCGATAGGATTCATCGAAGAATTTCCTACTATATTATTGATTTCCGGACTAGTTTGCTTACTCATTTTTATACTGATCTTCAGAGAATTAAAAAGATGGTCAGCTATTAAACAAGCTACTTTCTATATGAAAATTCCATTGGCTAGCAATCTATTGCGGTTGTACTATACTCACTTTTTTAGTTACGAATGGAGTCAATTGCTTAAAAGCGGGTATCAAATGAATGCAATAATTGAATTGATGCAAGCAAAAGAANNGCGGGAAGTAGCCCGTATAATGGAAGAAAAACTAAAATCAGGTTTTAATTTTAAAGAATCCATGAGTGAATTGCCGTTTTTCAACAAAGAACTGGGTTTGATTATTTTGCATGGAGAAGCGACCAGTCAATTAGCAAGCGAACTGGCTATTTATGCTGAAGATTGCCAGGAACGTATGGTACACCAATTGCAAAAAATGCTTGGTTGGATCCAGCCGTTTATTTTCCTTTTGGTAGCTTTCTTTATTTTATGTATTTACTTAGCTTTATTACTGCCCAGTTTTTCAATGATGGAGGGGATTGTGTAATGAGAAAACAAAAAAAGTTGAATGATAACGGTTTCACTTTAATTGAAATGGTTTTGGTGCTTTTTGTGATTTCAATTTTGATGTTATTGATCATACCAAATGTAGTACAGCAAAAACAAAAAGTAGATAACCAAGGTACGAAAGCACTTGTGACTGTTGTACAAACTCAAGTCGAATTATATGAGATGGAGCAAAATGAAAAAGCACCTAATTTTGAAGTATTGAAAGCTGCTGATTATCTAAGCGATGCCCAATTAAAACAGGCAAATGAAAAACTTGAAATAAGCAACGGAAAAGTCAGCGCTAAGTCGACTAGTCCATGAAGGGGTTAAATTGCCGGGGAACAGTATTCATTGAAATGCTTTTAGTCTTATTGATCACAGCTACGATGTTAAGTATTCCAACTGTATTTTCTCAAAAGGTAATTAAAGATACAGCAACACAATTATTTATTGAAGATTTACAAAGCAGCATAACAGCGGTGCAAAATCATGCGGTATTATCAGGAAACTGGTCTGTAATAGATGTTTCGGCAAAGAAAGGCATGATTTCTTTTAGGATGTTTCCTGAAGCAGAAAAAGAAGTGACATATCAGTTGCAGTTACCGGAAAATGTAANNCGTCAAACAAGCAATATATTTTTAATGGAGGCAGCGGAAATCTGCAAAGTTTTTCCACTTTGTATTTTGATATTGACGGAATACGGCATGGGTTAGTATTTCAGTTAGGAAGTGGTCGTTATCACTGGGATTGAACGGTTAAATCAAAAAGGATATGTTTTATTAGAAAGTTTAACGGCTTTTTTGATCATCACTCTTTGTATCAGCGTTTATCTGCCGGTAGTTACAGATTTGCTCATTATCATTAAAGAAGAAAAAAAGACAGTGGATATGGTGCGAATTGGATATGAACAATCACAAAAAATTGCGCTTGGTCAAGAAGTAGATACCTCTTGGCAAACAGGAGGCAACGTATATGAAATTATTGTGGAAAGCAGCCAAAAAAAGAAAATCTGCATCCGGGATAATCATCGCCAACGAACAGTCGAGCTGCTTTCATATAAAATCAATCTCCCTTAACAGTAAAGGGTTTGTTTTATTAGAAACGCTTATTGGTATGTCCGTTTTAATGTTGAGTGTTTCCTTGATCAGTTTTTCAATCGGTCAATTTCAAACGATTCGCGCTCAAACTTTTCAAGACCGCCAACTAGAATGGCAGCTATTTTTAAATCAATTTGAATATGAAATTAAAGGGCTGGTATTGAGTGATGTAACGGCTAGTAAAGTAAGATTTGAAGAAAAAAATGCAGCAGGAAAAGTTCAACGCATGATTATTTATCAAAAAGATTTGAAGAAACCGGTGTTTATCAAAACTACTGATGCCGGAGGTTACCAGCCGTTGTTGATGCAAGTCAGTAAATTTTCTTTTTCAAAAAAAGAGGATAGTTTAATTTTACAAGTGACGTTTTCCAATAAAGAAACGTATGCAGCACAAATAAACCTTGCTCAAACAATTGAGGTGCAAAAAAAGTGAACCAAAAAGGAGCAATTTTGCCTTCTGTAGTTATTTTTGTTTTTCTATTAGCAACTGTTACGATGGGGACAGCTCGGATTTATAAAAATCAAATGCAGCAAATGAAGGCAACGGAAAATTATTATGTGATCCAAACAATGCTAGAACTATCTAAAGCAGAATTAAGAGAACAGTTAACGATTGAGCCTGATCTGCAAGAAGCTTTTTTTACTTTNNACTTTCAAAACTGGAACAGTACGCGTGCAAAAGATTAGTGGAATCTCTTATTTATTGACTGGTACAGCAGATAAATCATTTTTAAAGCAACTGTCTATTACGGTTGATATGCCTGCTGATTCAACAGCAACAGGTAAGGCAGAACAAGACACAAGCGAATACAAAACTGCAGAATACACTGAACATGAGCAGGTCTCTCAAAAAAGAAGTAGCCCTTAGGAAAATCTGAGGGTTATTTCTTTTTAATTCATAATTTGGTATAATGGATTGAATTATGCTGAGTTATGCACGACAATTAATTTTAACAAGAAACTAAAAGATGAGGAGTGAGGATGAATGTCTCGATTGAAAAAAGTAAGAGAAGGCATGAAACAAAGAGGCTTAGATGCATTATTAATCACCAGCCCTTATAATTTACGTTACGTATCCAATTTTACCGGCACTACAGGATTAAGTGTGGTCACTCATCATACTGCTTACTTTATAACTGATTTTCGTTATACAGAGCAAGCTGCTGCTCAAGCCGTCGGATTTGAAATTGTACAAAATAGTGGACCTATTTACGATGAAGTAGCACGGATAGCAGAAGCAGATAGAATTGAAACGCTTGGTTTTGAACAGGACTTTGTCACTTTTAGTACATTTGAATTATTAGAACAAGTTATCTCAAGCGAATTAATACCTGTTTCAAACTTAATAGAAGAATTACGAGAAGTCAAAGAAGATGTTGAAATTGAAACGATCAAAAAAGCTTGTTCGATTTCTGATGCAGCTTTCCATTATATTTTAGGCGAGATTAAACCAGGAATGTCTGAAATAGAAGTGGCAAATTTACTAGATTTCCATATGCGTGGATTAGGAGCAACAGGAGTTTCATTTGATACAATCGTAGCCAGCGGTATTCGTTCAGCTATGCCTCACGGTGTAGCAAGTCAGAAACTGATTGAAACAGGCGACTTCGTTACCATTGATTTTGGTTGTTACTACGAAGGATACGTTTCAGATATGACACGTACTTTTGCTGTGGGAGAACCGGATGAAAAGCTAAAAGAAATTTATGCCATTACATTGGAAGCTCAATTAAAAGTAATTGATGCTGCTAAACCAGGAATGTCAGGAGTGGAATTAGACGCTGTAGCACGTGATCATATCGCAAGCTACGGTTATGGCGAAGCTTTTGGTCATTCAACAGGACACGGTATTGGATTAGAAATCCATGAAGGACCGAATGTTTCAAAATCAGCCACTAAATTATTTGTTCCAGGAAATGTGATCACAGACGAACCGGGTATTTATTTGCCGGGGATCGGAGGCGTACGGATAGAAGACGATTTAGTCATCACAGAATTTGGAAATGAAGTAATCGTTCATTCGCCTAAAGAACTGATTATTCTGTAGAAATTAGTGATAGCAGAACAATTTTTATTAGGAAGTTGTTTGAAAAAATGATACACTGAAACAGAAAATAGGAACGATTCTAGGAGGAAAATTAAATGATTTCTGTAAATGATTTTAAAACAGGATTAACGATTGAATTTGATGGAGGAATTTGGCGTGTTATCGATTTCCAACATGTTAAACCAGGTAAAGGTGCTGCTTTTGTCCGTTCTAAATTAAGAAACTTAAGAAATGGCGCGGTTCAAGAAAAAACTTTCCGGGCTGGTGAAAAAGTTGGGAAAGCTCAAATTGATAATCGTAAAATGCAATATTTGTATGAAAGCGGAGATTCTCATGTTTTCATGGATTCAGAAAACTACGAACAAATTGAATTGCCCGCAGAGTCTATCACAGAAGAGCTGAAATATTTAAAAGAAAATATGGAAGTTCATATCATGATGTATAACTCAGAAATATTAGGGGTTGAATTGCCAAATACGGTTACTTTGAGAATTGCAGAAACTGAACCTGGCATCCGAGGCGATACTTCTTCAGGCGGAACTAAAACGGCTAAGTTAGAGACAGGGACAAATGTCAACGTTCCATTTTTTGTAAATGTGGATGATATGATCGTGGTCAATACCCAAGATGGTTCATACGTTTCGCGTGCATAAGAATACTTTTTTGAGAAAAACCAATTAGGAGGTCTGCCTTATGGCTGAAGAATTAAATTTTGCAGTAAACGAGACAAAAGGAACTCTTGGCGAAATCGAAGTGGCACCAGAAGTCATTGAAATTATTTCGGGGATTGCTGCNNTTGGTCGTGTAGATCATAAAAAAGGAGTGCACTTAACTTCTGATGAAGAGGGCTTAAAGGTCGATATTTATTGTTATTTGAACTATGGGGTTTCAGTACCGAAAGTAGCGTTAGAACTGCAAGAAAAAGTTCGCGAACAATTAGTTCAAATGACTGATATCGAGTTAAAAGAAGTAAACGTCCATATTGTAGGAATCGTACCAGAAAAAACAGAATTAAAAGATTTGTTTAGTTTGGATGATGAAGACGGTGAAGAAGAGTGAGTTTAACTAGACGTGAAATTAGAGAAAAAGCTTTACAGTCTCTATTTCAACTATCGGCTAATAAAGATCTTACGATTGAAGAAGCTATGCAACAGGCTTTAACAAGTGCAGAAGATTTATCAGATGAAGTGGAAATAGTTTCAGTGCCAAGTTACTTGGATTTATTGGTAACCGGTGTGGTGGAGTACCAAACAGAAATTGATGAGAAGATTCAAAGTCATCTTGAAAATTGGTCAATGGATCGATTAGCAAAAACGGATAGAGTCATTATGCGCATTGCTATTTTTGAAATGCTGTATGTGCCAGATGTACCAGCAAAAGTGGCTTTGAATGAAGCACTTGAAATTACCAAACTATACAGTGACGAAAAATCGAGAAAATTTGTTAATGGAGTATTAGCAAATATTGTCAATGAGTTAGAGGAAAA
>DIDU01000081.1:5468-8105 GCA_002418295.1 Carnobacterium sp. UBA5792 | reverse complement strand
AGTGCAATTATGATGAGCGGAAAAGAACTAGCAGCTGAAATGAACGAAGAAATGCAAGCTATGGTTGAAGAGCTGAAAATGAAAGGTGTCATTCCCGGACTAGTGGTACTGTTAGTTGGAGAAGACCCGGCTAGCCAAACCTATGTACGCAATAAAGAAAAGCGTGCACAAGCTTTAGGTTTTCATTCAGTAATAGAACGCTACCCAGATACGATCAGTGAG
The DNA here is from genome assembly GCA_002418295.1 of Carnobacterium sp. UBA5792. The sequence goes on along the minus strand of DIDU01000081.1, from coordinate 7,883 downwards.
GAACAACTCTTAAATGAACTTGACCGTTTCAATCAAGATCCGACGATTCATGGTATTCTTGTTCAATTGCCGTTGCCTAAACAAATCAATTCTGAGAAAGTATTAAATGCGATTGATTCAAAAAAAGATGTCGATGGCTTTCACCCTATCAATATGGGGAAGCTGTTGATCGGCAAACCTGATAAAATTGCGTGTACACCCTATGGGATCATGAAATTATTGGAACGCCATCAAATTGAAATAGCAGGAAAAACAGCTGTTGTTATCGGACGCAGTAATATTGTGGGAAAACCAATGGCGCAATTATTGTTAATGAACGACGCGACAGTGACAATGGCTCATTCAAAAACAAAAAACTTAGCTGCTATCGCACGAACAGCGGATATCTTGGTTGTGGCGATTGGACGCGGTCACTTTGTCACTAAAGATTTTATTAAGCCAGGCGCTACGGTAATCGATGTTGGCATGAATCGTGATCAAAACGGAAAACTGATAGGTGATGTTAAAGCTGATGAAGTCTCAGAAGTAGCGGGTTATTTGACACCTGTACCAGGCGGAGTCGGACCTATGACGATTACGATGCTGTTGTACCAAACAATTAAAAGTGCTCAAAAAACAATCTAAATCAGCATAAAAAGTCAGGAGGGGTTATTTGTCAGAACAATATTTAACTGTCACGGCCTTGACAAAATATATTAAAAGAAAGTTTGAACAAGATCCTTATTTAGAACGCGTTTATTTAACTGGCNNAGACCTAATGCACACCAATATTTCAGTATAAAAGACGATCGCGCAAAAATTTCAGCGATGATGTTCAAGGGAGCTTATCAAAAGTTGAAATTTACACCAGAAGAAGGAATGAAAGTTTTAGTTATCGGACGTATTTCTTTGTATGAAGCAAGCGGGAATTACCAAATGTATATTGAACATATGGAACCCGATGGAATAGGGGCTTTGTACCAAGCGTTAGAAGAAATGAAACAAAAGTTGAAAAAAGAAGGGCTTTTTGATGCACCTAAACAACTGATTTCTACATTCCCTAAAAAAATAGCGGTTGTTACAAGTCCTTCAGGTGCTGTAGTGCGGGATATCATGACAACGATCAAACGTCGCTATCCTATCGTCCAATTGGTTGTATTTCCTACTTTAGTACAAGGAACTAAAGCTGCTGACGATATTGTTAAAAGCATTGAGTTGGTAGAAACTAAAGGAGATTTTGATACAATGATAATAGCGCGAGGCGGAGGGTCGATTGAAGATTTATGGCCGTTTAATGAAGAAAAAGTAGCCCGTGCTATTTTTGAAGCGAAGACGCCGATCATTTCATCAGTCGGACATGAAACAGATACAACGATAGCTGATTTAGTGGCAGATGTTCGTGCAGCTACACCTACTGCTGCAGCAGAACTATCGGTACCGTTATTATCGGATGAAATTTTAAAAATAGAACAAATGCGGTTACGTTTAATTCAAAGTTATATAAGAAAATTAGAAGTTCTGAGTCAGCGATTGAATCGAAGTTTAGAATCTTATATTTTTAAACAGCCTCAGAGACTTTATGAAGGATACGCTCAAAATTTAGATTTTCTTTCAGAACGTTTGACACGTTCATTGTCAGAAAGAGTAAAAAACGAAAAGCAAAATTATCGTTTATTGACTTACAAACTGAGGTTAAGTGATCCAAGTCACCTTGTAAAGCAAAAGCAAGACGACTTACAAACGCTGAACCAACAGTTGCAAACTGAAATGAATCGTTTTATGGAGAATCAAATAAAGCGATTTGATTACGCGGTACAGTCGTTGGATTATCTAAGCCCGTTAAAAATCATGAATCGCGGGTACAGCTACATTACAAAAGACGATAAAGTCATTAAAAATGCAGAACAAGTTCAAGTTGAAGATTTAGTGCATATTCATTTACATGAAGGCAGTATTGAAGCAAAAGTAGTGAACAAAATGGAGGAATAAAAGTGAGTACAAAAGAAACTGTAAAATTTGAAGAGGCTATGCAGCAATTAGAAGAAATTGTGACTAAACTGGAAAGAGGAGATGTTCCTTTAGAAGAAGCACTAGACCAATTCCAAAAAGGTGTAGCGTTGAGTAAAGTTTGTAAAGAGACTTTGCAAAATGCAGAAAAGACACTCACAAAAATTGTCGATGAAAACGGAGAAGAAACCATTTTTGAAAACGCAGAGGGTACAGAGTAAAAGGGGGAAAGCAACGAATGGAATTTAATCTGTTTCAGCAAAAAGAAAAACCTCAAATTGAGAAAGTTCTCATCGCTTATTTAGAAGAACAATCAAATTCAAATGGCACACTTCATCAAGCGATGCATTATTCGCTGACCGCTGGCGGCAAACGAATCCGGCCACTGTTATTGCTGGCTACTATTCAAGCTCTCGGTGGAGAAGTAAT
>DIDU01000081.1:0-5457 GCA_002418295.1 Carnobacterium sp. UBA5792 | reverse complement strand
TGCAGCAGCATTGGAATTTATTCATACGTATTCCTTGATTCATGATGACCTCCCTGCAATGGACGACGATGATTTAAGGCGTGGGAAACCCACTAACCATAAAGTTTATGGCGAAGATATAGCGATTTTAGCCGGAGATGGCTTACTGACACAAGCGTTTGAAATTTTAGCTGGCAGTTTATTATCGGCTTCAAAAAAAGTAGCCTTGATTCTAGCTTTGGCTCAAGCTGCAGGACCAAATGGGATGGTAGCTGGACAAGTAGAAGATATGGAAGGGGAAAATCAGGCCTTATCGTTGGCAGCTTTAAAGGCTGTTCATGAGAAAAAAACAGGTGAACTATTGAAATTCGCTGTTTATGCAGGCGGGCTCATCGCTGAAGTTTCAACAGATGTTGAACGGTTGTTGCTTGATTTTGCGGCTCATTTTGGATTAGCTTTTCAAATTTTAGATGATATTCTTGATGTGGTCGGCGATACAAAGACATTAGGCAAACAGACTGGTAAGGATGCAGTCTTAAGTAAAAGTACTTATCCGGCTTTGTTAACTTTAGAAGGAGCAAAAGAAGCCTTAAGAAACGAAATTGCAAAAGCTAAAGAAAGCTTGAGACAAATTGAAATGGCGTATAAACAAGCGGACAAAGAATTAGATAGTCAGTTATTGATTGATCTGCTTGATTTACTATCCGTTCAGTAAAGAGGGGAAGAAGTTATGAAAAAAGAACGTGCGGATGTCCTTCTCGTAGAACAAGGTTTATTTAGTTCTATTGATAAAGCTAAACGAGCAATTATGGCAGGGATTGTATTAACCGATAACAACGAACGAATTGATACAGCTGGAGAAAAAATACCTATGACTACTCAATTAAAGTGTAAAGGGGAACAGCTACGGTATGTCAGCCGTGGAGGCTTAAAGTTAGAAAAAGCGATAAAAGTTTTTAATGTAGGGGTTCGAGATAAGATTCTATTAGATATAGGGTCTTCAACTGGCGGTTTCACAGATGCTGCTTTACAGCATGGAGCGAAAATGAGCTATGCCTTAGACGTAGGGACAAATCAACTGGCTTGGAAATTAAGACAAGATCCGCGGGTTGTGGTCATGGAGCAAACGAATTTTAGAAATAGTACATTAAAGGACTTTACAAAAGGTCAACCTAATCTGGCTTCGGTTGATGTTTCATTTATTTCTTTACGCATAATTTTGCCTGTGTTAAAAGATATTATAGCCATAAATGGAGATGTGTTAGCTTTAATCAAACCTCAATTTGAAGCCAATCGAGAAGATGTGGGAGAAAAAGGAATTATCCGAGATCCTGAGATTCACCAACAAATAGTACAAGAATTCCTTCATTTTTCTCTTACATTGGGTTATGATGTTCAAGCGCTAGATTTTTCACCAATTACTGGCGGAGAAGGCAACATTGAATTCTTAGCACACTTAAAATGGTCTGGAAAATCTACTGGAACTAAAGCTGCTGATGTAAAAGTTAAAGAAACAGTAGCAGCTGCTCATGAAATGTTTGCAAACAAACACAACTAGAAAACAAGTTTTGTATATTCGTATACAAAGTTTGTTTTTTTGTTTTCACTGATATCCAACCGAAAATCCTTATAATAATTTACTTTTCTATCTGTGCCAAGTAGGGTATGATAAAGAAAATAATGTATATTTATACTGAATATTAAATTGAGGTGGAAATATGAAGAAGAAGGATCGGCATCAATTATTACAAAATCTCATTCAAGATCATGTAATTGAAAAGCAAGAGGACTTCGTGCGTATTTTAGAGGAAAAGGGTATTGAAGTAACACAAGCTACTATTTCAAGAGATATTAAAGAACTCCAATTAGTAAAAGTTCCTGCTTTATCTGGAGGATACCGCTATAGTTTGCCGCCTGATGTTCAGTATGATACATCCAAAAAATTAGAACGCTTAATGAGAGATGCATTCGTATCTATCGATCTACAAGACTATTTTCTGCTGCTGCATACGATTCCCGGGAATGCTTTTGCTATGGGATCTTTAATTGATTTATCAAATTTTGAAGAAATTTTTGGAACGATTTCTGGCGACGATAGTGTTTTGATCATTTGTCGCTCTGCGGAGTCAGCAAAAAAATTAAAAAATCATTTTATCAGTTTAATTTAACTAAGTTTAATCATAGGAAAGCTGACAGGAGTGAAATATAATGTTACAGGAATTGACGATTAAAAATTTTGCCATCATTCATGATTTGAACTTAAGTTTTGAATCTGGAATGACTGTCTTGACAGGAGAAACAGGAGCGGGAAAATCAATTATTATTGACGCAGTCGGCTTATTGGCTGGCGGACGCGGATCAAATGAATTTATTCGACATGGCGAAAACAAATGTGTGCTGGAAGGCCTTTTTACAATGGAAAGTAATCCACTCACTTATGAATTATTGAAAACATATGATATCGAAACAGAAGATGATACATTAATTATTCAACGAGATATTCACCGCAACGGAAAAAATGTTTGCCGTATTAATGGCCGTTTAGTTAATATTGCTACACTGCGATTGATTGGTGAAACATTGATCGATATCCATGGACAAAATGAACACCAAGAATTGATGAATCCAGAACGTCATTTAGAAATGTTGGATCAATTTGGAGACAAAGAATTGTTAAAGATGAAAGAAGCTTATACTATAACTTTTGCGGCATATAAAGAGGCTAAAACAGCTTATAATAAGTGGCAAAATAGCGAACAAGAATTAGCNNAAGTGAATGATATCGAAATGGCCGAATTACGTGACCAAGAAGAAGAGGAGTTACTAGAAGAAAAAAATCTGTTAACTAATTTTCAAAAGATCACATCTGTTTTAGCGGAAAGTTACGATGCTTTACAAGGAGAAGAAACCAACGGAATCGATTTGATTGGACGTGCCATGACAGAAATAAGTACAATTGAAGATATTGATGCTACTTATAAACAATTTTCTGAAAATATTGCGAATAGTTACTTTCAGCTACAAGAACTCGCTAGTGATATGTTAAGAGAATTGGATCAACTAGCTTACGATGAAGATCGATTGAATGAGATTGAAAAAAGATTAGAATTAATTCATCAGATGAAACGAAAATATGGAGATTCTTTTGAAGAAATCAAAACCTATTATGAAAAAATCGTAGTTGAACTAGATCAATTGCAAAACCGAGAAGATCACGTTAACCAGTTAGTCAACAAATTAAGTAGCCTTTCTGAACAATTGATTCAACAAGGAAAAGAGTTAACTAAAAAAAGACAAGCCGTGGCGAAAGAATTAGAAACAGCCATCCATGACCAATTAAAAGAATTGTTTATGGAAAAAGTAATCTTTGAAGTACGCTTCTTTAATCAAGAAAAAGAAAACGATGCAGCCCATGCACACGAAACTGGTTTTGACCAAGTTGAATTTTATATTGCTGCTAATTTAGGAGAACCACTTAAAGCACTTGTGAAAGTAGCATCTGGGGGTGAATTATCTAGAATGATGCTGGCTATGAAAACCATATTTTCAAAAACACAAGGGTTGACTAGTATTATTTTTGACGAAGTAGATACCGGAGTGAGTGGTCGCGTGGCTCAGGCTATTGCGAATAAAATTTATATGGTGGCCATGCATTCACAAGTTTTATGTATCACTCATTTACCACAAGTTGCCGCTATGGCCGATCATCACCTATTTATTTCTAAAACAGAAGTAGCTGAACGAACAGAAACTCATGTCGAACCTTTGGAAGAAGGAGAGAAAGTAGAAGAAGTTGCCCGTATGTTAGCCGGTACAGAAATTACAAAGCTGACATTAGAACATGCAAAAGAGCTGCGAGAACTAGCTAAAACACAAAAGAGTAAACAACTGATATAATTAAAAAACTTCATTGCTCACTTAGTGAGCAATGAAGTTTGTTTTTTTAAGAAGCTAATAATGTATAAATCACAGAAATAAATCCGGAACCTAGCATAGAAACTAGCATGACCCAAACAAAAACTTTGGTCCATTTTTTAGTTGCCGAAACTTGTTTAGTATCTTTTTTATTCGCCATGAGGTGATTCGCCTACTTTCATTGCGTATATTTCCTCTATTTTACCCTGAATAAGGACCGAATATCAAGTGGTTTTTAAAAATAATTGTGTTTTTTCAAAACCCAAGTAGTAAAGATACTGACTACGACAATCAAGAACATCATAATCCAAAAAGCTCCAGGTGTATCGTCAATAGGTAAATTCACATTCATTCCCCAAAGCCCCCCAATAATGGTAGGAATAGTTAAAACGATGGTAATAGAAGTTAAAAATTTCATGATATTATTTAAATTATTAGAAATAACGGAAGAAAAAACAGCACTGATTTGCGTCAATAGTTGGTTGGTTTCTTTGATCATTACTTCAGCTTGCCGGTTTTCGACAATAACATCATGCAGCAAACTACGATTTTCAGGATGCTGTGTAAAAACTTCAATTTCTTTTAATTCGTTAAAAATAGGATGACTTGCCTCAATAGAAGAATTAAAGTAAACCAGACTCTTTTGGAGCGACATCAAAGCAAAAAGCTGTTCATTTTCGGTTGATCGTGTCAGTTGTTGTTCCATTGCTTCTGTTTTTTTGACAATTTCTTTTAAATAAAAGACATAAAGAGAAGAGATTTGCCAAGCTACTTCTAAGACAAATTGTTCCGGATTTTTTGTGTCTATTTGATAATCTGTTTGATTGCGAATAATCTTATCTATGAAAAAAGGTGTTTTTTCGGCAGTCGTAATGATAGTATGCTCAGTTAGAATAATCGCAAAAGGTATGGTTATGTATTCATCGTACCCTAGCTCATTTGTTTCTTTACAAGGGTAATTAAATACAATCAAGTTAGGTTCTTTTACCGGATCCATCCCCAACTTTTCTTGTCGTGCCACCTCATCAGGATCTTTTACGCTTGTAAGGAAATCTTTTGGAAAATGAAATTTTTTTGACAATTGCTCTATTTCTTCATCGGTCGACTTTGCTACATGCAGCCAATCGGTTATTTGGTCTTTTTTATCCACTACTATTTTTCCGTCAGAATCAGTATGATAAGATTGATACATGATAATCCCCCTTAAGATAGAATAAAAATCTAAGAGAAATGGACTTTATTTACTTAGATAAACTTATCATACACTATTTTAAATAAAAGCAGGTAATAAAAGGCAGCTAAACAAAAAAAGTTTGGTTTAGTTAATATTAAATGGAACGGTTCTTCAAAGAGTTGTCTATAAAGCTTGAATGCACTTAAAGAAGAAGTTAAGAGCCTAAACGCGACCAAGAATTTAAACGGAATTATAGGCTAACGCGTAATCAAAAATAGCCAGCAAAAGTCGAGAATTAGTTGGCTGCACTAGGTGATAAATAACTTTTCTAGAGCATTCCTTCCTTTTAATTTCGGGATTTTTTTGGTAGGATAGTAAAGACAGAAGAA
>DIDU01000011.1:5512-10650 GCA_002418295.1 Carnobacterium sp. UBA5792 | reverse complement strand
GGAGAGTTTATTGGCTGGCCAAGGGGAGATCGTTGATAGTATGTATACTTCTGTCAGTCCTTATAAAAATGAAGAACTGGAAACAACAGCATACGATCCAGATTTGGCTAAGAAGTTGATTGCGAAATCAGATTTTGATATGAACCAAGAAATAGAAATTGTTGTTCCAGTCGGCAACAAAGTCAGAGAACAATCGGCTGTTTTGATTCAACAAGACTTGGAAGCTGTAGGGTTTAAAATCAAACTATCTAATTTTGATTTCCCAACCGTTATGGAAAAAGGGCGTGCGGGCGATTTTGATTTGATGATGTACGGCTATGCGTTGAACATTGATCCGGATGTATCAAATTATGTTGGGCCGGATGGTGTCTCTAACTATTCGAATTATGAAAACCCTAAAAATACTGCTCTATTAGAAGCTGGATTAGCCGAAACCGACCCAGAAAAACGAAAAGTGATTTATGATGAAGCGCAAGAAATTTGGCAAGATGACATGTTTATTGTACCGCTTTATTCTGCCTTGGATATCGTGGTCAAAAATAAAACCTTGAATGGCGGAATAACTGATTTTTGGCCTGGTTCATTAACAGATGTCGAAACATGGACTTTAAATCAAGCAAAAAAGNNTAAATTAGCGTACTAAGAATGACTGTTGTTAGGTTTCCTTACATTCGTTTTATTTTTAGAGGTAATTGGTTATTTTAATTAGAAAAAGATTAAAATATAGTTTGACTTTTATCATTTTAACCGGTAGAATTTAAAAAAACATTTTAAAAAAGTGGAAAATGGCTATTTTTCTTATTTGAATGAGAAGAAAGGTTAGAAAACCTGACATTGGAACGAAGAACGAAACAGCTGAGAGGTTAATAGAAATAAAAAAAGAAAAGAGGAACTTAAATGGGGTATAACGAATGGGAAGAGCATTTGGCAAATAATTTTGATGAAACGGTTGCTTGGAGACGACATTTGCACCGCTATCCAGAAATCTCTTTTGAAGAGACGGCTACAAGAGCCTATATTTTTGATAATTTAACTGAATTTGGTTATACAGATATCCGTACGAACGTAGGTGGCGGAGGCCTGGTTACACGTTTGGTAGGTGCACAACCAGGACCTAAAATCGCTTTTCGAGCAGACTTTGATGCTTTGCGTATTCAAGAGGAAACACAACTGCCCTTTGCTTCCGTCAATGACGGGATTATGCATGCTTGTGGTCACGATGGACATACTGCAATTCTGTTAAGTGTTGCAAAAGTGTTAAAACAATTTGAAGCAGAACTAAAAGGCGAAGTCGTTTTTATCTTCCAACACGCTGAAGAAATGTTGCCGGGTGGAGCAAAAGCAATGATCGATGATGGTGCTTTAACAGACGTTGATTACGTTTATGGGCTGCATTTACGGTCGCCATTAGAATATGGAAAAGTTCAATACTGTAGCGGCTTCTCTATGGCGGCAGCAGATTTTTTTGAAATCACGATTCAAGGAAAAGGCGGTCATGGTTCAAGTCCTCATACATCGATTGATCCAATTGTCGTCGGATCTCATTTAGCCAATCAGCTGCAGACACTTATCAGCCGTACAAAAAATCCGATGCATGCAGGTGTGTTGACCATTTCGACTTTTCAAGCTGGAAGTGAAGCGAACAATGTCATTCCAGATACAGCACGCTTAAAAGGAACGGTTCGAACCTTTGAGCCAGCGTTGCGCAATCTGCTTGAAGAAAAAATAAAAACGATGGCGGAACACATTTGTGCAGCGTATGAGGCGACTTGTACCGTCACTTACACAAAAGGATATCCTGCAGTTTATAATCATCCAGCTGAAACAGAAGTTGTACAAAACTTGTTCAGCAAAAAATTCGGTGCTGAAGCAGTAGAATCCACTCCATTAAGAATGGGCGGTGAAGATTTCGCCTATTTTCTTGAAAAGAAACCTGGTTCATTTTTCTTTGTTAATTCAGGAAATGCTGAGAAAGGGATTATTTACCCGCATCATCATCCTAAGTTCGATATTGATGAGCGGGCATTGTTAACAGGCGGAAAGGCATTCTTAGCAATCGCAGAACACCACTTGTTAGAACAATCAGAAGTACCTGTAAAGAAAAAAACAGTTGTTGAAACAGCAGCAGAATAAAAACAACTTAATTTGTGAGGAGCGGATGGAATGAGTTATGAAAAATGGACAGAAGAATTAAAAGCGAATTTTGATGAAACGGTCGCATGGAGACGGCACTTGCATGAGTACCCAGAGCCTTCCTTTGAAGAAGAGCAAACAGCAGCATTTATCGTGACCCAATTGCAGCAAATGGGAATTGAAGATATTCAAACGAACGTAGGCAATGGATATGGAATCGTTGCTAAAATTTATGGGGATCATCCTGGCCCTACGATTGCTTTTCGAGCAGATTTTGATGCTTTACGAATCCATGAGGAAACGGATGTCCCTTTCCAATCGAAAAATCCCGGAATTATGCATGCTTGCGGACATGATGGTCATACTGCTTCGCTCTTAAGTGTTGCAAAAGTTTTAAACAAACACAAAGCAGATTTACATGGAAATGTAGTTTTGCTGCATCAAAATGCGGAAGAAGTTGTCCCGGGCGGAGCGAAAAGTATGATTGAAGCAGGTTGCTTGATGGGCGTCGATTATGTTTTTGGTATTCATGTCATGTCTAATCTAGAAGCAGGCAAAATTGCTTATAGTTCATCTTATGGTTCAGCTGGATCTGACTCTTTTCAAATGCAGATTCAAGGAAAAGGCGGACATGGAGCTGCTCCTCATACGACAGTCGATTCAGTTATGATCGGTACACAAATCGTAACAACTTTGCAAACACTAGTCAGTCGTCAAGTCGACCCTGTACAACCAGCAGTAGTAACTTTTTCTGGGTTTCAAGCAGGCGGCGAAGCCAATANNATTGCGAGGCACTATTCGGACATTAAATCCAGAGGTTCGTGATTTAATGGAAGCGCAAGTCAACCAAATGAGCCAGAGCATTGCTACAGCTAACCAAGGGACTGTCAAAATCCGCTATACCAGAGGGTATCCGTCCATAATGAATACACCGCTTGAAACTGAGCGGTTAACCAAAGTGATGCAAGCGAAATTTGGAGATACAGAAGTTTTAGAAGTGGAAGCTGGAATGGGCGGCGAAGATTTTGCTTATTACTTACAAGAAAAACCAGGTACGTTCTTTTATGTAGGAGCTGAAAATGCAGCAATTGAGGCGAACTACCCTCACCATCACCCAAAATTTAAAATTGATGAAACCGCACTATTGCGTTCTGGAGAAGCTTTCTTAGCGATTGCGGAAGATTATTTAGTAAACAAAGCAGATTAAGCAAATAGGAATAAAAGGAGGTCCTTCGATGAAAAAATATATAGTAAAAAGACTCATGATTGCTGTGCCGGTATTGTTTATGGTCTCCATTTTTTCTTTTCTTATTATTAATCTGGCGCCTGGAAACCCGGTTGATTTATATGTTGCACCAGATGCAACGGCAGAACAAATCGAAGCGACTAAAACAGCTTTAGGATTAAATCAGCCGTTGCCCGTTCAATACATTAAATGGATCACTAATTTGATCCAAGGAAATTTAGGCTTTTCTTATTCAACTAGACAGCCGGTGACGGCTATTCTTTTCAGCCGTGTTTCGCCAACGCTGCAACTAATGGGCATCAGTTTGATAGTCGGTTACCTTGTAGCTATTCCACTTGGAATCTATAGTGCTGTCAAAAAAAATACATGGGTGGATTATTTTATCACAAGCAGTTCTTTCTTAGGGGTTTCTGTTCCAAATTTTTTCTTAGGGTTGGGTTTAATTTATATTTTTGCTTTGCAATTGGCATGGTTGCCGACTGGCGGCATGCAAGTTTTGGGCGGTAATGGAGGAGTGTTGGAAAGGATTCAGCATTTGGTTTTACCAGTGATTGTTTTAGCAACAAGCATTTCAGGAAATATGATCCGCTACGTCCGATCGAGTATGATCGATGTTTTGGGCGAAAATTATTTACGGACAGCCACTGCTAAAGGGCTGAAAACAAGAGACATTTTAACGAAACACGGATTTCGCAACGCTTTGATTCCAATTATCACCGTTATTGGGATGGATATCCCTAAGTTGATCGGAGGAGCTGTCGTTACTGAACAAATTTTTCAGTGGCCAGGTTTGGGCCAATTGATGATCACTTCGATCAACTCTAGAGATTACCCAGTATTGATGGCCATCAATTTGCTGTCGGCTATTGCGGTTTTAGTCGCTAATATCTGAACGGATATTCTCTATGCTGTAGTGGATCCAAGAATAAAATACGATTGAAAGGAGAGGAGTAAATGGCAGCTAATTTTAATTTAGTTTCGACAAAGAGAATGGAGCAACTGGAACAAGAAGCAGAAGAACGGATGCTGGTATCACAAGATGAAGGCTATCTTAAAACCATCTCCAAGCGATTTATGCGAAATAAAGTAGCGATGGGCGGTTTGATTGTTTTTGGGCTTGTGATTTTAATGGCCGTTTTTGCGCCTTTGATCGTGAATTACTCTCCTTACGAAACGACCGGTTTTTTTGAAACGGCTCCGAATAGCGATTTTTTATTAGGAACAGATGAAGTAGGAAGAGACGTTTTTAGTCGCTTGGTCTATGGAGCTCGCGTGTCCTTGATTGTAGGTTTAGGATCAGTGGCGATTTACATCGCCATCGGAACAACTTTAGGACTGATTTCTGGTTACTTCGGCGGCCTGACAGATGCATTTATTATGCGGCTTACAGAAGTTTTTATGTCTTTTCCTTACTTTATGGTTATTTTAGTTTTGGTCAGTTTGGTCGGACCAAGTATTTGGACAGTGACGATTGTATTGGGACTGCTTGGCTGGCCGACAGTGTGCCGCTTAGTTCGAGGAAGTGTGCTGTCGATCAAAGACACCGATTTTATTCAAGCAGCTGTTTCAGTAGGACACTCAACTCCGCATATTCTGTTTAAACAAATATTGCCGAATGTACTGTCGCCCATCTTGGTCAACGCAACTTTCGGAATTGCCAACTCGATTTTAACGGAAGCTTCGCTTAGTTTCTTAGGGATGGGAGTTCGCCCGCCGACCTCAAGTTGGGGGAATATGCTGTCAAATGCTCAGTCATTGA
>DIDU01000011.1:1577-5488 GCA_002418295.1 Carnobacterium sp. UBA5792 | reverse complement strand
ATGTTGAAGGTGAAACAAAATAAAAGCAGCTATTTAGATGCAATCAAAAGAAATGAGGATGGAAAATGAAAGAAGGTAGATTAGTAAATAAGTGGAAATTAGCGGTAGGGTATTTAATGGTTTTGTCGGTATTGGCAGCATGCGGTACAAATGCGGACTCTGAAAAAAAGGCTGACGCAGCTAAGAAAGTACCTTCAGATATTCTTTATATGGGGTTGACCAATGCTCCCGATAGTTTTAATCCTTTAAACACTCCCGGCGTTTCTGGCCGTTGGACACAACGTTTTTTCTATGATGGTCTATTAGAAATGCCTGAACCCCTCACTTTTGAACCTGCATTGGCTGACAGTTTCGAAACAGAAGACAATCAACATTACACGATCAAATTAAACCAAAAAGCTGCTTGGACTGATGGAACGCCAATTACGGCGGATGATGTAGTTTTTACGTATAATCTGATCGCTGATCCAGAAGTGGAATCGGTTCGCGGAATGGCAGTCTCTTCATTAGAAGGAACAGATGACGTTGGGAAGCGGGAAGCTGGGTTAACGGAACTGCCGAATTTGGTGGCTGTTGACGACAAAACCGTTACCTTAAAAACAAAAACACCAGTGGATCCTAACTATCTAAAAGAAATCTTAGGCTTTGAAATTTTTATTGTACCAAAGCATATTTTAAAAGACATTCCAAAAAAAGAGTTGGCCAATGCTGACTTCGTAACACATCCAACAGTTACGAGCGGAAGTTATAAATTTGTAGACTACGCAAAAGATGATCACTTGGAACTGGNNAATGAAGAGTATTACAAAGGGGTTCCAGAAATCAAACAGCTTTTTATTCGAATTATGAATGGAACTAATCTGGTGACTGAATTTCAATCAGGCGGTATCCAGGCTAATGCCGGCGGCGGCATTGGCGTTGTACCGATTCAAGATATAGCTACTTTGAAAGAACGCAATGAATTAACTGTCGATACAAATCCAAGTTATTCCGAACAATTTGCGTTACTCAACAATGAAATGTTTAAGGATACTTCCATTCGGCAAGCGATCGCTCACGCCATCAACCGCCATCAAATCGTGGATAATTTGTTGAAAGGCGAAGGGGAAGTGTTAGAGAGTGCTTATACATCAGCTAGTCCATATAAAAATGAGGATTTAAAACCGACTCCATATGACCCGGAAAAAGCTAAAGAACTCATTGCTGAATCTAATTTTGATATGGCTCAAGAAATCCGCTTAGTTGTTCCGATCGGCAATAAAGTTCGAGAACAATACGCGAATTTGATTGAACAAGACTTAAAAGCAGTTGGGTTTAATGTGGTCCAAACAACCTATGATTTCCCAACAACCTTGGAATTGGCTCAAAAAGGCGAATATGAAATTATGTTGATGGGGTATGCCTTTACAGTTGATCCAGATGTTTCAACGTATTTTGCCTCTAATGGAGCTTCNNTGAATTCCAAGCATTATGGCAAGAACAGATGTATGTTCTGCCGTTGTATTCCGATAGTCAATTCGCCGTAAAACGGAATGAATTAACAGGCGGAATAAAAGAATTCTGGGCAGGCTCTTTGTCTGATTTGTCTGAATGGTCATTATCAGGCGCTCAATAACAACAAGAGCTAATGTTCAAAGCTCTTTAAAACTAATGAGAAGAGGTGGAGAGATGGAGAAAGAAAAGGTACTGGAAGTCAAAGACTTAGCTATTTCTTTTAAAACATTTGAAGGAGAAGTAAACGCCGTTCGCGGTGTGAATTTTGATTTATATAAAGGAGAAACACTTGCGATCGTAGGAGAATCCGGATCTGGAAAATCTGTCTCTACAAAAGCGATCATGCGGTTGTTGCCGCCGAAAAACACGCTGCTCAAAAATGGATCGATTCAATTTAGGGATAAAGATTTGTTGTCTCTCTCTGATAAAGAAATGCAAAAAGTCAGAGGAAAAGAAATTGCAATGATTTTCCAAGATCCGATGACCTCGCTCAATCCAACAATGACAATTGGCAAACAAATTGCTGAACCGCTGATTGAACACCAAGATATGGACACAGCTGCAGCTTTTGACCGTGTAAAGGAATTGCTGCATTTAGTCGGGATCAAAGATGTGGAGAATCGGATGCATCATTATCCGCATCAATTTTCAGGTGGAATGCGCCAACGAGTGATGATCGCCATGGCATTGGCTTGTAATCCGCAAGTTTTGATTGCGGATGAGCCGACTACTGCATTGGATGTCACCATTCAATCACAAATTCTCGACTTGATGAATGAATTGAAAGCAAAAATCAATACATCGATTATTTTTATCACGCATGACTTAGGTGTGGTAGCCAATATGGCCGATCGGGTAGCTGTTATGTATGCAGGGAAAATCGTAGAAACCGGAACAGTAGATGAAATTTTTTATAATCCGCAACATCCGTATACTTGGGGGTTACTGGCCTCGATGCCGACATTGGATACTGAAGAAACAGACTTGTATGCTATTCCGGGCAATCCGCCAAACTTATTGTATCCGACTACCGGTGATGCTTTTGCTCCGCGAAATGAATATGCATTAGAAATTGACTTCGAAGAAGAACCGGAAGTTTTCCAAGTTTCACCGACTCATTTCGCCGCTACTTGGCTGTTGCATCCAGATGCGCCAGCTGTAACACCGCCGAATGAAATTGTGAGACGTAAAGAGGTATACGCTAAGTTGAAAAAACAGGAGGTGGGGTAAATGGCAGCAATACCTGAACGAAAGAAAATTCTTGAGATCAAAAATGNNTAATGCCAATAAAAAGAATGAAGTTCGTGCAGTGAACAACCTTTCTTTTCATCTGTACGAAGGCGAGACCTTTGGATTAGTCGGAGAATCGGGTTCAGGAAAATCGACCACCGGGAAAATGTTGTCGAAATTATTGGAGGCTACTGGAGGAGAAGTTCTGTTTGAAGGGAAAGAAATCAATAACATCAAAAACCGGAAACAACTGTTAGCATTTCGTAAATCTGTTCAAATGGTTTTTCAAGATCCGTATGCTTCTTTAAATCCTAGAATGACAGTAATGGACACGATTGCTGGCGGCATTGACGTCTATGGCTTAGCTAAAAATAAAAAAGAACGCGCTGAAATGGTTTATGAGTTGTTGGACTTAGTAGGGTTGAGCCGAGAATATGCTACCCGCTATCCACGAGAATTCTCAGGTGGACAATGCCAACGTGTTGGGATCGCGCGGGCTCTAGCTGTCAGTCCTAAATTTATTATTGCGGATGAAGCTATTTCTGCATTAGACGTTTCGATTCAAGCACAAGTCGTTAATTTGTTAAAGAAATTAAAACGTGAAAAGAACCTGACCTATTTGTTTATTGCTCATGATCTGTCAATGGTGAAATACATCAGCGATCGTATTGGAGTGATGAACAATGGTCGGATTTTAGAATTAGGTCCAGCAGATGACTTATACAATGCGCCGCTGCACCCTTATACAGAATCATTGCTGTCGGCTATTCCTGCTCCCGATCCAATTGAAGAACGAAAGCGATCGAGAATGGCTTATGATCCGACTTACCATGAATATGAGGATGAAACGGCTGTTGGTCTACATGAAATTTNNTTCCGTTTTTGAAAAAGAAACAGCAGAAAATGCAGCAGGCCTGATCTGATTGAATGGAAATAAAGTTAAGGGAATCGAGAAATGACAGCTTTAAGGTAGTTGTCGTTAATTGGTTTTTCTAAAATTCTGTTGATCTAGGTCGGTAAATCTGATAGCAAGGAGATAGGATAATGACAACTAAAGAAATTTTTCGGAAAATAGCTGATGAACGAATGGAAGAATTTTACGATTATTTGCGTTTGCAATCTGTTTCAACCCAGCACCGTCAAATTCCAGAAACAGTCGCATACGTGAAAAAAATGATTGAAAAAAC
>DIDU01000011.1:389-1561 GCA_002418295.1 Carnobacterium sp. UBA5792 | reverse complement strand
AGGAACAGTACAAGTATTGGATGACTTAGGGGGACATCCGGTAGTCTATGGTTCTTTTGAAGCCGGACCAAATGGCAACTCTGCTAAAACACTTCTGTTCTATAATCATTATGATGTGCAACCGGAAGATCCGATTGGCGAATGGGATACTGATCCTTTTGAACCGACTGTTCGCGATGGTATTTTGTACGCTCGCGGTGTAGCTGACAATAAGGCTAATTTTATGGTACGTTTGAATGCCCTTTCGGCTTTATTGGAAACAGAAGGTGGTTTGCCTTGTAACGTCAAGTTTTTAGTTGAAGGTGAAGAAGAGAACGGCAGCCCAAATTTAAAAAAATACTTAGAAAAATACGCTGACTTATTTGCCGCTGATGCTTGTATCTGGGAGTTTGGCGGTAAAGATAAAGACGAGCGTTTTGTAATTGAAGCAGGAGTTAAAGGCATTGCTTATTTTGATGTAACTGTTGAAAGTGCTAAAGTTGATATTCATTCTTCAATGGCAGCCGTGGTAGACAATGCGGCTTGGCGATTAGTACAAGCCTTAGCAACAATGCGTACAGTTGATAATGAAATTGTGGTTGAAGGGTTTTACGATCATATCACACCTCCTACAGCATTGGAAAAAGAAATCGTCAGTCAGCTGCCTTTCAATGAAGCAGCAACTAAAGAAATTTATGGATTAACCGGCGACTTGATTACTAAAGGCAAAGAGCGGACACCTAGTGAAGCTTTGGTTTTTGAACCAACGTTGACTATCAGTGGGTTACTGAGCGGTTATACAGATCCGGGTATCAAGACGGTTTTGCCTAAATCAGCCTCTGCCAAAATCGATTGCCGGCTA
This sequence comes from Carnobacterium sp. UBA5792, assembly GCA_002418295.1. The sequence goes on along the minus strand of DIDU01000011.1, from coordinate 720 downwards.
GTACCTGGTCAAGAACCAGAACACATTTATGAAGTTTTGCGTAAACATTTGGATGATCATGGTTTCCAAGACGTGAAACTAGAATTAATCAAAGGCATGCATGCTTTTCGTTCGGATATGACCGATCCCTTTGTTGCGACTGTAACGGATTCGGCTCAAAAAGCTTATGGATCAGATACAGAAATCGTTCTTTCGCCGAATAGTGCTGGTTCAGGTCCAATGTATCACTTTTACCACTATTTAAAATTGCCGATATTAAGCAGCGGAGTCGGTTGGGGAAATTCCAGAGCACATGCACCGAATGAGTCCGTTCGATTAGCAGATTATTATC
>DIDU01000011.1:0-334 GCA_002418295.1 Carnobacterium sp. UBA5792 | reverse complement strand
TAGGAACAGAGCATATCGCTATCTTGCTGAACGATTTTGCTAAATAGAAAGTTTTATAAAATAAAAAAAGAGTATGACCAAAGTTAGTTTTAGATAGCTTTAGTCATACTTTTATTTTTTGATAAGCATAAGGTAAGTAAAAGAAAGAGGGATTTTTTTAAAAGATACTAGGTTTTAAAAGATATTTACAGAAAAGGTGAGTTAAAAAAATAAGCAGAAAGAGTTAAATAGATTGAGACTTTTTCTTAATATAGAAGAATTAAAGAAAAGATGCAGAAAAATATTGGTATAATTATACTTAAAAATTAAATTTTTATACAGTGGAAAACAAGGT
>DIDU01000012.1:10211-12580 GCA_002418295.1 Carnobacterium sp. UBA5792 | reverse complement strand
CCTTTTTTAGCTAGTTCTTCATCACCTACACCTAATTGATGACTTTGTTCGCCAGAAACTTGAATCATAATATTGATCAACATCGGAATCGTCAATTGTTGGTTTGTATCGCATTCATAATAATTGATTTGGTGTTTTCTCTCAAAAATTTGGTCTGTCATTCTACTTCCTCTTTTCATTTGCCTGATTCTAAATCAAATATAGCATACCATTATTTTATGCGCCAACGGTAACTTCATCAAAAAAAGTATAAAAAAATACTGCCCAGAAACTGAGACAGAAGAACGTCTAGTTTCTGAACAGCTTTTTTTACAATTGTTGCAATAAATCAAATTGGGTCTTATATAAATCGTAATAAAGTCCTTTTTCCGCCATTAATTCTGCATGGCTTCCTGCTTCTTGTATCTTTTTATCCGCAATATAGAAAATCCGCGTACTGTTTTTGATTGTGGATAGCCGGTGAGCAATGATAAATGCAGTCCGTCCTTCCAGCAAACGATCTAACCCCTCTTGCAGTAGAATCTCTGTTTGTGTATCAATACTAGAGGTTGCTTCATCTAAGATCAATACTTTAGGATCTGACAGTAAAGTTCTGGCAAATGAGATCAATTGGCGCTGTCCAGCTGATAAAGTGCTCCCACGTTCTTTAATGATTGTATTGTACCCATCTTTTTGTTGCATAATAAAATCATGAGCACGTACAATCTTGGCTGCTTCAATCACTTCTTCTTCGGTAGCATCTAATTTGCCGTAACGAATATTTTCCATAATTGTTCCCGAAAAGATAAATGTTTCTTGTAACATAACTCCCATCTGATTTCTTAATGAGTTTAACGTTACTTTTCGGATATCAATACCGTCTACTAATATTTCCCCATCATCCACATCATAAAAGCGACTGATCAGGTTGATAATAGTCGATTTCCCCGCACCGGTTGGTCCTACCAATGCAATCGTTTCTCCTGGTTTTGCATGGAAAGATAAGTGTTCAAAAATGGTTTGCCCCGGTTGGTAGCCAAAAGTTACATTATTAAAGACCACGTCTCCTTTTACTGGTGGCATTTCAAAAGCATCTTCAGCATCTGTGATTTCAGGTTTAACATCTAGCGTTTCAAAAATACGTTCCAGATAAGCTGTACCAGTGATCAAAGAGTTATAGAAGTTTCCAATGTTGACCATTGGATTCCAAAAGTTATTAACGTATCCAATAAACGCGATCAAAACACCCGTAGAGACATCCACGCCGATTCCGCGTACGCCAATAAAGTAAATAATGGAGATGGTAATGGTGGCAACGTTTTGGATCGCTGGTGCTAGCAAGAACTGGATTTTAACAGCCTTTATCCAAGTTGTTCGTTGTTCTTCACTGACTTCGGCAAAGATTTTATTGTTAATCGTTTCGCGTGTAAAAGATTGTGTAACCTTGATTCCAGAAACACTTTCGTGAATATAAGCGTTTAGGTTGGCTTGCTTATTGCTAACTTCTTGATACGCTTTACGCTGAGCGTTTTGGATTAAAATGGTCGCTATAAATAAGATAGGCAATAAAATAAAACTATACAAAGTCAGTTTTACATCGATTGCAAACATAAAAGCTAAGGTAACCACTAGACTCAAGACATCTGAAATCACGTTGATCAGCCCATTTGACAGCAAATCGCTTAATGAGTTAATGTAGTTGACTACCCGTATAACAATTTTTCCGTGTGGCCGTGTATCAAAATAAGAAAAAGATAGTTTTTGGATGTGTTCAAAAATCTCTGAACGCATATCTTTCAATACATCTTGGCCTAGCAAAGTGATATGTTGAATTCGATATCTGGTACACCAGCCGCCGACAATCGTAGCCANNCAAAAAGCGACAATAATGATCGTCATTAAAAAGCCATTTTTATTCGGAATAGCATTGTCGATCACGATACTGGTCAAATATGGTCCTAACACTAATACAAGGTTGGATATCAAAATCACGACTAATATTTTAGAAATGGCTTTTTTATAAGGTTTTAAATAACCGCCCAAACGCCTAAATTGGTCTTTATTAAATTCTTCTTTTAATTCTTCATCTTTTCTGATACTATTCTGTGCCATCGTTTGCCGCCTCCTCTTCAGACTCACCTAGTTGTTTCAAGTAGATCTTATAGTAAGCTCCTTTAGCAGCCAATAACGATGCATGTGTTCCCCGTTCAATTATTTTACCATGTGAGAGAATAATGATTTCATCTGCTCGTTTAACAGAAGAAATACGGTTGGCAATGATAAAGGTTGTTTTTTGCTGCATCACATCTTGTAACTCATGTTGGATTTTCACTTCTGTTTCCATATCAACAGCAGAAGTTGTGTCATCTAAAATAAGAATCGCAGGGTCT
>DIDU01000012.1:1274-10128 GCA_002418295.1 Carnobacterium sp. UBA5792 | reverse complement strand
ATTCTCGAATGTTGATCCTTCTTGCATCTTGACCATCAATTAAAATGCGTCCTTCTGTTGGGTCAAAAAATCGTGAAATTAAATTTACTAAAGTTGATTTTCCTGAACCTGTTTCACCTAAGATCCCAATGGTTTGTCCCGGTACAGCTTTTAATGAAATATGGCTCAATACTTCCGTATCAGGCTGATCAGCGAAGTGAAAAGAGACATCTTGAAATTCTACTATTCCTCTGATCGTTGGTGTGGTTTGTCTTTTTTCTAGCGGGATCATTGGACGAGCTGCTAATAGTTCCCTGATTTTATAGGTAGATGTAATAAAATGCTGTAAATCATTGACGTACCAGCCAACGTTCCGCATAGGCGTATTCAGCATCCAAATAAATCCATTAAAAGCTACTAAATCACCGACACTCATTTTGCCATTAATGACTAGGAAACCGCCGAATCCAATGGTAATAACCGATAAGAAAGCTGCCAAAGTTTCCAAAATCGGCATATACGTTTTTGTAACATTAGCCGATTCAATATTTCGGCGTTTATAGTCTTCATTAAATTTATTAAATTTTTCGATTTCATAATCTTCTCTAGCAAAAGCTTTTACTACTTTATTTCCGCTGATATTTTCTTCTACCATTGANNAACAGGATTTGCTTTACGAGACAAAATGACAGTTAAAATACCGATAAACGGAGTGACGACCAATAATGACAGCATCAGTTGCCATTGAATGATCCCCATCACCACAATAGCTGAAACTAGTAATAATATGTTGTCTAAAACATTGTATAGCAACCATGAGATGGCATGCCGGATAGCATCTGTATCTCCTGTCATCCGCGCCATCAAATCTCCTACTCTTGTGTTGTTAAAAAAACTGAAATCGAGCTCTTGCAGCTTTTGGTACATATCTTCACGGATACGGTACAATGCATTTTGTCCGACCCGTTCAAACATGACTTGATAAATATAGCGAAGAATAGTTCGAATAAATGAAGCAATAATCATGGCAATTAATAAAGGTACCAGTAAACCAGCTTTTTGATCTACTATTACATCATCAACGATCATTCCTCCAATCAATGGCGAAACAACGTTTAATATAGCCACGATTACAACTAGTACTGTGGCGATAAATACTCTCCACCAATAGGGTCTCATATATTTTCCTACCCATTTGATACTTTCCATACTTTTTAGCCCCCTCTTTTAATTAATCGTTACTTTCAATGATAATGAAAACCTGTAATAAATAGAATGGTCATTTTTATTAAATAAGATGGATAAAATGCCCAATCTTTTTCTTTCTTTCATTTACAATGCTGAAAAATTGCACTGTTTTGCTAGATACTTTATAATTTTAGATAACTAGATAAACTGACTGCAGGAGGTGAAAAAATGTTCAAGGTGAATGCTAAAACGTTTAATCCTGAGATTCTATATGTGTTTGATGTGACCACTTCTGGGTCATCAATCGGCAGCAAACATCATCACGACTTCTTGGAAATGTCTGTGATCGTAGAAGGAGAAGCCTTCTACACTATTGAAAACCAACTCAATCATTTAGAAGAGAAAACCATTCTGCTATTTAATCCTGGTGTGGACCATCATGAACATTCCATTTTGGGTATGGAAAGCACTCAATTGCATATCGGCTTTCGAAATGTCACATTGGATTACTTTCCAAAAAACTTTTTCCCTATTGAATCCCCTATTATTCATTTAAGTGAACACAATGAGGATTTTTTTACCATTTGCCGTAAAATCATGACTGAACGATCAGCTAATCAACCTGGTCATGAATTGATGCTGAAATCATTAGTGACAGAATTAATTGTCTTGCTGCTGCGAGATAAGTATGCGCTCACCCATCAAAATACTGCAGTGGCTCTTTCCAAAGAAGAGCAAGATAAACAGCAGTTGGTCAACGATATTATTCATTATTTAGAAGCTCATTATCCAGAAGATATCACCTTAAATAGTCTGGCACAAAACTATTTTATCAGCCCCACTAATCTCTCTNNAGAAGAGACCGGTGACTCTCCGATCAATCATTTGATCAAAATACGTTTAGAACAAGCAAAAGTGTTAATGGAAACGGAGAAAGAAATTACGATTAAAGAGATTTCACATTTAGTAGGATATGAAGATGCTCTTTATTTCAGTAAATTATTTAAAAAATACTATGGTCAGGCGCCTTCTGCTTTTTTGAAAAAAAGCAGTTGAATTCGTACCAATCGACAAAAGAAAAATCCAAAAAGGTATCTCTTCTCAAATTTGAAGAGATACCTTTTTGTATGAACTTATTGCAGTTGCAATTCGTCTAGCTTTTCTTGACTGTGGTCGGCGAAGCCATTGGAAAAGTGGTTTTATTCCGCAATTCGAAATACGTTTCGCGGTAAGGATGAATGGAATTTTCATGCCACGGTTTTTCATGCCCACAAAAGTGGATAATAGCCGGGTCATGTTGTGCTTCTTCCCATTTCAATTGTCCTGATTTTGTCGGGTGTTCTTTTTCTTCTAACATCATATACGTTTGGGCATTCCAACGCGGATGCAATTCCAACCACCGATCATGCAAAATAGCATTTAAGGTATCTTGATCATGGAAACGCAATAATTCTGGATTTTTATCGATAAAGTCAAAGGCTTGTTCTGTAATTTTCTCTTCACGCCATTTCTTCAAATCCATGACCATCATTCCTGAATTGAAATAGCGGTCTGATTTAGAATCAATTCCCATTAAATTCAGACGATCGTGAAATCCAGCATCTTCCACAGCTGCTAATAGATTATCTCCTAAGTCTACTTCCCAGATGGTTTGAATGTCTTCTATACAAATCATGTCGCAATCCAGATAAATGGCACGATCCAAGTCTTTTAAAAGATTTGGGATCGAAATCCGGTAATAAGCTGTTCTAGGGATTCGGTCACTTTCAACCACATTTTTAAATTCGGATTCGTCTATTGTTAAGTAACTGATACGAGCGTTGTATTTATTTACGGTACGGTTTAATAACATCTTTGAGTTTAATGAAATTTTATCATCAATTACATAAAAATGTAAAACAGTATCTGGTCTTTTAGTTTCCAGTAGCGAAAGAAACAGTGTAGCTAAATGGGGAACAAAAGCTTCGTTACTCGATGATACAATTGTAATATTTTTAGAATCAAACATAACTATTTCCTCCTTCAATAAATCAGAACTTTCATTCTCTCAGTTTCGTTTTAGGGTATTTAGGGTAACTTAAAGAAAAGTCTGTAAATTAGACTTTTTTTAAGCTAAAAAAAACGATTTTTTATAGATTGTTTAGTTTCTCTTTTTCAATTTTCTTTTTCGTTGATTGGAAAGGCGATTTAGCCAATTCTTTTAAATAAAGTTCGGTATAAGGGTGATATTCGTCAGAGTTCCAGGGTTTGTCGTGACCAGTGAAATGGATGATTGAGGGATTTTGTATCGCTTCTTTGTACCACTTTTTATAGTGTTCTGTTGGCGGTTGATGTCTTTCAAATAATAAAGAAGTTTGCAGGTTCCATTTAGGATGAAGCGGAAACCATTTTTCGTAAACAATAGCATTTAATGCATCTTGATCTTGATAAATAATTTTATCTTCTTCCTCTTCTAAAAATGCTAGTGTTTTTTCTGTGATGTTGGCTTTTCGCCAATTAGCTAAATTGATCAACATCAAGCCAGAGTTAAAGTAGTAATCATCTGTTTCGACTCCCAACCGCCCTAAAACGAGCGCTTGTCCCGGGTCAATAACAGCACCTATAACTTTTTCGCCAATATCAGTATCATACAATTTAGAAACATCATCTAATACTAATACATCACAGTCGATATAAAGTACTTTTTCATAGTCTTTATCTGCGAGTAAATCAGGTAATGAGATACGATAATAAGCAGTTTGTGTAATGTGATCACTCTCTAGCACATCTGCATACAAGTTCGAATCAACTTCTAAATAGCTAATAGTAGCCGGTTGATTGGAAACAACTTGGTTTAATTTTTCTTTGCTGTCTGCTGAAATTTGATCATCAATAATATAGAAAGTAATTTCAACATCTTTGGCTAAGTGTTCAAGCAATGTCATCATCATAACACTTAGATAAGGTGCATAATTATTATCTGCAGCACTCACAATTGGAATTATTTTTTTAGCTTGCATTTCCAACCTTCCTTTCCTTCAAAGATTAAAATCAGATGGCAATCTAATTAAAACTTCGGTTCTACATTCAATATTATATCTTTTTTTTATTTATTGCAAATAATAACCCTTGCTTAACTTATATTTTTATACATTTTAATGTATAAATTCGCATAAAATAAAGTTAGTTTTCTTATAAACCCTTTGTTTCCAGAAGCTTCCCACCTTTTTAAACTGCACTTGTCAGCCTAAAGAACTATAGTAAAAATTTTGATATAGTGTATACTAAAGCAAGACTTCAGAAGATGATTTCATCTGAAAAAAATCGCGAAACTATAAAAAGAAGGTTAGTTTAATGAAAATTTATTTAGTTTTATCGGATACAAATACCTTGTTTTCCAAAACCATTAAATTCTACACTAAAGCTGAATATAACCATGCTTCAATCGCTTTAGATCCGACTCTAGTAGATATTTACAGTTTTGGCCGCAAGCAGCCTAGAAACCCCTTTGTTGCCGGTTTCATTCAAGAAGATTTGACACGAGATTATTTTTTGCGGGCACAATGTAACATTCTTACTTGTGAGGTCACCCCCGTACAATTCAAATTACTATCTGACTTGATCCAGTATTATGAGCAAACAAAGAATATGTATCGTTACAATCTTATTGGTTTAGTAACTTTGGCTCTTAAAATTGATTTTAAACGCCATGATGCTTTTTTCTGTTCCCAATTTGTTGCTACTTTATTGGCTGAAAGTACCATTCATGAGTTTCAAAAAGAATTTCATTTTATTACTCCGCAAGATTTAGAAGTTCTTCCTATTTTTGAATCGATTTATACAGGGTCTTTATACGGGTATTTAACTGCTACTCAACAGACCGAAGCCGACTTTCTGGCATTATCAGAAGGGTAAATGTATTGCTTTTAATACAACGCTATTTTAAACTTAATAGATAGAAAGTGAGGAATTGCGATGAACCCTAATTTAAGTCAATATGAACACAAAGCCCATTATTATGAAACTGATCAAATGGGTATTATCCATCATTCTAATTACATACGTTGGTTTGAAGAATCACGTACAAACTTATTGGATTCTATCGGATTTGGTTATGATCAAATGGAAGAGGCCGGCATTATCATTCCTGTGTTGGGCATTGCGTGTGAATATAAATCAATGGTCCGCTACAATCAAACTGTTTATATTCTTCCTGTCATCGAGTCTTTTAACGGCATAAAAATGACTATTTCTTACCAGATTACCGATAAAGTTTCAGGAACGTTGCGAGCTGTTGGAAAAAGCGATCATTGCTTTTTAAATAGCAACTATCGTCCTGTTTCTTTAAAAAAAGTCAATAAAACCATTTATGATTTGTTTGAACGGCTAATCGGTAAAGAGATTGAAATCAATTAATTCTGAAAGCGAAAAAAGCTGTTTCGGTAAATCGGATCAAACACATTCTCAACGCACTTTTTGGCCAATCATACCGCCTGATAGACAAACTCACTTTTTTTAATGATGGTTCGCCCAGAAGCACAAGACAATTGGCCCAATAATCAAGACCAATAAAAAAAACGTAGAAAGCTACCAAAATAATTTTTCGGTAGCTTTCTACGTTTTTTTATTATAAGCGACTCCTTTGAGGAAGTCCTTTTATCTTTTTAAAATTTGTAACTAAACGGCTTAACGGTAAAAATCAAAGCGTCCTTTTTTAGCGACTATCTTCATCCCACCTGTTTGCATTAACGAACGGTCTCCAATTACTTTTTTCATTACAGAAGCTGGATAACCTTTTAAGTTATGTCCCATTACTTCTCCGATTGCTTCAGTGTTTCCGATTGAACATACAGTACCTAAAGCAGAGAATGTGAACGGTTTGATTGCTGTTCCTTTTAATTTTGATTCTAAATTATCAGCAGCGGCAATCCCTTGTTTTAACGCGATTTGAGCTGTTGGCGGATATGGACGATTTGTTGCATTATCCATTACTGCTGAACAGTCTCCAATGATAAAGATATCTGGGTAACCAGGAGCTGTTAAATCATTTTCTACCATTACACGGTTACGTCTTTGTTCAAAACCTGAAGCTGCAACGATACTGCTGCCGCGTACGCCCGTTGTCCAAACAATTGTTTTTGCTTTAACGGACTTCAATTCTCCTGCTTCTTCATAAATAACAGAATCTGCTTTCAGCTCTTTGATCGGAGTACCTATTAAGAATTTAACTCCGCGTTCTTTTAATTTATTGATTCCATATTCTGATAATTTTGCATCAAACATTGGTAATAATGTAGGCATGGCTTCAATACAGATAAGTTGAATCTTATCAGCAGGAACATTGTATTGTTTCACAAGTTTTGGCATTTGAAGAGTCAATTCTCCTAAATATTCAATACTTGTAAATCCGGCACCGCAAACTACGACACTCAAATAACTTTCATCTTTTGTTTCATTATATTTAGCGAATTGTTCACGCAAATGTTTGTCAACCGCTACAGACGTAGGGATATCTACCATTGGCAGACCAAATTCGTCTACACCTTTGATTCCAAATGATTCAGACTCAAAACCTAATGCAAAAATCAGATAGTCAAAAGGAATAGCACCGTTTTTTTCTAGTTGAACTGTTTTTTCGTCTTTATTTACTACTACAACCGTATCTTGAATAAAAGTTGTTTGTTTTGTATCTACAACATCCATAATTTTATAGGTGATTCTTTCAGGTTCATGTGCTCCACTAGCTACTTCATGTAGGTAAGTAGATTCATAATGGTAATCATTTTTATTAACTAATGTGATTTCTACATCCAATCGTTTATTTTGAAGACTTTTTAATGCTCTAAGTCCTGCATACCCTGCGCCTAAAATAACCACTTTTGCTTTACTCATTTTTTTCTCTCGCTTTCTATATTAACATTCTTTATCTCTCCGCTTATCCATCTTTAGATTAAACGTCCAGCATAAGACTGCTCACTATTTAATAAAAATTATTTTTTTATTCTATCAATTAAAAATCATTTAACGAGCTTGTATTTTTTTCACTAAGTAGTATAAAAAATACAACTATCGCTTGGGAAGCTAAGAAAGCTTCAACTGTATCCTCCAATTTTGAGACACACCCTTACTGCCCCAACTTCATCAATAGAAGCCGGTTCTTGTAAGATACTTTACCTTTTTCCCAATCATTCATCTCCTTAATTGCTATTATTTTTCGTCAACNNAAGGTTAAAAAGAAAATAAAATAAGTGCTCTCTAAACAATTTACAACCTTAACATTATGCACCTAATTACTTAAATTGTCAATAAAGACCCGCTGTTTTTTTGACTTTTAACAAAAAAGATGCTACTTTATTCTTATTTCTATATTTCTCTTTTTTCTTTTTCTCTATCGTTGATTCAACTACATTGACACAAACGTATCAATACGATAAATTAAAGTTTGTGATATAATCAGTATTATAAGTAATATTAAAAATAGAATCATGGATTCTACTTGAAAGGGATACAGCTATGCCGATTCATTCTATGTGGGATAATTACCCGGAAATTAAAGACGAATTAGCTGAAAGCTATGCAGTGATAGAAAAGAAGGTTCGTATTCGAAATAAAGAAGTTGAACAAGTTATTTTTGACTTATTGCATTCGGGCGGAAAACTTTTACGACCTGCTTACTTCATCTTATTCTCCCGTTTTGGCGATACCGAAACGTTAAATTATAAGAAAACTACCCATATCGCTGCCTCTTTAGAAGTTTTGCATATGGCTACGCTAGTACATGATGATATCATTGATGACTCTCCTACGAGACGGGGTACGCAAACAGTCCAGTCTAAATACGGTAAAGATATTGCGGTTTATACGGGTGATTTTTTATTTGCCGTTTATTTTGGTTTATTAGCAGAGACCACCGAATCTGTTGCTGCGATTAAACTAAATGCTTTCGTTATGCGTCGTATTTTACTAGGCGAGTTAGATCAAATGCACTTGCGTTACAATACTGAGATCACTTTGCGCCAATACCTTAGGAATATAACTGGAAAAACAGCGCAGCTTTTTTCTTTAAGCTGTTTACAAGGAGCCAAAACCGGCAAAGCTGATTTAGCCGTTATTACGAGCAGTCAGCATATTGGCCACAATATTGGGGTCGCTTTTCAAATGTTAGACGATATCTTAGACTACACTCAAAACAGCAAAACGTTAAAAAAACCTGTACTGGAAGACATGCGTCAAGGTGTTTACTCGCTGCCGCTCATCTTAGCCCTAAGAAGGCATAAAAAAGCCTTTGAGCCTTATTTATCAAAGGGACCCGATATGTCTGCAGAAGACATTCAAGCAGTAGCTGTTCTTGTTGAAAAATACCAAGGAATCGAAGAAGCTCAAAAACTAGCTGAACGTTATACCAACAAAGCTTTATCTGCTATTAACCGGTTACCTGAACGGCCTGAAAAAGCAGTTCTGTATCATTTAACTGAACAACTGCTTCACCGCAACTATTGAGAACAGAGCATTCTTATTTATTCTTTTTCTGCTCTCTTAATAAAACATAAAAAAAAGAAGCTGGAGATGGTGTGCTGAATCTCGAAGAATAGATTTTTTGTCTATCTTGAGATTCAGCTCACTTTTCACTCCAGCTTTTTTTTATTCACCACGGTCTAAGTGATACAAGCGTTGATAACGCGTATTATCAGCTAAGAGTCCTTGTGAC
>DIDU01000012.1:263-1141 GCA_002418295.1 Carnobacterium sp. UBA5792 | reverse complement strand
AACACAACAGGCGTATCTTGCAGTAAAATACGTGCTAAGGCTAGCCGTTGTCGTTCTCCGCCAGAAAAACGGCCGCCTGCTTCTTCAACGGAAGTGTTAAATCCTGCCGGTAAATCTGCCAGCATTTCTCCCAGCCCTACTTGATACAGAGCCTGAATAACTTCTTCATCACTGGCTTCTACATTTCCAAGACGAACATTATTTAAAACAGAAGTATGAAACAAATGCGGATTTTGATTGATTACCCCGATCCACTGAGCAATCTCATCGCCTAATTTGTAAACAGGTACTCCATTCAACGTAACCTTTCCTTTTTGCGGAATCAAATCACCGCGGAGCAATTTCCCCATCGTGCTTTTACCAGCCCCGCTTTTGCCTAAAACAGCTATTTTTTTCCCTTTAGGAATTTCAATCGTGNNAAATGCCAAACTTTGAAAAGCTTCTTCTTTCAAAGTCGCTGCTTCTGAAGATGGCTCAATATCAGCAGGATCAGGTGCGGATGGTAATGCATTCATCCGTTTGATTGAATCTTCATAAATCGTTAATTCTGAAACAGCATCAGGAATAGGTAAAAATGCATCGACCAAAGGAAATACAGCTAAAACAAATGCTGCTATCCAATTGGCTGCTCCGCCATGATTGCCTTGAAAAACATAACTTGTCCAAATCAAGATAGCGACCGCAATTATACTAAACGTAATTTGCAAAAGAAAATCACGAGTCCGATCAAACCGTTTAATCAGGTAATCGTTCTTGCGATTCAATTGTTCATTGTCCTCATAACTATTTAGAAAATCGTTTTTTCGACCACTGAATAACCAGTCTCCAACACCTAACACGGCATCGGTCAATTGATCATACAATCCATTTCGAGCTGT
>DIDU01000012.1:0-243 GCA_002418295.1 Carnobacterium sp. UBA5792 | reverse complement strand
ACTAACGGCAGCAAAATAACGACAACACCCAACATCAACAACATCAATAAAGCAAAAGGGATCGAAAACCAGCCTAACCCTATGATGACCGCAATATAGATCCCCCAAGAAATCAACGTTGGAAAAATGGTTCTTAAATAAAGATTTTGAATATGATCGATATCTTCAGCTAAAACGGCTAAAATATCTCCAGTTTTATATTTACTTTTAATAAAAATCGCATCTTTTTCCAGTGTGTTATAC
>DIDU01000088.1:9167-9533 GCA_002418295.1 Carnobacterium sp. UBA5792 | reverse complement strand
CGTGGCGGAATTGGTAGACGCGCCAGCTTGAGGGGCTGGTGGAGAGATTCTCGGTGGGGGTTCGAGTCCCCCCGTCCGCATCTGAAAACTAGCTAAGCAATGAATCTTTAAAAGAAAGTAAGACGATTTCTTTTAAAGGTTTATTTTTTTGAAATTTATTTACTATCTATGGAATAAAGGAAAAGTATTATACTGTTAGTATTTTTTTTGCTTTTTCTAGGGAGGTCTGCATAATTCTCTGCAAATTTTCGATAAACACTATGAAGTTGAATAGTGATATAGCTCTGCATGAGACTGAAAAAAGAACAAATAATGATGTAGTTAAAGCTAGTATCCTTTAAATTGTTATTGATATATTGTAAGCGC
>DIDU01000088.1:5482-9009 GCA_002418295.1 Carnobacterium sp. UBA5792 | reverse complement strand
AAGTGGATATGATGATTTTGAATATGCGGTTGATGGGATAAAGTTAAATATTTTGGAGTATTTGCTGAAGCCCATTTCAATCAATGATTTAGAAAAAATGCTAAATAAAGTGCGTGGAAAACTAGATTTAGAAAAAAAAGAAGCAAATGACTTAGCAAGAATTGAAAAAGATTATTTGGAAAAAATTGAAGCTATTAAAATGTCTTTTTTAGTTTCATTGATTACAGATAATTATAATAATATAACAGAAACAGAACTACAAAAAATGATTGAAACATATCAACTAAACTTATCAGGTGAAAGACAGGTTTTATTGAACGTAAACATTGATAGTACTTCTTTTAAAAAAAACTATCACGAAAACCAAAATTTAGAATTAATCAAGTTTTCTTTGACTAATACGATACGTCAAATTGCGCAAAAATATTTAAATGGAGAAGTTTTTTCTTTTATGTCAAACATCATTGTTATCTTATCAGATACCAAAGAAAATACTGAATTGTATACAGATATTGTAGTAAAAGAAATCAGTGAAAGTACACAGAAAATTTTTGGTTTTTCTGTAGAAATTGGGGTTAGCGAAGAATATGAATGGATCTCAGCCACTAAGCGGGCATTTCAATCATCTGTTTCAGCATTAAGCTATCGATTACTGATTGAAAAAAATAAAGGTATTTACATTTCTGACCTTGAAACTAACAATCAGCAAGAATTAGTATTTGATGAAGCCAGTGAAGTAAAACTGGCTTCTTTAATTAAAATCGGAGCGACGGAAGAATTGGAGGCCTTTATAGATTATTTATTTCTATCGTTTGATACGAGCGATGAAGGACAAGAGCACATTCAAATTTTTTTGATGGAATTGTATATGGCTGTTTTAAGAGCATCCAAATCAGTAATTTCAAAATATGATTCTGATATGCTTCATTACATACAAATGATTTCTGACATTTGCCACTATCAAGAAATGAATATTGTCAAAGAGTGGTTTAAAGATTATTGTTTATCGGTCATTGATAAAATTCAAATGCAGCGTAAAAAGAAAACAGATTCAATTGCTAAACAAAGCTATGATTATTTGTATGATCATTATGACGATCCAGCAATATCTTTAAAATCTGTTAGCAAAGAAATGCTAATAAGTCCTAGCTATTTTAGTTCTCTCTTTAAAAAAGAAAACGGGCTTTCTTTTACTGAAGCTTTAGTTAAAATTCGTATGGAAAAAGCTAAAGAGCATTTGTTAACAACAGACCATAAAATACTTGAAGTGGCCATGTCCTCAGGGTATACCGATCAACATTATTTTTCTTATTGTTTTAAAAAGTATTTTGGAGAATCGCCAAATAAAATCCGTGAAACGTTCAAAAAAATGAGCTACTAGTTAAAAAGCTGGTGAAAGAAGTGAAGTAGATGCTCCAGACAATTAAACGGATTGGCAATAGCATTAAAGAAAAAGTAAAAAGTTTACAAGTAATTTTGGCGTTGGCTTTAGGGGTTTTGTCTATTTTTACTATTTTTTTATTTTCAATTTCTTTAGCTGCTATTTTTAAAGAAACGCTGATCAATACAACTAAAACGACTACTCAGCAAAGTGTAACCCAATCCAGCATCACTTTAGCCAATGAGATAGAAAATATGACAAGTACAGCTTATGGCATTCTGGATGAACTTAAACGCTCTACATTGCAAGCTGATGGTATTTCTGAACTTTTAGGAACAACTTACCGTTTAAACCGAAATGTAGTTTCGATCAGTTTAGTAGATACTTCAGGTCAAGTAGTTCATTATGCACCTGCCCAATATAGGTCCAAAAAAATAACGTCGATATACGAACAAGACTGGTTCCAAACTGAAATCTCACCTAATCAATTTACGTTTTCTGCACCGCATGTCCAAAACCTATTTGAAAAAAATTACTTGTGGGTTTTATCAGTTACTACACCGGTACTGATCCATAATGAGAAATACATATTATTAATTGATTATAATTTTAACTCATTAGGCAGCTATTTTAATAAGGTAACGATTGGAAAAAGAGGATATTCATTCATCTTAGATAATCAAAATGAATTAGTTTATCATCCGCAACAACGAATAATTCAAACGAATGCAAAAGAAGAAAAACTGGAATTTGTTACTGATAAATTAGATGGAGTCTACGTGACAGAAGATGGGAAAAATACTATCGCTATCGCTACAGTGCCATCAACTGGATGGAAAGTAATTGGTGTTTCTTATTTACAAGATTCAATTAAAGAAACACTGAGAGAGTTTCAAAAATACATGTTCTGGGTCTTTTTAGCTGTGGCAGGATTGATCACTATCTTAAGTCTCAGTGTAGCTAAATACATTGCTCAGCCAATTACGAATATGGTTAAAGTCATGCGCAATGTAGACGATAATCAATTTGAAACTTATACAAGTGAAAAACGATTTGTAGAAGTTCAACGCTTGTCAGGTTCATACAATCATTTGATTGACCATGTAAAATTTTTGATGGAGCAAATTAAAACGGAACAAGAGGAATTAAGAAAAAGCGAAATGAATGTGTTGCAGGCTCAGATCAATCCGCATTTTTTATATAACACATTAGAATCTATTTTATGGATGTCAGAAAGAGGGGATAACAAAGGGGCCGCTGAAATGGTAGCTGCACTTGGAAAATTGCTCCGAATTTCTTTGAGCAAAGGCAATGAATTCATTACGATCCAGCAAGAACTAGCGCATGCAGAAAGTTATTTAGTCATTCAAAAGATTCGGTATAAAAATCAATTTCACTATTCAATTGAAGTAGATGACACTATTTTAAGTGAGCCAACTGTTAAAATAATTATCCAGCCTTTTCTTGAAAATGCACTTTATCATGGAATCGAACGAATGGTAGATGAAGGCCGAATCAATATCAGAGCACTACATAAAAAGGACAAAATTTTAATCCAAGTGTCAGATGATGGAATTGGAATTTCCCCAGATATTCTTAAGGATATTGAAACTAAAAAAAATAGTGAAAAAGTTGGAATCGGCATTCGCAATGTTCATCAAAGAATGCAGATGTACTTTGGAAAAGAGTATGGAGTAGAAATCAAGAGCGAATTAGNNTGTTAATATTTGGCTGCCTAAATCTAGAGCTGTTCAGAAAGGTGATCTAAATGAGGAGTAACGGAAAGCAAAAAAGTTTATCGATTTTCGGTTTCTTATGTATAACGTCTCTTTTGCTAGGGTGTGAATCACAAGCTGCTGCAAAACATACGATTATGCTGATTTTAGATTCAGAAGAAACTTACTATAGTCAAATGATTGACGAAGGAGTAATCGCAGCTGTTTCAGAATACAGTGATGTGACTGTTTTAAAACGGATTCCGGCTAAAGTTAACGATAGCGAACAGCAGAATCGTTATCTGCAAGAGGCGGTGAATTTAGGAGTAGATACAGTTATTTTTTCAGCTGCGGATATTGATCAAAGTCAAAAAGACTTAGATAGGGCTTATGAAAAAGGACTCTCTATTATTATGATTGATAGTTTTTTT
>DIDU01000088.1:1473-5465 GCA_002418295.1 Carnobacterium sp. UBA5792 | reverse complement strand
TCAAGAGGCAGGAGAATTAGCAGGGACAGCTTTAATTGGAGCATTAGGAACAAAAGCAATGATCGGAGTTTTGAATTTTGAAGAGCTGGCAAACAATAGTCAAGAAAGAGAAAAAGAAAAAGCTTTTCATGCTTATTTAGAAAAATTCCCAAATATTGAAATTATTGAGCAGCAGCTTTCTTGGACGGATAGCGAAACTGTTCAATTGTTAACTGAAGAAATGTTGAGTAAGTACCCTGAAATGGATGGAATCGTTGCTTTCAATGAAATGACAACAACAGGTGCAGGCAAAGCAGTTGAAGCCAAAAAACTGCAAAATAAAGTAGCCGTTATTGGTTTTGACACTCAAAAAGAATGCATTGAACTGTTAGAAACTGGAAGCATCGCAGCATTAATCGTTCAAAACCCATTTGCTATCGGATATTTGGCCGTTCAAAGAGCATTGAACCCTAATGATGAAAAAAGATCAGAGGAACCGCTGTTCACTGAAGTTGAATTAGTAACTAAAAAGAATATGTATCAATCAGATAAAGAAAAGCTTCTCTTTCCTTTTGCCTATTAAGTAAATAAAATTTAGTGTTTTCAATTTTTTACATGTTAGTTGTACATAAAAAGGTATATTCAAAAAAGAATCTATCTTTTTTTTTAGTTGATACTCAAATGATTCATCTTTTAGAAAGCGATGTCAATCATTTGATAAAGTTCCTAAACAGCGATATGCTTACATTATATAAAATAGTGTTATCAGTTGATAACAAAATAAAATGGTAAACTAGCTAAATAATAGAAAAAATACAGAAAACTTAGCAGATAATACTAGTAGACATGAGGAAGTGGTGAGCGGTGGAACTGAATAAAATTTTTTTCCTAAGATTGATATTAGCTAGTATTTTAGGCGGAGCGATTGGAATCAATCGAGAATTACGTGCAAAAGAAGCTGGGATACGAACGCATTTTCTAGTTTCATTAGGAAGTGCATTAATCATGATTATTTCCCAACATGGGTTCAATGATGTTATTGATATGGCTGGTTATGAATTGGATCCGGCCCGAGTGGCAGCTCAAGTCGTTAGCGGGATCGGTTTTATTGGAGCAGGAATGATTATTATTCAAAAACATTCTATTAAGGGATTAACTAGTGCAGCTGGAATATGGACAACAGCTGGAGTTGGTTTAACGGTAGGTGGAGGGCTTTATTTTGTAGGGATAAGTGCAACAATTTTGACGCTAATCGGATTTGAATTAACCACTATTATATTTAAACANNGACTATGTTTGAGATTTCCACACCTAAAAAAGAGATACTACAAGACATTATTCAACTTTTACGAAAAAAGAACAGATACCTGCAAAAGTATGAAGTGAAGGATAAAAAGATCGAAGGGGAAACAGTTTATTATGCGACATTTTACATCAGATCCAATAATCCACGAGAAGGGACGATGTTGTTAGAAGAAATTCAAACAATTCCTGATGTCATAGTGGAAAGAGCAGACTTTTCCGCAGACGAATAAGTTAATTTTTTGACAGAGAATAAGATAATCGATAAAATTGGTGTATCCATCAGAAAGACCATTTTGTAAATAGACATTAAAATAGAAAGGAAGTGAAGAGGCGTTTTTCTCCCATATATAAGATTGAGGGATACCAACGCCTCAGGACAATGAAAAATNNAAAATTTTAATGGGAGTTGTAACCTTAACTTCTTTAACAGTTTTGTCAGCTTGTTCTTCTAATGAAGATAATTCGTCATCAAGCAGTGAAGCAAGTATTGAGTCAGTTGTTCCTTCTGTTTCTAGTGAAATGAGCGAGGCTGATATGGATAGTATGGAGAGCATGCAGCATGAAGATTCTGGTGAAATTCCGACAGGATTAAAAGAAGCAGAAAATCCAAAATATAAAGTAGGGGACAAAGCAATTATTGAAACAACTCATATGGCCGGCATGAAAGATGCAGAGGCAACGATCGTAGGAGCTTTCGACACAACAGCTTATGAAGTTTCATATGTTCCTACTAATGGCGGCAAAAGAGTAGAAGACCATAAATGGGTTATTCAAGAAGAAATAAAAGATGCTGGGGAAAAGACATTAGAACCGGGAGACGAAGTAGTAATAGAAGCTGACCATATGGAAGGAATGAAAGGAGCAACTGCAACAATTGAAGATGCTAAACAAACTACCGTATATATGATTGACTACATGCCGAAAAATGGTGGAAAAGAAGTCAAAAATCATAAATGGGTAACAGAAGATGAACTCTCTGAAAAATAGACAGCATCCAATCTACAAGAAAAAATATTCCTGTTGAGCTTAAAAAGCTTACAGGAATATTTTTTTGAAATCAATTTCTTATTGTTTTATTTGACTAAAGAAAGCGGTTGCAATACACTGATTCTGTAAAGAAAAAGGAAGAGTACGGACTAAGTAAAAAAGGAGTTGAAAATATGGCTAGAAAAGAAAGTTCTATTCAACAATTTCCTAAATCATATTGGAGGGAATTCAAAGCTATTCCCAGTTTTCCTCCACTGCAAGAAAATAATGAAACAGAAATTGGTGTGATTGGAGGAGGAATTGCTGGACTTGTTAGTGCTTATCTATTAGCTAAAGCGGGGAAGAAAGTGGTATTAGTTGAAGCTGGAAAATTAATAGATGGAGTCACAGGATTTACAACAGCTAAAATAACAGCACAACATGGTTTGATTTATGAAGAATTGATTCGTACGATGGGCGAGGAACAAGCAAAACAATATTATGAAGCCAATCTCGCAGGGTTACATTTTATACAAAAAACAGCTGCTGATTTAGGAATCGACTGTGACTTAACTGCTGAACATGCTTATGTTTATGCGGAAACAAAGAAAGGTGCTCAAAAAATCGAAAAAGAAGCAAAAGCGTACGAACGTTTAGGGATCGATGGCGGCTTGGCAAAAGAGGAAATCAATTTGCCGTTTGCTGTTGAAGCAGCACTAGTGATGCGTGATCAGGCTCAGTTCCATCCTGTAAAATTCTTGACCGGGTTGATCAAAGAAATTGAACGTCTTGGCGGTAAAATATATGAACAAACGCGAGCGCTAAAAGTGTTGGATCAAGACATTCCTGTTATTGTGACAGAAAATATGTCGTTATTATCGTGTGACCAAGTAATCATTGCAAGTCATTATCCAATTAATGATGCAGAAGGGATGTATTTTGCTAAACTTTCGGTTAATCGTTCATATGCAATCGCAGCTAGCACAGAAATGAGCATTCCTATAGGTATGTATATTAGCGCAGATTCACCGACACGTTCTTTGCGTTCCATCCTGACTGAAAGCAGAGAACAACTGTTGCTGATTGGCGGAGAAGGTCATGTAACGGGCAGAAGCAAAGTTAAAACAAGTGAACATTATCAAAATTTAGAAACATTCGGAAGAAAATATTTTGACATTCAAGAAATTCCTTACCACTGGTCAGCACAAGATTTGACTACTTTAGATAAACTGCCTTATATAGGGAAAATGACAGATAAGTCGGATCGTATCTTGGTAGCAACCGGATTTAATAAATGGGGCATGTCAAACGGAGCCGTTGCCGGGATGGTGTTAACCGACCAGATAATGGGTAATACGAATGTCTACGCAGGTCTTTTTGATCCAACGCGCACAAAATTAAAAACAGTAGACGCTAAAAGTTTTATGAAAGATAATGTATCGGTTGCAAAAGAGTTGGTTGTTGGGAAAATAGAAAAAACGTCTAAAAAAATAGACGATTTAAGGATAGATGAAGGAGGAATGCTCGAAGTTGACGGTAAAAAAATTGGTGGTTATCGGGATAAAAACGGACAGGTTCATTTAGTGAACACGACTTGTACGCATCTAGGCTGCACCACCAAATGGAATGATGCTGAACGCACATGGGATTGCCCGTGTCACGGATCGCGGTTTTCTTATGAAGGAGAAGTCTTGGAAGGACCAGCTATTAAACCGCTTAAAATGATAGAAGACGAATAGATG
>DIDU01000088.1:0-1377 GCA_002418295.1 Carnobacterium sp. UBA5792 | reverse complement strand
TAAATTTTGCATGGTTTCTGTTGAGATTTGTCCTGTTAATTTTGATAAAGTAGCTTCTAGTTCAGGGTATTCTTTTAAGATTTCTTTCGTTGCAACTAAACTAGCATCGTAAGAAGGAAAGAACTGACGGTCATCTTCCAGTATTTGTAAATCGTAGCTCCCAATTCGACCATCAGTAGAATAGCCTAAAACTACGTCCATTTTCCCAGAAGCTAAAGCATCATAAACTAAACCGATCTGCATTGGGTAAACGCGTTTAAAATCAAAACCATATTCTTTAATGAAGGCAGGATAACCATCCGTTTCACGTTTTAGCCAAGTTGCATCAACAGCTGCTGTTAAGTCGCCTGCGATTGCTTCTAAATCACTGATAGTCTTCAAATTATACTTTTCAGCTGTTTCTTTAGTGACCATAAAAACAAAGTTGTTGGCAAAGCCATAAGAAGGGAAATAAACTTGATCGTATCTTTTGGCGAATTCTTTTTGAACGAGTGCCAAAGCTTTTTCCGGATCTTTTTCTGCTGGAAGCTGAAGTATTCCAGTGACGTCTGTACCTGTGTAACGGGGAGCAGCAATATCGATATCGCCACGTAATAAAGCATTGTGCATAATGTTAGCAGAACCTAAGTTGCTGATGATTTCAACAGAAGTACCTAAATCATGTTCAATCATTCCGCTTACGAGATTAGCTAAAATTTGAGATTCTGAAGTAACCCCGCCAGATACTCTAATACTGCTTTTACCTGAACCAAGGCCGGGTAAGGAACAACCGCTTAGTACAACTAAAAGTAAAACAAAAAAAGCAATAAACCTTTTTTTCATATTTTAATCTCCTTTCTGAATAATATATAATTTTTCTAAAAGGTGTAACTTAATATCGATGGAACACTATTTAACCCAGTTTTCATCATTACTCATTAAATGGTGAAAAAGAACCACTTTCGATAAGATTAATTCACTATAAACAATCAACTGAAAGGTGTTCTTTTAGCAGTTGCTTTAGAAGAAAATACAGTGTAATCCAATAACGGTTTAATGATTTCTGATACAGATGCTAGTCTGTCGGGAAATTCTAATTTGATTCTAATTAAGGAACAGAAAGATACGTTTCATTTTACTTAATATCCTAAAGCTATTATTTTATTAATGAAAAAACCTTCAGTAATGAATCAACAATGATTATNNTTTATGATACACTCCAATACTATAAGCTTTTCCATTAAGAGAGCTGTTGCCTTTGCAACTCCTGGTAATTATTAGAAGACAATAACCTTCACTTTGCCATTCAATTAAAGAACAACAAAAAATTATATCGCGTAACTGAAGAATTTTCGCTTTACGATAACAATCGCCTTTTTATTTTCCCAAATTTCTAAG
>DIDU01000046.1:6086-10251 GCA_002418295.1 Carnobacterium sp. UBA5792 | reverse complement strand
CTTTTTTTGCTTGCATATCATTGCTCCTAATTCTTTTCTGTCATTTCTATTGAATCTTTAAAAGATACTAAATCCACTTTATTTACAATACTCATTTCGTATATTAAGTTACCAAACACTTTATTTACAATACTTATGTTCATTAACTTTATTAAAGGATTAAACAGTTTAAGCATTTTCAACTTCTTTCCATGTGACTTGGCAATTAAATTAACCATTTCACCAGTATTTACATACTCAGCGTTCTGTGGAAAAAATAGTCCGCTACTAAAGTTATCAATCAATTGCTTAACAAACTCTGATAAATTATCTATATAGATCATACTACGTTTATTGTCAATATTCGGAAATATCGGCGTCTTCATAGCCAAAGCTGCTAGTCTTGGATAATTTCCTTTACATCCTTTTCCATAAACCATAGGAGGTCTTAATATTGCAACAATAAACGAGTCATCTGCTAAAGTCTTAATTAACTTCTCAGCTTCGATTTTAGATTTGCCATAAGCAGTATTTGGTTTTAATTGTGTATCTATACTAATAATGCCATTCTCTAACCCGTATACACTCATTGAACTTAAAAAAATAAATTGCTTCACACCGTCTAGCTTAGCTTTTTTTGCAACCTCATACGCTAAGTCTCTATTCACTTTATAATAAAGTTCTTCATTTTCACCAGTTTCTTTAACATGGGCAATTCCAGCTACATGATAAATAGCATCATACTGACTAAACGTATTTTCTCTCCATGAGTTATCTTTCGTATCCATTGTATCTACTTGATATTTATTAGGTTCTCTCATAAGCCAATTATCTAAAGATGTACCTATGTAACTGTTCTTACCAGTAACTAATATATTTTTCATCTTTTAATGGTCTCCTCAGTTCTATTAGTTGCTTTAGATTTTGATCCAGTTCCACCTTCTACAACTCCGTCTGATTTTAATATACTAAAGATAGTGCNNCAAAGAAACATTTAACATCCATTAAAAACCCAATTTTTGCTACATATTCTCCATCCAACTCAGCCTTCGCATCTATTTCTAGTTCATCTCTACCATTAATTTGAGCCCATCCAGTAATTCCAGCAGGTATATCATTTGCTCCATACTTGTCTCTTTCTTCAATAAGATCATATTGATTCCAAAGAGCTGGTCTTGGTCCTATAATGCTCATTTCACCCTTAAAGATATTAATAATTTGTGGCAGTTCATCCAACGATGTCTTCCTTAAAAACTTTCCAACAGGCGTAATCCATTGATTTGGATTATCAAGGAGATGCGTAGGCATGTCTTTCGGTGTATCGATACGCATAGTTCTAAATTTCAAGATATAAAAATGTATTTTATGCATTCCCACTCTTTTTTGTTTAAATAGCACAGGACCTTTTGAATCTAACTTAATTGCAATAATAATGAGTAAGAATATCGGTGACAGAATAATTAATCCTATTAATGCTAGTATAAAATCAATCCAACGCTTAATAAACTTCTTGTACATCCGAAAATTCTCCTTCGTTATTAACTTTTTCTTGAGCAGAATGTATTGTTTCATTAACAGAAATTTCTTTTTTTTCGTTCGCAAAACCAATCAGCTGTTCTCTCAATTCATCAATAGAACAGTCATCTAAATGATGAACAAACTCCATTACTTCACTAACAGGTATATCAGTCACTTTACCGATAAATATTTTGTCATAGACTTTTTTATCCGTTTGTTCACTGCCCACTAGTAATTCTTCGTAAAGTTTTTCTCCAGGTCGGATGCCGGATTCAGTAATTTGAATTTCTTTTTCGGTAAAGCCACTTAATTTAATGACTTTTTTAGCTAAATCATAAATTTTAACCGGTTCACCCATATCCAAGATAAAGATTTCGCCTCCTTGTGCCAACGCTCCAGCTTGAATCACTAATCGGCTAGCTTCGGGAATAGTCATGAAATAACGTGTCATCCGAAAATCAGTCACAGTTACAGGTCCGCCATTTTTAATTTGTTCCTTGAATAACGGTACTACGCTGCCGCGGCTGCCTAAGACATTACCAAAACGAACTGCTGCAAATTTCGTTTTTCCCGGCTCATTTAAGCCAGTCACAATCATTTCTGCAATCCGTTTAGTTGCTCCCATTACATTCGGCGGGTTAACAGCTTTGTCAGTTGAAATCATAACAAAACTTTCTACTCCAGCTGACTTTGCTGCTTCTGCCATGTTTTTAGTACCGTAGACATTATTTTTGACCGCTTCACGCGGGTTGTATTCCATCATTGGAACATGTTTATGCGCTGCAGCGTGGTAAACGCGAGTAGGCTTATATTCTTCCATAATATGGAATATCCGTTTACGGTCACGAATATCCGCGATTACGGGAATGATCTCAATTGTATTGCCATAGGCATTATTTAATTCTTTATCAATTAAATAAATGGAGTTTTCTCCATGCCCAAGTAAAATGATTCGAGCAGGGGAAAAACGAGCGATTTGTCGGCATATCTCAGAACCAATGGATCCACCGGCTCCACTGACTAAAACCGTTTGACTGTTTAATTTTGTTGCTATCACTTGCATATCTAGTTTCACTTCATCTCTTCCCAATAAGTCAACTACATCGATTTCTCTGAATTGCCTGACAGACAGCTTACCTTGCAAAACATCTTCAATAGAAGGCATTAGGTTCACAGCTACATCCACTTGATTACACAAATCTAAGATTCGTTCATATTCAACTGGATCCAATGAAGGAATGGCAATCGTTACTTGTTCGATTCGATGCTTTTTAACTAGTTCAGGGATATCAGCTATTTGTCCCAATACGCGTATGTCATATAGCAACATATTTTGCTTAGATAAATCATCATCGACTATTCCCACTACTTTAACATCACTGTAATTCCGCTTCAAATTGCGGACAAAAATACTCCCTCCATGACCAGCTCCCACAACTAAAGTTGGAATCTGCTTTTCAATGGAATGAGAATTAAGTTTACGATAATGGTGTTCGTGATAAATTCTCCAACCAATCCGGCTGCCCGTGATTAAAGCTGCTGAAAATAAGTAGCTCAGCAAAATAAATCGAAAGCTAACAGGTTGCAGAATAAGTAACGATATAAGTGCTGAGGAAATAAACGCTGCTGTTACACATCCAGCAATTGTAAGAGACTCTTTAATGCTAGTATAGCGGTTAATTTTTGAAAACAAATTTAAAAAGACCGCTAGAGTAAGGTAAATAAAAATCGTTAACCCCACTGTAAAAGTAATTGTTCTAAACGGTAGTTCTATGTAAGGATCTAAAAAAATATAAGCTACGATACTGGAGAGAGTGATTGCAAGACTATCGTAGCCTACTAAAATACTTTTCTTCATTGTTCTATTCATTGCTATCACTTCCTTTATGTTAAATAAAATTAAGTGTTTTATTTGTTTAATGTGTTGAAACAAAAATGTATTATTTATTTGCTATGGATCAAGCCTTTAGTCACTTACTGAAAAGCTTTGTCTTTTCGACTAAACGTTTTTCCGTTTTTTTTGGCAATCTTCTTTCATAATAAAATGGGCAAATTATTATATTATGCATCATAGATGTAATAAGCTAGTTTCGATCCGTTAATCACAGAACTTTCGGATATATTTACTGGTTCATTTTAAGTTGCATGGCTCCATTCAAAATAGACAGACAATAGAAGTAATATTTTTCTTTAGCTAGAGGTTAAAAAATAAAGAGTCCATAAAAGCGAGTATAGTCGCTGTCGGGAACTCAATCAATATGTATCGGTTGGTTTCGTAAATGAATTGAATTTTGTTGGTTTAAATATCTTCAAGTAACTCTCAGGTAATAAAAATTCTTTTTATTGAAGTAAGGTCAACGGGAATCTTTCGACTATCTGAGCATCCTTATTAAACAGCAGATAGCTCTTATAATATGGCTGTTTTTTTATTCCATACGCTCATTTTTGTAAGGATATGTCTCTAGGAGATGAGGTATTCCTCAGCAACAGCTGCGCGAGCCGTTGCTAAAGAATCGTCCATTTTTTGTACCAATAGCAATACCGGACAAAATGTAACAATGCAAGTCAAACATTCGTATTATTCCTTTTCTCCATAATAGTAATAGTAATTATCGCCTGACACTTCGACACGATTAAAAATAGCTCCAATCACATTGGCACTGACCAT
>DIDU01000046.1:0-5982 GCA_002418295.1 Carnobacterium sp. UBA5792 | reverse complement strand
TGTTAGACCGTCGTGGTTCGGCAAACGGAACGTCTTGTGAACAGTTGGTTTACGCATATCCGCATCCACTAATAAAACACGTTTACCTTGCATAGCAAATGTAACAGCTAAGTTAGCCGACACCGTAGATTTTCCTGCGCCTGCCCCTGCCGAAGTAACCAATAATGTTTTCAAGTCGCGGTCGACCATTGAAAATTGGATATTTGTCCGGATGGTACGGAATTGTTCTGCTATGACGGAACTTGGGCGAGTCAAAGTAATCAGACTTGGACGTTCGCCATTTTGTTCTTTCAGCTTCTTTTTAAACATTTTTTCACCTCTTATACTCTGCTTTGAGTTCTTCTTGTATTTGTTTGTTTGATCGGTTCTGCTTTTGAAGACAATTCAGAATATGTCATCTCAGAAATATTGCCTAAGCTTGCCCAGCCCAATTCTTCTGTAATAAAACGTTCATCTCGAACAGATTTATCCATGAATTCTAATAAAAATGCTGCTCCTACTCCCAGCATTAAGCCCACTATTAAGCCAATTACCAAGTTGAGTGGATTGTTAGGTGAAATCTGATTGCCATCTGGAATAGCCTCAGAAATGATCGTCACGTTTTCAACGTTCATAATATTACCAATTTCATTTTGGAATGTTGTGGCCACTTCATTCGCTATTTCTGCTGCATCAAAAGGACTTTCATCGGTTACAGTTAATGAAAACACTTGAGAATTATCTTGAGTTGCAATGTCGATTTTACTAGATAATTGAGCTGTAGTCAGATTTGTTTCTAATTTTTCACTCACTTCATTCAAAATAACTGGACCTTTAATAATATCTTTATATGTATTGATCATTTGAACATTGGTATTAATGTCGTTCAGCTGCATACCTTCTGCTGATTCTGTTTTACGGTTAACCAATATTTGAGTAGTTGAACTGTACTTCGGTGTTGCGATAAAAAAAGTGAAAACAGCAGCTAAGATCAATGTCACTAATCCAACACTGATAATCATTGGCATTCTTTTCTTTAAAATAGCGAATAACTCCGCTAAACTAATTTCTTCTTCCATATTCTCCTCCTACGTGTACCTTTTAATCAATCGTTTTTTCTCCTTGTAAAATAAATACTCTNNCATACTATTACTCACATTCGACTACTTTTTATTAAAATAAGATTTGAAACGAAATTTAACATACTTATTGTTAGTGTGAGCGTATTTTTTATCAATCTATTTTTCAATCTTCTCTTTTATTATTGCTTTGCTATTATAAATAAGTAGAATTTATTTAAAATCTTCCGGCTTTGTTTTCGACAAGTCGAATTCATAAGCTAAAATATCTAAAATACGTCTGGCTGTCTTACCGTCTCCATAAGGATTATTGGTTTCAGCCATTTGACGATGTAGTTCGAGATTGTCTAACAAATCTATCATGGCCTGCGCAACATCTTTTGTTTCTGTTCCTACTAGTTTTAATGTCCCGGCAGCAACGCCTTCCGGTCGCTCAGTTGTATCGCGCAACACTAGGACCGGCACACCTAGCGAAGGTGCTTCTTCTTGTACTCCACCTGAATCACTCATGATCAAGAAGCTTCTAGCGGCAATATTATGAAAATCAATTACATCTAACGGTTCGATCAAATGAATCCGATCATGATCACCTAGTTCGCGAATTGCTATTTCTTGAACGAGTGGATTTAAATGGACCGGATAAACGACCTCCACATCAGGGTAGGTGTCAACTACTTGACGAACAGCTCGAAAAACACGCTTCATCGGTTCGCCTTGATTTTCTCTGCGGTGCATCGTCATCAAAATCAAACGATTGCCTTCTGTTAGTTTATCTAATACTTCATGGTGATAGTCGTCTTTGACAGTGACATCCAATGCATCAATGGCTGTGTTGCCTGTCACATAAACTTGACTTTCTGGGTGATTTTCTTTTAACAAATTAGCGGCGCTTTCTTTGGTTGGAGCAAAATAGATATCAGNNATCGGTCACTTGTCGGTTCATCTCTTCGGGAAAAGGGGAGTTCTTATTCCAAGTTCGTAATCCAGCTTCCACATGTCCGATTTTAATTTGATTGTAAAATGCCGAGATGCTTGCAGCGAAAGTAGTCGTCGTGTCGCCATGCACTAAAACGATATCCGGATATTCTTTTTGCATCACTTCTTCTAATCCCAACAATACATTGGCTGCGATTTGCGCTAATGTTTGTCGGCTTTTCATAATGTCTAAGTCATAATCTGGCTTAATGTTAAAGATACTCAATACTTGGTCCAGCATTTGTCGATGTTGAGCAGTAACTACTACTACTGATTCAAAATATGCGGATTGACGTTCTAATTCCAAGACCAAAGGTGCCATTTTGATTGCTTCCGGTCTTGTGCCAAAAACGGTCATCACTTTTATTTTTTTCATCCGTTTCATTCCTTTCTTTATTGAATACTGTAAAAAAAATGAGAGAATCTTATTCTCTTTTTTTCATTGGTTTAGCCGGGTTCCCCACCATTACACTACCAGCAGCTACATTTTTTGTAACCACTGCTCCTGCTCCAATAATGGCGTTATCACCAATAACTATTCCAGGCAGAACTGTAGCATTTGCTCCCACATGAACCAATTCACCTATTTGGACATTTCCAGTCAAAACTGCTCCGGGAGAAATATGGGAATAATCACCTATTTTGCAACCGTGTTCCACAATTGCACCTGTGTTGATAATACAATGCTTACCTATTCGCACCGCGGGATGGATTACACTACGAGGCATCACCACAGTTCCTATTCCAATAACTGCATCATCCGCTATCAACGCTGTTTCATCGATCACTGATGTAAAAGACCAATTTTTATATTGTTCTGCTACTTTTTTCCGAATAGAATTTGTTCCAATTGCTATTACGATACTGTATAAATTCTGCTGATAATCTGCTAATTGCTTACCCAGGATCACTCTTGCAGCTGCTTCTTCATTGACTTTACTGACATCATCATCCGCTATCAAGCTAACTTGCTTATTTCGTTGATTGCAAATCATCATTTGGATAACTTTGCTATGACCGCCCTGACCGTACACTAAGATACGCTCCATTCCATTCTTCACCTCTTTTTTCCGTAACAGATAAAGAAAGCACAGCCAAATTTTCTTTAGACTATGCTTTCCTTTTGCTTACCCTTGTGTACGCAATTCTTTGCTCAATTGAATTAAGTATTCTTTCAGGTTGTCTTTAACTTCTGGATGTTCTAAGCCATATTCAATACTGGTTGTCATAAAGCCGAATTTGTCTCCCACATCATAGCGTGTTCCTTTAAACTCATGTGCCAATACTTTTTGAGTTTTATTCAATTGCTCGATAGCATCTGTTAATTGAACTTCATTCCCTGCTCCCGGTGCTTGGTTTTCCAGCATTTCAAAAATTTCGGGGTTTAATAAGTAACGTCCAATAATAGCTAAATTGCTTGGTGCTTCTTCAGCCTTTGGTTTTTCAACAAATTGCTTGACTTCATAAAGTCCTTCTTCTAATTTTGCTGCCGGATCTACAATACCATATTTTGAGGTATCTTTATCCGGTACCCGCATAGTAGCTAAAACTGACAAGCCGGTTTTATCATGTTGATCCATTAATTGTTTCGTTAAAGGCATGTCATCTTTCATCATGTCATCACCCAATAAGACCACAAATGGCTCATTTCCAACAAAGCTTTTTGCATGAAGTACAGCATCTCCCAGTCCTTTCGGATATGATTGACGAACAAAGTGCAATTTGATTTTAGTGGTGCTTTCAACTAGTTTCAACAAATCCCATTTTTCTTTAGTTTCCAAATTTTGCTCTAATTCAAAGTTTGAATCAAAATGATCTTCAATTGATCGTTTGCTTCTTCCTGTAACAATTAGAATTTCTTCAATTCCAGATTCAATTGCTTCTTCAATAATAAATTGAATCGTGGGCTTATCTACGATTGGCAGCATTTCTTTGGCCATTGCTTTTGTGGCTGGTAAAAAACGTGTTCCTAAACCTGCTGCGGGAATAACCGCTTTTCTAACTTTTTGCATTTGACTTCCTCCATTAATATGATCTAAAAAACAACTCACTATATTGATTCTTTTATTTACCTATTCATATCCATTAGGATTATTTTCTTGCCATCTCCAAGAATCACGACACATTTCTTCTAAGTCAAAAGAAGCTTTCCAACTTAATTCAGTTGCTGCTTTTGAAGCATCTGCATAATAGAGAGCAATATCACCAGGTCTTCTATCCGCTAACACATAGGGGATTTTTTGACCAGTTGCTTTTTCAAAACTAGCTACCACATCCAGTACACTGTAGCCGTTCCCTGTCCCTAAATTATATGCTTCAACCTGTTCTGTTTCCAATACTTTTTCGACTGCTTTTAAATGTCCCTTAGCTAAATCAACGACATGAATGTAATCCCTTACGCCAGTTCCATCTGGTGTATCATAATCATTTCCGAAAACACTTAATTCTTTGCGCTTGCCAACAGCCACTTGTGTGATATACGGCATTAAATTATTCGGTATACCATTCGGGTCTTCCCCGATTCGACCGCTTTCATGAGCTCCAATCGGGTTGAAATAGCGAAGCAAAGCAATACTCCAAGTATTATCTGCCTTGTAAACATCTTGCAAAATCTGTTCGATCATCATTTTAGTCGTGCCGTACGGATTGGTCGTACTCAATGGCAACTCTTCTGTCAATGGTGATACATTGTTCATGCTATAAACTGTTGCCGAAGAACTGAAGACCATTTTTTTCACATCATATTTTTCCATCAACTCCACTAAGACAAAGGTACCGGTCAAATTGTTATGGTAATATTTTAACGGCTGAGCCACTGACTCCCCTACTGCTTTGTACCCAGCAAAATGAATAACAGCATCCAGCTCATGTACTTGAAAAACTTCTTCAAGTGACGCTTTGTCCAGAATATTTACTTCATGAAAAGCAACGTCTTTCCCTGTGATTTCTTTGATTCGTTTCAATACTTCCGGTTTGCTGTTTGAATAATCATCGACGATCACGACTTCATATCCGGCATTTAATAATTCAACTGTTGTGTGACTGCCAATATAACCAGCACCGCCTGTAACTAGAATGGCCATCTAAACGCTCCTTTGAATTTATTTAACTAGAATTGAAATACCTTACCTTCCAATCATAATATACAATGGTTGAAATAACAATCTTAACACTTAGTTTATTATAGGAATCTCAACAAAAAAAGAAACACTGCAATTTTTATTTTGCAATGCTTCTTTTTAGTGTTAATTATTCTAGTTCAAGTTGTTGTCTTAAAAGAGTAGATACTTTGTTAAGTTCTTCAGGAGCAATTTGTTGATAAGATATGTTATTCATCATCACACCGGTTCCTTCTAATTGAACTTGTTCGATATTACCGGCAGCAGAACGGTATTTGCTAAAAATATCTACCATGTCATCAAATGATAAGTTGGTTTGCATGTTGTTTTCCATCGTTCCAAGGACACTTTGGTAATTCGTAATTGTCGAGAAAGTGGCTGCTTTTTTAACGATTGCTTCAAGAACTTGGCGCTGTCTTCCTTGGCGACCATAATCACCCTTGGGATCTTCGTGTCTCATTCTTGAATAAGCTAAGGCTGCTGCACCATCTAGGTTTTCAGTTTGACCTTCAGTAAAACTGTAGCCTTCAATAGAGAATGATAGCGGACTAGTCACTTGAATACCGCCAACTGCATCCACAATATCTTTGATTCCTTGCATATTCACTTCTACGTAATAATCAATTGGAATATCTAGTAATTTTTGAACGGTGTTCATTGACATCGATGTACCGCCAAAGGCATATGCATGATTGATTTTATCCATTGTACCTTTACCAACAATTTCTGTATACGTATCACGTGGAATGCTGACAATTTTGGATTCGTTTGTTTTAGGATTGATTGTCATCACCATGATTGTATCTGACCGACCTTGTTCTGTCCGTCCT
>DIDU01000101.1:16904-17180 GCA_002418295.1 Carnobacterium sp. UBA5792 | reverse complement strand
CCCGGCTGCTGTGCCTTTTATCGGCAGTTTCGACATGGGGAATTCTTTAAGGCTGGCTGGCGGTACGACAGTTGCTGTTGAAAAAATGACAAGACAAAACAAAGAGGTTCTTTCTCTTGTTCGCACACTGCAAAAGCTGCTTTCTTCTCCGCCGTTTACTACATACCTGATTATGCTCATATTAGCTCTTACTGGCGTTGCTTTGCCGGATTCTATGCTGAATATCGTGCATCTTTTTTCAAATGCGAATGCTTTCTTATCCATGTTCATGATGGA
>DIDU01000101.1:10570-16759 GCA_002418295.1 Carnobacterium sp. UBA5792 | reverse complement strand
TTTCATCTGCTAGTATCATTATTTCGCTTCTGTTAATGACCAGTATTTTATTATTTCTTTAATTTTATTTGCTTGATTGATCCGCCTTCCAGCAAAATACTTTCCAAATAAGTCCAAATGTCTCATAATAGACAGAGAACAGGGGGACTTTTTTTGAAATACAACCGAACGATCGACATTATTAAAGGATTGGCTATCCTTTTTGTCATTGTAATTCATAGCTTTACAAATAAAACGTTATTAAGCTTCGGCGGCCCTTTTTATATTCAACAAGCCGTACCTTTATTTCTGATTATTACTGGTTATAACCATACGATGTCTTATGAACGAAAAGGAATAGAATCTTTAGCGGTGCTGTATCAGCCCAATCTGCTGTTCAAAAAATTGAAACGCATTTTACTGCCCGCGCTAGTTGCTTATCTTTTTCAGATTATCATTGCACCGTTTATTGGCAGAGAAGCCAATGTGTTCTTTTATCTATTCGGACGTGGCGGTTATGGTGGATTTTTTGTTTCCATCATGATTCAAATTGTTTTTTTCTTGCCTTTTTTATTTTATTTAGCTAAAAAAAATCACCATCTCATGCTTGTTTTGAGTTTTACTTTTAACCTGATTTTTGAATTTGCCAGCGATACTTTTGGATTACCTTCATTTATTTACCGCTTGCTTTTTTTCCGTTACCTTTTTGCCATTTCATTAGGTATTTGGTATTACTTTGTTCAAAAAGACAAAAAAAGCCTGCAGCTTATTACAGTCGGTGCTTTATTGAGTATTCCATATCTTGTTTTAGTTCATTATTTTAATTATGAAGTGCCGCTTTTTTCATTTAATACTGCTTGGAAAGGACAAGATCCTCTAACGTTCTTTTACCCTTTGCTGCTCTTTCATCTCGGTTTGATTTATTTGCCAAAAATAAAATGGAACATGCTCTATGAAGGTTTAGCACAACTCGGTAAAAAGTCGTATCATATTTTTATTGTTCAAATGGTTTATTTTTGGATCTCCGCTTCGTTTATTGATAAGCACGAAGAATTGTTTCTTGTTAATCTTGTAGTCTGTATTATCATTGGGATTGGTTATTACCATCTTGAAGATATCTATTTAAAATACAGAAGTAAAAAGACTCTTTCTCGTTAACATATATAGTCACTGAAAGAGAGAGACTTTTGTCTTCCCTCTCTTTCCGATTTATTGGTTATTTTCTTAACGTGCTCCTAAAGGCAGAAACGACATCATATTTGTTATGCCTTTAGGAGCTTTTTTAACTACCCGTACTGGAAAACGATTGCTTTCAATAATTAAAGGTAGTGCTTCGCATATCTTGATTTACTATTTAATTTCACGTGAAATATAACGCTGCAGCCCGTTGAGTATCTATTTCGTTTGATAGATTTATAAAATAGGTTTCCTGCCATTTTTGAGTTTTTCTTGCAGAATTGTTTAATTCATTTTCCCATGAAGGATAAACTCTCATCGCCATTTTTCCTTTATCATTTTCGCTTTTTAAAATACCCTTTTCTAATAATAGTAATTTTGGAAAAACAAATTGACCTATCAGATGATTATCTATAATCGAAACAATTAATTTTTCTGGCATATTGTCAAACGCATATGGTTGATTCTTATTATCTTTATCTTTTTCCCAAAAAACTACAAAATACCCTTTTTTCTTTGGGGTCTTCTTAGCTAATCGACTTCTGAACGTGTGCTGTTCAATGTTAAATGTAAGACCTTCATACTCTTTATTTTGATGTTCTTCTTGGAGATTTATCATACGATGCTTTTCGCTGTTTGAAACTAACTTTTCGATTAATTCTAATGATTCCAAGACCCAACGCTCCTTTATAAAGTAAAAAAATAGTTTAAATCTTACTCCCCACATTATAATCATTATTATCTATATTACTCTACAAAAAAAGAGAACCTTTTATAGGATTCTCCTATTTTTTTCTACTGTGTTTCTTTATCCATTCTACTATATCTTCATGAGTCGTCTGTTCTTTTCCTCGCTTCTTAGCAATGGATACTGCAAACTCTACCAGCTCATTTTGTTCAGCTGCTAAATCTATCTCATTCAACTCTAAAAATGTATATAAAGCCATTGAAGCAGTTCTCTTATTCGCATTATAAAAACAATTTTTATTAATCAACAACTCAAACAATATCGCCGCTTTATCTTCAACCGTTGGGTATAATATTTCTCCAAACACTTCTTGTTTGGGTTGTTCTAAACACATATTTAATGCAGATGGTTCTTTCACCCCTACTTGTTCTTGATTGCTGTAAGTTTCAATCTGAATTACATTAATCAGGATAATTTCCTTTTCGCTTAAATACCTTATCATCTCTCAACCAACTGTTTCAAAGCTTCATCATATTTAGTCATTCCTCTATTCAATGCTTGAAGAAAGTCAGCTGATATATCTAAGTCATTGACATGTGTTTCTACTTTTTCTATCTCAACTTTACCCTCCACATTAATAATAAATCTAATTTCATCTCCGGCTTTTACTCCTAATNNAGGAATTGTAGAAACAACAGACCCACCAGTTGCTCTAGTTTTTCTTTCTATCTTTTTAATAGTTTCCATGTGATATAACTCCTTTCTTTAATTATATCGTATGAAAGTATAAATGTATAACTATTACTACATTAATACTACATAACTATTATTACTTACTGCTTCAATGTAACTTTGTTCTGCTACCTCGTATTCATTCAGGACTGTACCCTTTTTCAATATAAACTCTAAGTATTCAGTTACCGCTTCACTATATTTACCCATTGCCTCAAGTTGCCTTTACCTGTTTTCCTTTCAAAGATTCAACTCTTCCCCAATTTTCCAAGCAAAAAAAGCATGTAAACACCGTTAATTCAATGTTTACACGCTTTTTTAATTTATTAAAATTAGTGGAGACGGCGGGAGTCGAACCCGCGTCCAAATATATCGGCACCTAGACATCTACGCTCATAGTTATGCTATTTAAAAGTTCGCTTGGCATCAGCCACACAACCGGCATCATGCTTTGCTAGTCTGATGATCTCTTCTAAACCTTACAGACGGAAAGGTTTAGCGTATCCCACTGATTATAGGACCCTTGCTCGAGCACATGGGCGATGCCGAGAGGATCTACACTAAGCTGTTTTTACGCAGCTAAAGCGTAAGAGTTGTTATTGTTTTTAGCAGTTATTTTAACTGTAACGTTTTAACGTAGACGTAACCTACGAAGCGCAATCCAAGCTCGACCTATACCTGTCGAATCCGTAACGCCCCCGAATGGGAAGTGTACAGAGTGGAAAAATCAGCTCTTCTTTTCCATTACCTATTCAAACTCTCTATTAGTTATTATAACACAAATCTCTAAAAAAGAAAATACGTTCGCTTCTGTAATTTTTTATGAATGATTCAAGTTTTCAATTCATAATATCGCCATCGGCCTGTTCCTTTAGCTATTAAATGCTGATTGAAGATATACTTGATTCTCCTAACAGACAGCTGATTATCACACCATTCACAAATAGCCGATACTGTAATTCTTTCATTTGGAAATAAACGTTTATATTCTTGTACATGTCGCATAATGGTTTGAGAAACTACCTCTTTTTTGCCGCAGTACTGACATGTACAAGTTTCTTTTTTTGTAAAACAATCTATGAAGGATCCACAATCAAAACAAGTAACTCCTTTCTTTAATAATTCCTTTTTGTAATATGGTACATTATGTAAAGAAAAGTCTTCCATATGCATTGGTTTAATTTCTTCTGCGAAACGATAATGATTTTGATTTAACGTCTCTGAAATTCCGTTAACCATTGAAAAATGAGATTTCAACATTCCAGGTAACAATATTCCGCTATTTCTTGGAGCTTGAAACAATGCAAAATCGCGATTCAAAAAAACGATTTGTTTTTTAATAGTCAAATTATATCCCATTTGATCAACCAATTGGCGCAATGCTGACTCTGCATTTTTTATTTGATAAAGTGGGTCAAATACTTCTTTTTTAGTTCGCTCATAGNNTAGTATTCACCTTCAAAATTTTTAACTTCGTATATATAAAGACTCTTTGCAGTGATCAACAAAGTATCAATTTGAAACTTTTTCCCCCTTACCGTTAAATACAAATCATTTAAAACTATGCTCTCACATTTTAATTGTTCTGTTATGGAATCAAACTGCACTTCTCCATTGTATCCTTTGACCCAGTTCGCATACTTATTACGGTCATCTCTAGATAAAGTCATTCGATTAACCANNGATTCCATCACTAACAATCGAAACGGTTTTTCTCTCTCCTTAAAAGCCATTCACCCACTCCTAATGTTTTTCTTTCTCATTCAATACTATCCGCAATCTATATTGTTTTCGTTTCAAATACAGGTAGTAATTTTTTTGAATCCAAAAAACTCTAATTAACTAACCAATTATCTTGTACTGCAAACTAATTTTTGAATCCGATTATGGGGCTTATGATGTATATTCCTTCTAACAACTAATTGAGGCTAGTTTTTTCTATCATTTGTCTGCTAGACGGGCACTACCGAACAACTCTCTACAGCTTTCTTGTCTATTTGTCTGCTAGACAATCGCTACCGAACAATCCCCTTTATTGCTGCCTCTTTAAATATTTCCTCTTCCTTTTTATAAGCGAATTAATACGAATCAACACAATTGTGTGCTACTATGTAGTATAGAAATAATTAGATAATATGAAGGAGCATAAAATAAATGACGCATCAAATAGAAACATTGCAAAGATTTATTGATGAAGCTGAAAAAATTGTCTTTTTTGGTGGTGCGGGAGTTTCAACTGAGAGTGGCTTACCGGATTACCGTTCAAATACTGGGACTTATACTGAATTGGAACGGCAGCAGTTAGACCCCAAGAAAATTATGAGTAAACGTTATTTATTAAATTACCCGGAAAAGTTTTTTAACCGACCTAACACACGTAAAAAAACAGAAGCTCCAAAACCGAATGCAGCGCATCTCTACTTGGCCAAACTAGAAAAACAAGGGAAAGATGTTCGCATCATCACTCAAAATGTGGATGGCTTGCATCAAGCAGCCGGAAGTAAACTAGTTGTTGAACTGCATGGCAATAACCGTCATTTTCACTGTATGGAATGTGGTCGCGAATACAAATTAAATGAAATTCAACGGGATGAGCAGAATATTCCTCGTTGTCCGATTGATAACGGCATTATTCGTGCAGATGTGATTTTATTTGGCGAAAATCTCAAACCAGGAATTTTAGACCGGGCAAAAGAGTTGATGGCCAGTTCAGACTTACTGATTATTGCTGGTACTTCTTTAACAGTCAATCCATCTAAAAACCTTATTCGCTACTTTAAAGGCAAACGAGTCGTTGTCATCAATAAAACACCACTTACTATTGATTTACCTGTAGATTTGGCTATTGAAGATGCCGTCGGAAAAGTTTTCCAGCAATTAACTGTTTAATTGCCTAAAAAAACTGACCGAATTCCACTATTTTAAGAGTATGCGGAGTTCAGTCAGTTTTTTACTTATTGCTTATCAGAAATCAAATTAAATCGTAATACTTTAACCCTTCTACGATTCCACCATCAACATGGCTCGCAGTAATATAGGTAGCCTTTTCTTTTAAGCTTGCTAGCCCATTTCCCATCGCTACTCCATAGTCTACGTGTTCGACCATTTCAATATCATTAGACCCATCCCCGAAAGCGAAAGTCGGGATCGTCTCAAATTTCAATGTCTTAACTAATTCCGTGATCCCCGTAGCTTTTGAATTCCCTTTTGGAATGGTGTCCATACTGTAAGGCGTGTTGCGGTAAAAAGACAACTCTGGAAAGTTCGTTTTAAAATAAGCATCTTGTGACTTATCTGTGTTCAATACTAATGCCATCAACACTTCTTCTTCTAAATGCAAGGTACTGTGCACCGACGGAACTTCAGCGTGAATAAACTGATACGCTTCTTTTAATACTTCTGTTTCACGTGTTGCACGGATTTTATTATTTGTATAAAAAGACAAGGCAAATTTGCGTTCTTCTGTTGCTTGTTTTAAATTAACCAACGTTTCTACAGGAATGCGATTGCGATAAACTTCTTGGCCTTCATACACAATGTATTGTCCATTAAGTGTAATAAATGAATCAATCGGCGTTTCTTTTAACACGTGCTGAATTTCAATCGGGCTTCGT
>DIDU01000101.1:10147-10535 GCA_002418295.1 Carnobacterium sp. UBA5792 | reverse complement strand
TCTTTATTTAATAACGTACCGTCTAAGTCAAAAAATACTAATGCATTTGGTTTCAAACTATTTATTCTCCCTTTGCTTTGTTTAATCTTTTTCTAAATCTTTGAAGTGTTCAATTTCATTGTAACATTCTAAATGATAGCGCCCATCATAATAGCTGACCTTTGATACACTGGCATTTAACAAAGGCTGCGGATTATCCAGCTCGGGAACTAATCCATTCAACATATACCGGATCGTATTGCCGTGAGCGACAACTAATACCTTATCTCCCGTATCGCGATGCTTATCGATCAATGTTAACAACCCTTTTTCAATGCGTGACCAAAATTCAAGGTAATTCTCCGCATGGTGATAAGGGTCCGCTTCTTTCGTGGCGTTCATTTGTTCC
>DIDU01000101.1:3482-10075 GCA_002418295.1 Carnobacterium sp. UBA5792 | reverse complement strand
CAGCGACAGAAGGGTATTCCATCACTTCATTGATATTTTCCCATACTTCATCAACGTCCATACCTTCAAAAGAACCAAAAAACACTTCACGAAACTCAGGCATAGCTTGTATTTCTAATTCTTCGCCAAATTTATTTTCTTCTAAAATAAGACTGGCCGTTTCAATTGTCCGGTTTAAATCACTTGTATACACTGCATCAAATTGTACTTCTGCCAACCCTCTGCCGCTTCTGCGAACATCTTCGCTTCCTTCTTCAGTCAACTGTATATTGCTCCAGCCTTGCATTCTTCTATATAAATTGAAATACGTTTGGCCATGTCTGACAAAATAAAATGTGCATCCTTTATTCAAAAAAATCTCCTCCAGTAACCTAACATTCTCATGCATTTTATACTCATCTTCTATTGTACCAAAGATAAGCGGGAAAGAATAAGTTTTCATTCAGAAAAGAACTTCTGTTTATTTCTTGTGGTTTTCAACGATTTCACCATTTTGATAAGCTTCCAATAATTCTTTCAAATCTTTTACTTGTTCGGATAAGCGTATACCAATATCTGTTTCTCGAACTTTTTTACGCTCTAATTCGCGGTCCACCACTCTGCGCGTCGACATGATATCAAATTCATCTTCAATCGCATTTTTCAGCGAAGTAAATGGTTGATGTGAAACCAGCTGCATGCCGTAAGAATTGTACAACAACGTATATCCGGCCAGCCCAGTTGTCCCTTGGTAGGCTTTAGAGAAACCGCCATCGATCACTAACATGCGCCCGTCCGCTTTGATCGGATCCTCTCCCCGCTTTTCTTTCACAGGTGTATGTCCGTTAATAATGTGTCCTTTAGCAGGGTCTAATCCGAACTCAGCCAGTATTCTCTCACAGGTAGCAATATCATTGCGCATATTGTAATAAGCATTTTTCTTTTCTTCATGAGTCGTTTTATCTTCAATATAGTACCGTTCAAATGTCGTCATCTGATCTTTTCCAAATAATGAAGAAGCAGCTCCCGTCCATAAATACCAAATGATATCTAAATGTTTTTCTTTATTTTCTTTGTCTCTGGTCAAATAGCCTTTACGCAAGATTTCTTCAAATTTATCCAATAACGCTTTTCCTNNGAATGTTAAATTCCATAAAACTTCCATCCTCATTTAAAGGAACACATCCATGGAACAATAAATTATCGTTGTATTTTAAATACATATTGCCTTTATTGTACAAATAAGAGATATGCTGTTGCAATCGTCCGCTATTTTTAAAAGCATAAATCAGCTTATCTACAATAGCTTCTTCCTCTTTAGTTAATTTATAANNTGGATCAATGGTTGGAAAATACGTATTGGTCAAAGGATAAGTTTCGCCTTTGATCGTGATTGTTCCATTTTCATAATCAATCATATTTAAAACCATCCGGTGTTCCATCTTGAAATCCGGCTGTCTTTTAATGATGACACCTTCCAATTTAAACTGAATAATCGCAATGGCTTGATGCATTTTAGTGATTTGGCGTACTTCTTCTTCATAAAAATCTTTTTTCTCTTTATCGATTTTAGGATAAAAACCGTTTGCACTGTCTTCCGTATATGTCATTTCAGCAAAGGTCAGTAATTGGCGTAATGAAATGCCATAAGCATCTTCGATAATCTCTAAATTATCGTAACGCGCAGAGATCCGTAGAACATTAGCGATACAGACTGCCGATCCGCTAGCGGCTCCCATCCATAAAATATCATGGTTGCCCCATTGAATATCAACAGAGTGATGATCGATCAATGTATCAATAATTTTATCAGGATAAGGTCCTCTGTCATAAATATCTCCGACAACGTGCAAGTGATCGACAACTAAGCGCTGGATCAGATAGGAAATAGCTGCAATGAACTGAGGAGCTCGGTCTAGCGAAATGATACTTTGAATGATTTTGCTATAATAGTCTTCTTTATTTGAAAAACTGTTATCTTTCAATAGCAATTCTTCAATAATATAAGTAAATTCCTTAGGCAAAGCTTTTCGGACTTTAGAACTGGTGTATTTAGAAGCTACAAATACACATAATTCAATCAGACGCGATAAGGTCAATCGATACCATTCATCAATTTCTTCTTCGTTAACAATATCAGCTAAAATATTTTTGATTTTTTCTTCTGGATAATAAATTAGTGTAGCCAACGTACTCATATCTTTTTTACTTAAGCGGTCGGTAAATATCTCATTGATTTTTTCTTTGATATTTCCTGAACCATTACGCAAAACATGTTGAAATGCATCATATTCTCCATGAACATCACTAAGAAAATGTTCTGTCCCTTTAGGTAAATTCATAATGGCTTCTAAATTGATAATTTCTGTAGTGGTTTCTCCAATAGTCGGATACTCTTTAGCCAATAAAGTTAAGTATTTATTTTTGCTATCCATTATCATTCTCCTCCAAAACTTTCATGTATACCAATTAATTGTA
Source organism: Carnobacterium sp. UBA5792 (assembly GCA_002418295.1). The sequence goes on along the minus strand of DIDU01000101.1, from coordinate 7,618 downwards.
CCATAGACTTTCTACTTACGATCGTTTTTGCTTTTCTCATTTAAAAAAAATAAAACTGCCAGAAAGTACCGGCAGTTTTGTTTGCTGTGCTTAAATCGTTGAAAGTAAAGGAGTTGCAGTATCATGATGCTTCAATAGCTGATACGATAGCATCTTCAATTTTTTCCGGTTTCACCGTAGGACCAAAACGTTCAATAATTTCGCCGTCTTTACCAATTAAAAACTTAGTGAAATTCCATTTGATTTTTTTGTTTCCTGTCTGCTCAGTTAGATAATGATAAAGCGGAGCAGCTTCTTTTCCATTTACTTTGATTTTTTGATGCAAGGGAAAAGATACGTCATAGTTTACTTGGCAAAATTCTGTGATTTCATCATTTTCCAATGGTTCTTGGTTCATAAATTGGTTAGAAGGAAAGCCTAATACGACAAAGTCTTGTTCTTTATATTTCTTGTACAATTTTTCTAATCCTTCGAATTGAGGAGCCAATCCGCATTTGCTGGCTGTATTCACGATCAATAGAGGCTTTCCGCGATATTTATCCAGTGAAACTTCCTTGCCATCAATTTCTGTTACGGTAAAATCATAAATCGTCATGCTGTATGCCTTCTTTCTCCTTCATTTTTCTTATTATACCAAAGCAAATTGAAGAATACTCTTAATTCGTTTTAAAAAAACTGCCTTATCTAAAGAATGAGTCTTCAGATAGGACAGTTTTCGTAGCTTTTTTAAGTAAGTACTGCTTTTTAACACTAGTCATTTTTTAATTTCAGCTGCTCTTTTGATACATCTATTCCGTTCCTGTNNCAGCGTCTTCATATCTTGACAGGTAATAGAAACTGTTCGTCCATCATGCCGAGTAGTTCCCGGTAAAAGTTCTACTTTATCCGCTTGAGCTGTATTGTAAAATTGGATTTTCAATTCAGCTGGCGTTTTCATTTGATACAACTGAATCTTATTATAATCACTTTCTAGTACCTCTACTACTTTGGCGATGGTATCTTCTCGGACTTGTTTACGTGGACGGTTTTTAACTGCATATCTCCCTAAAGAATCCTTTGTTTTTACAAAAGATACCCATGGCATCATACCTTTTTCGAATAATTGTGTCTCTAAGCCAGAATCTCCAATAATCAAACCTACTGGTACTCCTAATTCAGCTGCATAGGCTGCATTAACGGTAGTTTCATTCATATATTCTCCATTAATATAAAGATTATAGGCAGCTCTTGCGCTATAGCCATGATCAATACAGCCATTTTGTTCCCCAATACCTGCATGATACCCGACAAAAAAGACTAAATCGTAACTTTCATCTAACCTGCTCATCATATAATCTTTTCTAGGATAACCACTGACTAAACTAATCCGTTCATCCATATCGGCTAATAGATTATAAGATAAATGCAATCCTAATGCATGGGAATCAGAAATAGTAATTTCAGTAATCTTGTCATTGACTGTACTTTTTTGAATGCCTTCAATGACCCATTTAACTTGTTGATGGTACATTTCTCTAAAAATTACTTTGTCTTCTTTTTCAAATTGCGGATGAGCAATGCCTGCCATCCCTTCCATATCTACTGATAAATATAATTTCATTATATGCCCTCTTTTCTAAATTGCTTAAAAACTTGCAATCGTAGCTGCATCTAGTTCTTCAATAATCTTAACGGCTAAATTTACGGCATGTTGGTAATCGCTGAATGATACGATGCTGTGATGTGTATGTGCATAACGTACTGGTATCCCTAAAACAATCGTAGGTACTCCTTTTTCAGCTAAATTAATCACAGCACCATTCGTTCCACCACCTTTGCGCACCGATTCTTGAACAGGGATAGTATGCTTTTCAGCAATATCTAAGGCAAATTTTTGAAAGCGTGGATTTGTAATCATCAACACGTCCATATGACGCAACATAGGTCCCTTGTTTAAAGCACTTTGAATCATATGCGGCTCTGAAAAAGTATCATCTGCTGGACAACCTTCAAAAACAATCGCAATATCAGGCTGAACTTCTTTAATCGCAACTTTAATGCCTCGATCTCCTACTTCTTCTTGCGAACTAAAACTGCCTATTACATTAACTGGTAATTCTTTCCCTTGAAATCTTCCAATCGTATCTAACATTGCTGCACAGCCAATTCTACAATCAAATGCTTTTCCAAACATTCTTTCTTTTTCAGGAAAGTATTCAAAGGCTACGTCCGGTACAACCGGTGCACCTATCTTAATTTTAAAATCATTGACTGTTTCCTCATAACTTAAAGAGCCGATATCAATGACCATTTCACCCACATCTAACGGTTTGTTGCGATCGGCCTCTGACATAAAATGCGGTGGCTGACTAGCAATGATACCTGGAACATAAACTCCATCACTATTCCGAATCCGTACGCGGTGCGCTGGAATATTACTAGCAATCCAGCCACCAATAGTCAGAAAGACCAGTGTTCCATTCGGCTTAATCGCTTGGACCATAAAGCCTACCTCATCTGTATGTGCATCTAAGTGGACAATTGGTTGGTTTTCTTTATTTTCCTGCCTTTTCAAAAATAAGTTTCTAATCCGATCTTCTGATAACTCTCCAATCTCTTTTCCATATTTTTTTAAAACAGCTACAACTTCATCTTCGAAACCTGAAACACCATTAGCATTAGACAATTCTTTAATTACAGCAAGTGCTTTTTCTTTTTCCATTTTTTAACCGCTTCCTTTTTTCATTATCATTGTTTTCAATTAACTGTAGCGTGGCAAACTAGTTGTCACGCTACTAAATTTATCTTCTTTACTCTGTGATAGAAACTTTTTTATAATAAGGGCTTCCTAAAGGTCCTAACTCAAGGCCTTTTACTTTAGGATTGACTAAATGAACTTCAGATATTTGGTAAAGTGGTGTCACTGGGTGTTCAGTAAATAACAGTTCTTGTGCTTTTAACATAGAATCCCAACGCTTTTGGTTATCTAATGCATAATCTTCTGATGCTTCTTTTAAAAGCTGATCATATTGAGCATTATTCCATTGTCCGAAATTATTACTGTTAGAGGATTTAAATAAATTCAAAAAATCGATTGGGTCTGCATAAACTGGAGTCCATCCTCCTAAAACAATATCAAAGTCGCCACTGCGGCTTCTTTCAAGTCTATTTTTAAAAGGTACTGCGTTAACTTTTACAGTTAATCCATCCAAATTTTCTGCAATAACGCCTTGAAGGTATTCAGACACTTTCTTAGAAGAATCAATATCTGATGCTAGAATTGTTATTTCTCCTCCATCAATTCCTAGTTCTGCTTTTGCTTCAGTCCATAGTGCCTTCGCTTTCTTCACATCTGTTTTTGTCAGTTCTCCTGCATCTTTAGAAAAGTCTTCTCCACTATCAGCATTAGTAAAACCAAATGGAACAAAACCAGTTGCTTTTTTTGAACCATCATTTAACACGTTTTTTGCGATTTGGTCTGAATCAATAACTAAAGAGATAGCTTCTCGAGCTTTAAGGTTGCTCAAGATCTCTTTTTTCGTATTATATGAAATATAATACGTTCCCGGCATTTCCCGAATTTGCAACGCTTCATTATCTTGTTCATGTGCCACAAATTCTCCGTTTATTACTAAATCATCTAATTGTCCATCTTTGAATAAGTTAATGCCGGAAGACGTTTCTTTAATGACTTGCATTTGAACTTCGTCTAAATTCACTGCATCTTTTTCTCGGTATTGGTCATTTTTTACATACTTCCAACTCATGCTTGTTCCATTCCAATCTTCCAAAGTAAAGGGTCCGTTAGATAAAGTCGTTTCACTGCTAGTACCGAACTTATCACCTTGTTCCTCTACAAACTTCTCATTCATTGGAAAGAACGCCGGTATNNATCAATGAATTAATATATGGAATTGGATGTTCCAAAGTCAATTCTAATTCGTAATCATTTACTGCTTTGATTCCTAATTCAGTTGACGGAAGTTCTCCTTTAGCGATGGCTTCATAATTTTTTATACCTTCAAAATAATAAGATTGCTCTGCTGCTGTAGCTGGGTCTACTGTGCGTTGCCAAGAATAAACAAAATCTTTCGCGGTTACGTTGTCTCCATTACTCCATTTGCCATCTTCTCTCAATTTAATGGTATATACTAGCC
>DIDU01000101.1:233-3413 GCA_002418295.1 Carnobacterium sp. UBA5792 | reverse complement strand
CAAATTCATATAGCCCCTCCATAAACTGACTCATTGCTTCGACACTGACATTATCCATAGCTAAAGATACATCAGCTGTGGGCAACTCCGAACCAATGGCTACATGAAAAACCTGCTTTGCTTCCCCTTTATTATTTTTTGTACTTGCCTCTTTGCTGCTATTTCCTCCACATCCAGCTACTGTAAGAATTAAAGCAATAGCTAACGTACTAATTAATCTTTTTCTCATATAAACCCTCCTTTTTCTAATCGAATTCTAACATAAAAAATAAAAAAAGACTATAAAAAAAGTTACTGCTTCTAAAGTAACCATACTTTAGAAGCAGTAACTCTTCTTATCTTTCTCTTAAAGATCGTGCTAAATCTCGTTTTTGATCTTTTCGTTTTAGATCCTCGCGTTTATCATAATTTTTCTTCCCTTTAGCTACGCCAATCAATACTTTAGCATATCCGTCTTTGATGTAGACTTTCAGCGGCANNTGTGCATCAATAGCTTCCGTGTTCGTAAGGGATCATGATTGAATTGGTTCCCTTGTTCATAAGGGCTGATATGCACATTGTGTAAATAAATCTCACCATTGCGTACGCGAGCAAATCCATCTTTTAAATTGATTCTTGCTGCTCGAATGGACTTGATTTCAGTTCCTTTAAGAACAATTCCAGCTTCGACTGTATCTAAGATCGTATAATCAAAACGGGCTTTTCTATTTTGAGCTACCAATTTGCCTTCACCTTTTGGCATGTACTTCGCCTCCTTGCTTTTTATCTAGGTTTCTTTTTAGCGGGCTTTTTCTTAGCCACATCTTTATAAAAAGGCTTGGCTTTCTTTTTATCTTTTGCTGATTTGCTTTCTTTGTTACGGTAAGATGTCTTTTTCTTATTTTTGTCTCTACTTCCTTGATTCTTTTCCCGGTTGCCTGTTTTCTTTTTATGCGATTTTCCGTCTTTTTTTGCTTGAGGGATTGAATCGATTTTTGGCGCATTTGGATCAGGCACCAATTCAAAATCGATCTCGCGAGTTTCCGGATCTGCTCTCATAACTTTGANNACTTTTTGGCCGATGCGGTAAACAACTCCTGTATGCTCCCCAACCAACATCAAGCGTTCTTCAATAAACTCATAATAATCATCTTTCATATTGGAGATATGGACTAACCCTTCAACCGTATTGGGCAACTCGATAAACAAGCCGAATCTTAAAACGGACCCGATAATGCCTTCATATACTTCTCCAACTTTATCCATCATGTATTCTGCTTTCTTCAATGCATCTGTTTCTCTTTCAGCATCTACTGCACGTCGTTCCATTTTAGAACTTTGAATAGCAATATCCGGCTTNNGTTCCTTGTTCTCCATAAGAACGAATCAAGCGATGTAAAATCAAATCAGGATACCGCCGTATTGGCGAAGTGAAATGGGAATAATATTTAGCTGCCAAGCCATAATGTCCCAAAGACTCTACATCATACTTAGCTTGTTTCATACTGCGCAGCATCATAGTCGAAATAACCGATTCTTCTGGCTTGCCGGAAACACTATTTAAAACTTTCTGCAGGCTCTTAGGAGTAACTGTTTCACTCGATCCTTTCATCGAAATACCGAATGCTGTGACGAATTCCATAAACCGTTGCATCCGGTCACTGTCCGGTTGCTCGTGGACCCGATAGATCATGGGTACTTTCATGCGGGTATAGTGTTCAGATACGGTTTCGTTGGCTGATAGCATAAAGGACTCAATGATTCTTTCACCAACGCCTCTTTCTCGCAAAACTATATCTAAAGGATGCCCATCCCGATCTACAATGATTTTAGCTTCTGGCGATTCAAAATCAATTGCTCCGCGTTTTTTTCGTTTTCTTTCCAAAATAGTATGCAATTCTGCCATTGCTTCAAACATCGGTACTAGCTCTTCATGCTCTTTACGAACCGTTTCATCTTCATCCATGATAATTTGGTTGACTTGTGTATAACTCATTCGGCGATAAGAACGGATCACACTTGGAAAAATGTCATGGCTAACGACTTCGCCTGTTTGATCAATCTCCATTTCACAACTCATCGCTAAACGATCTTCATGAGGATTCAATGAACAGATTCCATTCGATAAGCGATGCGGCAGCATAGGAATAACGCGGTCTGTTAAATAAACACTAGTTGCCCGGTCGTAAGCTTCAGCATCTAATGCACTGCCTTCTGTAACATAATAAGAAACATCTGCAATGTGCACGCCTAAGTGGTAGTGCCCATTTTCTAACTTCTTAACCGCCACTGCATCATCCAAGTCTTTTGCGTCTTCTCCATCAATGGTTACGACTACTTCTTCTGTCAAATCACGTCGCCCAGTTCTATCTTCTGGGGAAATCTTTTCAGAAACTTCATTTGCTTCAGCCATAACTTCATCAGGAAATTCAACTTGGATACCGTGTTTATAAACGATGGTCAAGATATCGATTCCCGGATCATTTTTATGCCCGATAACAGTTTTTACTATCCCTTGCATACTTCTCGGAAACTCACTATCAGGATAAAGAGTGATTTCAACTAATACAATCGCACCATCCACTGGTTTAATTCCTTTTTCTTCGATAAAAACACGCGTATCTGCTAATTTTTTATCTTTAGGCTCAATGTAGCCATACAATCCAGTTTCTTCAATTCCTTCTTCTGTATAAGCAAAAAATTCACCAACCAGCTGCGTGAATTTACGTTCAATTATTGCTTTAACACGACCTTCAGCGCCTTTATCAAACCAAGGTTCAGCTGGACGGATAATTTCAATTGTAACGGTATCGCCGTCTAAAGCAAAATTAGTTTGATGTGCTGGGATATAGATATCGTCCTCTTCTCCCTCAATCGATACAAAGCCGAATCCACGGTCGCTTGCTCGAAAGGTTCCGGATAGAATCGGCTCCTCTGTCGGCAACTTAAATTCGCCTTTTTTATTCAGAAAAACAGTTCCTTCTCGTTCCATCTCCGCTAATGAAGAAACCAATAATTTGAAATCGGTTGAACCCGTCAATCCCATTCCTTCGCTGATGTCCTTCACTTTAAATGCCATTTTCTTTTGTTCTTTCATATATACTAAAATAGCTTCTTTGATCGTCTGATTATTTTTCATTCAGTCTACTCTCCATTCCAATTCAAATCAGATAGGAATTTAAGTACATCCTTTTCTAACTC
>DIDU01000101.1:0-178 GCA_002418295.1 Carnobacterium sp. UBA5792 | reverse complement strand
CAGTGAAAGTCTACTTTCGCATGAATTAAAGCTTCTTTAAACTGAACCGCAATTTGCGGATCAATCAACTCGTCTTGCCCAGCTTGTGCGATAAAGACAGGTTTTGTTATTGAATTATATGCCGGTACCATTGAAGCAACAATTTCTGATATGCCGGCTAGTTGTTTGTCTAAACCTT
>DIDU01000143.1:11766-11974 GCA_002418295.1 Carnobacterium sp. UBA5792 | reverse complement strand
TAGAGCTGACACGTAATCCACAAGGGCTGATTTCTGCATTAACTAAAATATCAGATAGTCCGCCTATGAAAAAAGCAGACCCAACAAGTGCAGCGCTATATATTGATAATCCCTTTAAAAAGAAAAAAAGCAGTTCTTTAATGGATACCCATCCTTCCATAGAAGCGCGAATTAAACGTCTGGAAGAAATGTAAAAACGATTGTTACC
>DIDU01000143.1:3290-11701 GCA_002418295.1 Carnobacterium sp. UBA5792 | reverse complement strand
CGATGCTTTCTTTGTAATGATAATATCATTGAATTGATACAGAAAAAGAACGGTTTTCGTAGTACAATGAAGAATAGGATAAAGTAAAAGGAGGGGCGAATGTTGTCTTCAGAATATATTTACGTTCATTTGGATGGTGTGACAAATTCAGTTTTAAGTAAAGGTCTTATACTGACAAATTATACAAAAATTATTAAAAAAGTACCTAAAAATATTCTGTTGCTGAATGCCTCGGAAGATATAGGTGATTTTGATGCTCATACTGGGTTTCGAATCATTCGTGGAGTAGAGAATGTTCGTGCTTACTTTGATAATCACTTACAAACTTTAACAGGTGATTCAATTAAATGGATTGATTTTGAAAGTGTAGAGCTATTGAGACAGTTAACGCCTGTAGAAATCTCTGAGTTATTGTACATTGCCCATGCGTATACTCACCTTCACTCACCCTTTTATTATAAATTACAAAATAATTATATTTATTTATCGTTACCGGATAATTTCAGGAAAATATATTTTCGCTATTTAGAACAATTTTATGTTTTGTTAAGCGATAGTTTAACTACTGTATTGGAAGTAAAATTCAATGAAAAGAAAAAGCTTTTTCGAAAAGCTGTAAAAATTAAACCTATACCAACTGAATTAGTCAAAGAATTAGTCCCTTACTTGCGTGAAGGAGTTATTCTTTCTTTTAAGCAAATGCAGCATGAGGATACTATTTGTAAAATTCCGATCTTCTTGGTGGAAGATCGTTTAAGGGATGTTAATAAAACTTTTTCGAAAAATGAATTAATTGGAACGATTTGTTATGATAGCAGAGATGAGAGCTGGTCGTTGAAAGAAGAAGAGACGCTTCAACCATTATTGAAATAAAATAGGCTAAGAGAACCCAACCGTTTTCTTGGCCTATTTTTTTGACTTTTTTTAAATCTTTTAATCAGTGTAGCCTGATACCAAAAAAGTAAAGAAGTAGTTAAACCTCTAAAAAGAAGTTCATGAAGTTTATATAGATAAGGACGGCTATCTCAAAATGCAGCCTATTTTTATAAAAAAAAATATGATACAATAANNTTTTATTGAAAAAGAGACTAAACGTTACAACTCGGAGGACAAACTAGATGAAAATCTTTCTAATTTATGGAGGGAAAAGCGCAGAACATGATATTTCGTTGCTGACAGCTTTCTCCATTATAAAAGAAGTATATTATGATTATTATGAAGTTGAACCCATCTATATTACAAAAGAGGGCGATTGGATAAAAGGAGAAACGATTAAGCAAGCAGATAGCCTTCATTTTTCTGAAGCTTTGCGTTTATCTGCAGCAAAAGAAGTGCATTTTGCTATAGAAGAAGGAGAGTTTTCTACAGGCGTAGCCATCAATCCAAGCGAACTAAAAGAAAAAGATGCTGTTATCTTTCCGGTCTTGCATGGGCCGAACGGAGAAGATGGTACAGTTCAAGGACTTTTTGAAGTTATGGGCATGCCTTACGTGGGAGCCGGTGTTTTGGCTAGCGCTTGTGGAATGGATAAAATCATCACCAAGCAATTATTTCAACAAGCTGGGTTGCCGCAAGTGCCGTATGTTCCTATTCGGAAAGGCGACTGGATAGCAAATCCTGATGAAGTGTTTAAAAAGTGCGAAGGAACCTTGATCTATCCAATGTATGTGAAACCGGCCAATCTAGGTTCAAGCGTAGGAATCAGTAAAGCTGTAACGCGGGAAGAGCTGAAAGCAGCCATTGATTTAGCCTTACAGTATGATCGTCGGGTTGTAGTAGAGCAAGGAATCGAAGCACGTGAAATCGAGGTAGCAATTTTAGGAAATGATGATATTCATACGTCTGTTCCTGGCGAGTTAGTTAAAGAAGTTGATTTTTATGACTTTGATGCTAAATATATAAACAATGAAGTCACGCTGCAAATTCCGGCACTGATTTCGGAAAAAGTAGAAAAACAACTTCGCGAGTATGCCGTTCGGGCATTTCAAGCTATTGACGGAAGTGGCTTAAGCCGCTGCGACTTCTTTTTAACATCAAATGACGAAATTTTTGTTAATGAACTAAATACCATGCCTGGTTTCACACAATTCAGTATGTATCCTTTATTGTGGAAAAATACAGGACTGAATTATGGTGATTTGGTCGAAGAGCTGATCCAACTAGCATTAAAACGATTTAATGAGTCACTTGTTTTCGAACAACCTCATAAAAAATGATTTCAATGGGTACCAAGAGAAAATAAACTTTTTATGGTAAAATCATGTTCAAAAGAACGAATAAAAAGAGGGCAGGGCAGTTGTCCCTCCTCTTTTTTTGTTTATCTCTGATAATGAGCAAAATACTAAATGGAGGGTAAAAGATGATTTCTTTAACAGTAAAAGAAGTAGCTTCAGCTGTCGGTGTTCAGGAAATTACCGACACTTGGCAGAAAGTTAAACTAGATACAGTTAGTTTTGATACTCGAAACCTAGTCGCCGGTTCATTATTTGTTCCGTTGACTGGTGAAAAAGACGGACATGATTTTATAGCACAAGCAATTAAAAATGGAGCTGCTGCTAGTTTTTGGAGTCGTCCGATTGAAGAAGCTCCAACCGATATCCCAGTAATTCAAGTCGAAGATACATTAAAAGCTCTCCAAGATTTAGCTAAATATGTTTTAAAAAAAGTAAATCCTAAAGTTGTGGGGATTACCGGAAGCAATGGTAAAACGTCTACTAAAGATATGACGGAAGCGGTACTGGGAACAAAATACCGCGTATATAAAACACAAGGTAATTTTAATAACCATATTGGTTTGCCAATCACAATTTTAGAAATGCCGAAAGACACAGAAGTTCTGATTTTGGAAATGGGTATGAACCATGCAGGTGAAATCAAAGTGTTGTCTGACTTAGCCGAACCGGATATTGCTATCATCACAATGATAGGGGAATCGCATATAGAATATTTAGGATCACGGGCAGGCATCGCAACTGCAAAAATGGAAATTACTTCTGGACTAAAANNAGACTAATTTAGAACCAGAATTGATGATTACTCTTCCGGTTTTGGGGACTTATAATGTGACCAATGCTTTGGCTGCCTTATCTGCTGGGTTAGTATTGGGAATTTCGCTTAAAGAAGCTGCTCCAGGACTAGCTGGCTTCCAACTGACAAAGAACCGAACAGAATGGATGGCGGCTATTAACGGTAGTATGCTCTTGAACGATTCTTATAATGCGAACCCTACAGCGATGAAAGCAGTCTTAACTAATTTTAGCGAATTGGCTCATAAGGGCAGAAAAATAGTTGTTCTAGGAGATATGCTTGAATTAGGCGAACACTCGCAAGCCCTGCATATCAGTATCAAAGAAGCAATATCTGCTGATAAAATCGACCAAGTGTTTTTATATGGTCATGAAATGCAGGCATTGCATTCAGCGTTAATAAAAGAGTTTCCAAAAGAACGGCTGCATTATTTTACAGGAGACAAAGAACCGATGATCCAGCAATTGAAGCAAATCATCCAACCAACTGATTTTATTTTAGTGAAGTCCAGTTTGGGAACAGATTTGCTTTCAGTAGTCCGAGCGCTACAAGCTTGATATCCAGCTATCTTTTATGGAGGACTCCGACTTGAGACGGAGGCGCATGTAAGGGAAATTTGCTATAATAGTAACTATAATACAAGGGGGTATAAATTTGGCTACACAAAGAAAAGATGTTACCAATGATTATCTTGAACAAAACTCCATGACAAAATTTTTTGCTTNNCAGCTTTTTACACTGCACAAAGTACAGCTATGTTAAATCTAGTTTACGGCAGTCCTTTTGGAATGATGGGATTGTTTATAGTAGAACTGTTTTTAATAATGAAACTAAGTTCTAATAGTATGAAATTAAAAACGGCACGTGCTTCATTGATCGGGTTTATTGCTTTTTCTTTATTAAATGGTATTACTTTATCTACTGTCTTTTTAGCTTATGAATTAGGAAGTATTGGTTCAGCTTTCTTAATGGCTGCTGGGACTTTCGCCGGGATGAGTCTAGTCGGATTTTTTACCAAACGCGACATGTCCACTTTAGGCGGACAATTAAGAGGCGCTTTGATCGGACTGATTATTGCGACGCTTGTTAACGGATTGTTGCTGCATAGCGGTCCAGCCGATTTTGTTTTATCGTTAATTACGGTCGTTGTGTTTGTCGGTTTTACGGCATATGATACTCACAAATTAAAACAAATTTACGTCCAGTTAAATGGACAGCATGAGTTGGGAGCTATAGCCATTACAGGTGCTCTAAACTTATATTTAGACTTTATCAATATTTTTCTCAGCTTGCTTCGTATTTTTGGAAACAGACGCGATTAATCGAAAACACCAAAGGACTCTGTCTTGTTAATTCAAGGCGGAGTTTTTTTGTTGGCACTTTGGAGTAGTGTTGGTGGGCCAAATAAGTCAGAGCGACTACGTTTCTTTTTTTAAAATTCTGTGAAAAGAATGTGGATAAACGCATGAAAGCGTACGCTAAATCTGACTTAGGAGAGCTTTTTTTTTAAAATAGTAAAAGGAAACGTGTTCATCGAAACAAACAAGCAAATTGTTTGATAAACCTGTATAGACGTGGTAAGATTGTTTAGATTAAATGAACGATTTAATTAAAAGATAAAACCAACGAGGGTTTTGTGAAAATAGATAAGCAGATGAGCTTGGAGAGCAATCCAAGCTTTTGGTATGAAATGAGAAACCATGTGTACCATTCAATTAAAATAGGCACGAGGTTTTTATATGGAGTGACAGCAACAGGTGCGTCTGATGTGAAACAATGATGGTGCCTGTATTTCGCAAAAATCTCTCTTTAAGGTTTTCTAAAATTGGGAGGAAATATATTTGAAATTTTCAGAATTAGGATTAGCACCAGAATTGCTAAAATCAGTAGAACGTTTAGGGTTTGAGGAAGCAACACCCATTCAAACACAAACGATCCCTTTAGCACTTGAAGGAAAAGACGTCATTGGACAAGCGCAAACAGGTACAGGAAAAACTGCGGCATTTGGATTGCCGATGTTACAAAAAATCGATACCAAAAATCGTGTAGTGCAAGGGTTAGTTATTGCACCGACACGTGAATTAGCTATTCAAACGCAAGAAGAATTGTTCCGTTTAAGCCGCGATAAAAAAGTCCGCGTTCAAGTAGTTTACGGAGGAGCAGATATCAGCCGTCAAATCCGGGCTTTAAAAGATGCACCGCATATTGTTGTTGGTACACCAGGCCGTCTACTAGACCATATCAAACGTAAAACATTAAAATTAGACCATGTTGAAACTTTAGTATTAGATGAAGCAGATGAAATGCTAAACATGGGATTCATTGATGACATCGAAACAATCATTCATGAAGTTCCAGAAAAACGTCAAACTTTGCTATTCTCAGCAACAATGCCGGCACCTATCAAACGCATCGGTGTAAGATTTATGGATAACCCTGAACATGTCAGCATTAAAGCGACAACTTTGTCCAACAGCTTGATTGAACAATTCTTTGTTCGCTGTAAAGACTTCGAAAAATTCGACATTATGACTCGTTTATTCGATGTTCAAACGCCTGAGTTGACGATTGTGTTTGGCCGTACGAAACGTCGTGTAGACGAATTAGCTAAAGGATTGGAAATGCGTGGATATCGCGCTGAAGGAATCCACGGCGATTTATCTCAACAAAAACGGATGAGTGTTTTAAAAGCTTTTAAATCGGGTAAACTCGATATTTTAGTTGCAACAGATGTAGCTGCTCGTGGTTTAGATATTTCGGGAGTAACTCATGTTTATAATTATGATATCCCGCAAGATCCTGAAAGCTATGTTCACCGTATCGGCCGTACTGGTCGTGCAGGTAAAGAAGGCGTTTCTGTATCTTTCATCACTCCGAACGAAATGGGTTACTTACGAGTGATTGAAGAAGTAACGAAAAAACAAATGACTCCATTGCGCCCACCAACAAATGCAGAAGCGTTTGAAGGGCAAATCAAAGCATCAATGGAAGAAGTTGGTTCTATTATCGATGCCAATGGATTGGCACGTTACGAAAAAGCTGCTGCTCAATTATTAGAAACTTATACAGCAGAAGACCTAGCTGCTGCTTTCTTGAAAAGTGTTTCTAAGGACCCGAGCGAAGTTCCTGTTAAGATTACTCCTGAACGTCCTTTACCAAGTCGTGGTGCAGGCAAAGGTGGTAAAGGTGGATCATCGCGGGGTTACAAAGGCAAAGGCGGAAGCGGAAGCTATCGTGGAAACCGCAATAGCGGAAAACCCGGTGAACGTCGAGGCGGAAGCAGTTACAGCTCTGATAAAAAACGCGGAAATGATAACCGCCGCAGTAAATCTTCTTCTGATCGTCGTCAAGGCGGCGGAGAACGCAACTTTACTATTCGTAATAAAGACTAATTTGAATATGTGTTGGAAAAACCTATCCTGTTATCAGGGTAGGTTTTTTGAATTAAAGACCTGGTTGGAGGAATAAGCCGCAATAAAATGATGGATATTAAGTGACAATTGCCTCTTAGTCTGCTAATATAAGCTCATGTATCTGATTGGAGATACCGAATACATAATAGAAATAAAGAAAGCCAAAAAAGTTAATGATAAAAATGGGGCTTAGAAATGATTATAGGAATAGGGTTAGATATAACTGAAATTCATCGGATTGAACAAGCCTTTTTAAGAAGAGAAACATTTGCCGCACGTGTATTGACGTCAGCTGAAAGAGATATTTTTGAAGGATTAAAAGGATCTCGTCAAATAGAATTTTTAGCTGGGCGTTATGCAGCAAAAGAAGCTTTTTCAAAAGCATACGGTACGGGCATCGGCAAGTTAGGATTTCATGATCTGGAGATACTGCCAAATGCAAAAGGCAAGCCCATCGTAACGAAAAGTCCGTTTGATGGAAATGTGTTTCTTTCGATTACGCATACAGATGCGGTTGCTGCTGCCCAAATAGTTTTAGAAAAAAACACATGTAAAGGAGAGGAGTGAAGATATTTTGGTTGTAGGCAAGCACCGTAAGACGATTGCTTATATTGATAGAGAGGCTATTTTTTCTAATGTTCAACAAGAGCTGCAACGGCTGGATGAAAAGACAGAACTTTATGCAGTTGTTAAAGCTAATGGTTATGGTCATGGAGCGGTCGAAGTAGCAAAAGTAGCAAAAGAAGCTGGAGCTACTGGTTTTTGTGTGGCTATTTTAGACGAAGCATTAGAATTAAGAGAAGCAGGTTTTACAGAACCCATTTTAGTTTTAGGTATCGTAGATGTAAGGTATGCAGAATTGATGGCCTCTAACCATATCAGTGTGACTGTCAGCAGCATCAAGTGGCTTGATCAAGCCGAAGCAGCATTAGAAAAAGGCAACAGCTCAGCTCAGCTAGCTATCCATGTGGCTTTAGATACCGGCATGGGAAGAATCGGGTTTAAAACAGCAGATGAAGTAAAAGCAGTTGAAGAATGGTTCGAAAAGCATAAAAGAGTTTATTTTGAAGGCATTTTTACTCATTTTGCAAAAGCTGATAGTCCTGATGACCAATTGTTTAAACAGCAAATAAAAAAATTCAACGTGTTAATGAATAACCTGCAGCAAAAGCCGCGATATATACACACCGCTAATAGTGCGACTGCATTATGGCATCAAGAAAGTTCTTTCAACTTAATTCGTTTCGGTATAGCGATGTATGGTTTAAATCCATCTGGAGGAGCTTTAACAGCACCGTATCCTTTGAAACCTGCTATGAAACTGATCACTGAAATTAGTTATGTTAAACAAATGCAAGCAGGCGAAACTATTGGTTATGGTGCCACATACACAGCACATGAAAACGAATGGATCGGCACACTTCCAATTGGCTATGGTGATGGATGGCGTAGAGATTTACAGGGACAAGATGTACTGGTAAATGGTCAAAGATGTGAGATAGTCGGACGTATCTGTATGGATCAATGTATGATTCGTTTGCCTTATGAAGTTGCAGAAGGCACAGAGGTTGTGCTAGTCGGTCAAAGTCAAGACGAAACGATTTCATTACAAGAAATCGCAGACCATGTACATACCATTCATTACGAAATCGCTTGTGGTCTAACGGAACGCATTCCGAGAAAATATGTTTAAAATAAATTAAACTAAATAGGAACAATTCATGTCAGAAGAGAGGAACCTTTTGGAAAACTTCAATAGAAGGTTTCAATATCCGTAGTTTCATGGTACCATTACCCTAAATACAGATGCTATTTTTCTTTGTGAGAGAAGAGAAAACTATTCATTGGAGGGTGTATGGTTCATGAGAAGTGAAAGAGACCGAGTGTTTAAGATTTCTTTGAATCGTCAAGTTTCTGAAAACAGTCAAAACTACGAGGTTCAAACAAGAGTCATTAAAACTAGTTTAACGG
>DIDU01000143.1:2824-3131 GCA_002418295.1 Carnobacterium sp. UBA5792 | reverse complement strand
TTTATCGCCTGTTGTGGGATCAGAACAGGGCGGCATGCGCCCAGTTTTGATTATTCAAAATAATGTAGGTAACCACTACAGCCCGACAGTGATTGTAGCAGCGATAACGGCAAAAATCCAAAAAGCAAAAATGCCCACTCATGTAGAAGTATCAGCAGAAGAATTTGGTTTAGAGAAAGATTCGGTTGTTTTGTTAGAACAAATTCGAACGATTGATAAACAACGGCTAAAAGAAAAAGTGACCCAGTTAGATCAGCAGATGATGGGGAAAATCAATGAAGCTCTAGAAATCAGCGTGGGACTTTCG
>DIDU01000143.1:0-2783 GCA_002418295.1 Carnobacterium sp. UBA5792 | reverse complement strand
TTTATTGAGATTTTTTTCCTATAGTGCTATGATAATGAAGTTGTTCCATCTGTGGTTCGTAACCATCCCACATAAAAAAACTAGGAGGAAATGTAGTTGAAAACAAAAAGTTTGGTCACTAATGCTATTGTAGCAGCCTTATATGTAGCGATAACAGGTATTCTAGCGCCTATTTCTTTTGGGGCTTTGCAGTTTAGAGTAGCAGAAATTTTTAACCATTTAATCATTTTTAATCGTAAATACCTGTGGGGAATTGTCGGCGGTGTATTTATTTCAAATCTGTTCTTTTCAACCATGATAGGTTATGATTTGATTTTTGGTGTTGGGCATTCTCTTGTATCGTTAGTAGTAGCAAGCGGCCTGATGCGAAAGAAGTTGAACTTAAATATTTGGGTTAAATTTTCGCTTAATACACTCGTCTTTACGGTGTTTTCAGCCTTGATTGCTTGGGAGCTGTATTTAGCTTTTTCTGTGCCTTTTTGGTTTGGATACCTTACAGTTGGTATTGGAGAATTAGGCATTATGGCTGTAGGAGCACCGCTTATGGTATTTTTAGATAAAAAAATCCATTTCAGTGAAAGAATAGAATCAGAGTAAAAAAAAAGCCAGAAAAAAATCTGGCTTTTTTTAATAGCAGGAATTGAAGTTAAAGGAACTTTGGAACTTCAGTTATCTTGTATTCATCTTCAATACGTAAAAGAATTAATTGTTTTTTAAATCTTCGACTTCTACTACACGGAACCCTTTTCTATTTAAGTGTTCAATGATTTGTTTGACCATTTCTTTGTCTACGCCTGCTTCTAAAGTCATCATCGTACGGCGGACAATTTCTTCGCGTGCTGCATCTAATGTAATGCAGCTGGAAATAGAACAGTAGCGGTTGATGATTTTAGTCATATTAGCCAAGTCGCCTTTTTGTCCGGAAGAAGCAATAGTTAGAACGTAGCTTCCTGAATCTATATTCCATGACTGTTGCAACATATTTAGAAGAGAACTATGGGTAAGGATTCCATAAAAATGGTTTTCTTCGTCTAAAACAGAAATGTAAGGCAATTCTTTAATAGTGAAAAAAACTTTGAAGAATGAAGAATCTACTGAAATAAATTTGGTCGCATTTTTCAAGAGAGTGGTGACCGGTAAACTCATATCGCCATTATTTGCTTGATGGCGGTAAATATGCATTTTATAAATGTTTCCTCTGAAAATTGTTCCACTTTCATCTAAAATAGGAATACAACGATAACCAGACTCTTCAAGAATATCAATTGCTTCTTGAAGCGTGGCGTTTTCTTTAACAGTGGTTAAATTTTTCTTAGGAATACAAAGTGATTTAAGTAGCATCATCGTATCCTCCTTTAATTGTTATTGTACTATTCTATAGGATGATGATACCATACAAAATATAGCCTATACAATGCTTTTGGAAGGACAATGCTAAATAAACCATTTCTTAAAAGAAAACAAAGTCTTGTTTGGTAAGAATCGGCAAATTATAATAAAGAAATAGTCTGGTGAGATAAATAAGATACTAAAATGAAACAGTCAGAAGGAGAAAAGAGAGTAAGATGACAAAAGAAGATAAGAAAACGGCAAGAAATGAAATGATGGATCGGCCAGTAGTAAAAAAAGAAATAGTAGAATTTTTAAGAAAAGAACAAAAACCTTTGCCTGGGAAACTAGGAGAAATTGAACAGGAAGCGAACGAAAACAGAGTACCGATTATTCCGCATGAAACAGTTGTTTTCCTAAATCTATTACTTGGACAACTTAAGCCAAACCAAATTTTAGAAATTGGAGCAGCTATTGGTTTTTCATCTAGCTTAATGGCTCAGCATGTTGGAGAAACGGGGCATGTAACGACCATCGATCGTTTTGATGTAATGATTGAAAAGGCTAAGGAAAACTATGAATTACTAGGTTTGACAGATAAAGTTACCCTTTTAGAAGGACAAGCTGCAGACATTCTGCCTACCTTAAATGGATCATATGATTTTATTTTTATGGATAGTGCAAAATCAAAATATTATGACTTTTTCCCAGAATGCATGCGATTGTTGAAAGTTGGAGGAATGTTGGTCGTTGATGATGTTTTGCAAGGTGGAACTATTTTGTTGCCTAAAGAAGAAATACCAAAGAGATCTAGAGTCATTCACCGGAAATTGAATGCTTTCCTTGAAGTTGTTATGAAGCATCCTTCATTAGAATCAAGTATTGTGCCTTTAGGCGATGGGTTATTAATGATCGTAAAAAAAGAAGAAGTGGACTTTTCTTACTTATTGCAACAAATTTAAAAGAGATACGGCAAGAGGAAAACAATTGACGATTTAGTCAGTTGTTTTTTGTGTAAATAAAAGGCTTTTTTTCTTGACGAAGACGATTGGATTTGATATAGTAAAACGCGTCGCTACATTATTCAAAGACGAAAAAAATATACGAAATAGTTCATTTAATTAGTTGACTTTGATTATTAAACTATGTTAGTATAAGTAAGTCGTTAAGAGCGACAAAGCAATCAGTTGAATAAATATACAAGTACAATAAATAATTATTCAAAAAATAGTTGACAAACTTATTGTTAAGTGATAACATTAAGAAGTTGTCAAAAGAAAATAATTGACCTTTGAAAACTGAACAAAGTAAGAACGAAATAACTGTGTAAGGTGGTTTAACAGTGTTAAACCAAACGAAACAAAGTGAAAGAAATTTCGCTAGCAATTTAATGAGCTTCAAGCATCATTAAAAGGGTGGAGTCCTAACGGGCGACACCAACTTTTATGAGAGTT
>DIDU01000171.1:3657-3997 GCA_002418295.1 Carnobacterium sp. UBA5792 | reverse complement strand
TTATGAAACCTTTTATGTAATAAAGTTCCGTAATAATTTGTCGATATTGCTACAATCGGCATTGGAATTAAGCTTAACAATGTTAACTTCCAACTAATTGTAAAACCCATCGCTACGAGTACACATCCCCCAACAGCCAATGAATCAACAAGTGTTAAAACACCCGCCCCAGCAGTTTGCTGAATTGCTTGAATATCATTGGTCGCGTGCGCCATTAAATCACCTGTGCGATTTGACTGATAGAAAGATGGACTCATCTTTGTAAAATGTTCATACAAATTTTTCCGTAATTGGCGAGCTAACTTTAATGAAGACCCAAAAATCATAATACGCCACACGT
>DIDU01000171.1:2989-3583 GCA_002418295.1 Carnobacterium sp. UBA5792 | reverse complement strand
ACCCATTTTAGTAACTTATCAGTCGTTAATGTTCCCTCATTAATTTCATCTACAACAATCCCAATCACTTTTGGTGCTACAAGTTCTAAAAGTGCAACGCCAAATAATAAAATAATTCCGGTTATGTACGCTCGTTTTTCTTGTTTAAAAAACCACGCTAAATTCATAAACACTTTCATATTTTTCCCCCTCTCTTAAAATGAGCGATGTTTTCAGTTTACCAAAAATACAGAATTTTTAAAAGTTTTAAACTCTGTCCATATCAAAAAGAAAAGACACTCTTAGCGAGTGTCTTTTAGCGCTTATTTCATTTGTTGCTTGTTCATTGCGCTCATCATTTGATTGATTTTCTTTTGGGAAGGTTTTTGTCCCATTTGCATCAAAAACCTTATATATCAAGGTTTGACGACTGTTTTCCGCCACTTTTTCTGTTAAGGAAAACATACCACATATTAAAGTGATTTGTCTATAAAATTCTATTATATTATACAAAAGTGGTTTAGCATTCATCTATTTTTTTAATTGTCACTTCACACGTTAAAATCTTCTACTGCTTTTGTATAAAATCTTTCATCGAGGATACCGAATAAAAAC
>DIDU01000171.1:1626-2970 GCA_002418295.1 Carnobacterium sp. UBA5792 | reverse complement strand
GTCCTCTAACATCTCTGACATTAGTTTTTTTACTTCACCTGCATTACCGTTCCCTTGATGGAATTTAACTGATTCAGTTATAAATATTTTTGAGTTACTCGATAAATTTTTAATGTTCGTCTCAACATTTTCAAATTCTTCTGGTAAATACTTCACACTAAGTTCAACATTATAGATGCTTTTCTCTAATCCCCTCAATTTTTCTTTTAACTCTTCATCTGTTGTTGCTTTGTTACTTATCTTATCTGCAACATCATCCACATAAGAAATTAAAGTATTAACTTGCCCAGGTAATACCTTTAAAACCGCTTCACTGGCTTCCTTTTTCTTTTCTTCTGTTTGAGCATCCTCTTGCTCTTTTACTCTATCTTCTGTTTTCGAATTTTCTTCAAACGCTTTATCTGCCAACGTTTCTTCTTTGTTATTTTCACATCCCATAAGCAATAAGAAAATAACAATCATTGTAAAAGCAAGCACCAGATTTTTATTTTTACATTTCATATACTCCGCCCCTTGATAAACGTTTATTTTATTAAATTGATTTAATTCATTATTTACTAAATGTTTATTCATATTTCTCATTTTCCTCTAACAGGAAATCAATCGCTTGATTAATAGTTTCTAAAACCTCCTTTCCTTGTAGATATTCAATATAATTCTGTTTTTGATTTTCATATCTTCTCTCACATGAAATATTACGAATATCTTTCCACAAAACCTTTATTAAACAAAGAGTTACAGGAGGTTCAAAAACTGGGAAAGTGAACTGCGGTACTGCTTCTGTTTTATGTAATTCTATAAAATTCATATTATGTTTCACCATGTTGTAGGCATGTCTTAGACCAAATAACAAATTCCCTCTAGTATCTTGTTTTTGTCTGTGTGAGTAATCCCCTTTATTAAATTCCATATGCCAATCGTTTATGGCAACTACCCATAACAAAGTTTCACCTAATGTTGCATACATTTTATTCTCATCGTTCGGAACACTAAACGCTCTTATTAAACGTTCATGAGCAAATTTCAAAGCGTATTCGGTTCTTCGCAACCTCTCTACAGCCATATATTTATCCCCTTCTTTTAAATTAATAGTTCCTAACAATAAAAATATCATATTTTACCATATGAATGAAATTTATATTATGTAAGATTTAAATTAATCTTATGATTGTTTTAATTATTAATAAACAAGTTGTACAATATTTTTTTGGATATTTATTTAAAATTCATTTAAAACATTCTTTTTTATTGTGTAAAAGAATGGGCGAAGCCCCACCGAACGAAGTGAGGTAATGAGCCGAAGGCGAACTGGAGAGCGTTAGCGAAAGAAAGATAGGGGAGCGC
>DIDU01000171.1:0-1540 GCA_002418295.1 Carnobacterium sp. UBA5792 | reverse complement strand
TTCTTTTTACTATCTATTTTCTATACCTATCACTTTTTGTCCATTTTTGTTCATTTTTTGATATAGGTCTTATCACTTTTCGTCCTAAAATGGACATTTTCTGATGAACTAATTTCGCTTTTTGACCAAAACAGGACAAAAAATGATATCCCATTGCGGTTTAAGCAATCATTTTAACACTACAAAGTGTCTAAGAGGGTGTCAAGATTAATAATTAGGTACTTTTGAGACAGGATAAAAACCTTTGTTATCAAGGGGTTTCGGATTTTCCTAATTTGCTAACTTCTATATATATTAAACCAAATCACGAAAACGAAAATCAAAAAGATTCCCACCTCAAAAACGACCTCTCAAATTTGCTTGTACCAGATTTTAAGAACTAATCCAATACCAAAACATCTAAAACAACTAGAGCGCCATATAAAGAAAAATAAAGGCGTATCATGAGATACACCCAATATTTCTATTACCAAGGGTCACCGCTGTCAAAATTATTTTGAACTGTTACATTTCCAAAAAACTTCTCTGAACCTAATGTCTCTATTTCACCATTTATAAAACGTGCACAGATTCTACCAGAATAAGTACCCTCACCTCTGTTAGTCCATTTATAAGACATTACATCTTTATCAAAGTTTAATAAGTAAGAATATGTACCATTACGATATAGATAAAGTGTATAACCAACGAAGCCAGAATAGTTTTCAGCATTAACATCTTTGCCCCATGTATAAGTAACTATCCCATCTCCATCTTCGGCTACTTCTCCTACTGCTTTAATATCCATTGGTGATACATTAGTTTCATAATTGTTAGGTGGTAAAGGTTTAACAGTTTCATCTTTAATTTGAAATTTATTAGATGTCTGCGCTAAACTTCCTTCATCTTCTACATATGTATTAAATAGAATAGAAACCTTAATAAAATACTCACCTGCTTGCAAGTTTGTATAATTAATAGAATCAGATATAGTTGTAGTAGTTGAAATCTCCACATTATCCTTTAAAAATACAACCTTATATCCCTCCCATTCACGATACTTAACTTTATTATCATCGTGTGTCCAAGAGAAACTAATCTCTCCAAGAGATGTAGGTGTTTGATTTTTAATATCATAACCCTTAATTTCACCAACATTGGTTTGTAATCCATTAAGAGCACTAGGTAATGTAGGTGTTACACCTTCACGGTAGAATAAAGAATCATCAATTTGACTTTCCCAATCAGTAGGTCTAGTTTCTCTCCAATAAATTTCATTAACATAATCAGAAAAAGAAGTTGTATTGTCCAAACGACAGGTAATATTTAAATATCCCTTCTTTTCAACAGATACACCGATAATACTATAATTTTTGTTTCCTATAATTATTTGTCCATCGCTTTTACCAACAAGTTTCATAATTTTTCTGGTCAAAGAAGTATCCCTTACAAACACATGAATCTCTGAATCAATTGTAACCATTGATACTGTGCTTTGATAATGCTGTGTGTAATCACTTGTGCGCTGAATAACCGCAGGACATTTCAAAAGATATTTACT
>DIDU01000078.1:25195-28580 GCA_002418295.1 Carnobacterium sp. UBA5792 | reverse complement strand
CTAACATTCAGGGGTCACTACACAGCAGCCCTATTGCTTCTGCTTTTTACTTTCTATTTTTGAACTTTTTTCCTTAGTTCCGTTAAAAATACTTCTTTGTCAATTGGCGATAGTTTGATACTCTTCTTTCCAAAGTTAGTTGTATAATAAAGAATAACGCCTTCTTTCGAAGACAGTACCCTATTCCCTGTCATTACATCTGCCAACTTAAATTGTACCGATTCAGCCTTGTCTATTTGTTTATAGGAAATGTGCTTCACAAATGGCCCATTCCGTATAATTAAACCATTTTGCTGAAGGTCGTAAACAATAAAATAATTGGCAGAAAGCCAACTAATTACAACTAAGACTAAAACTAGCGTTAATATGCCTTGAATCGTTTGGTTAAGCGGCAAGAGAGAGCGTGCAATAATAAGAGCAATCAACCATAAAAAACTATTGGACGAAAATAAAATAATGAAAAAAAGATCATGCTTTGATTTAAATTTCATCTTGTTCTCCTTCTTTGCTTATTTATTTGCAGTAAAAAAGCGTGCGGCCATTGAATTAAACGCTGCTGTTTTTTCCATCATCAAAAAATGTGTATCTGCTGGAAAAATAACTTTTTGACTAGTACTTATCAACTGGTGCATTTGTTCAGTATGCTTCGGTTTTATGACATCCTGTTCTCCTGCTGCAATAAGTGTAGGAGTTGTGATTTTTTTTAAATCTTCCTCTGTTAAATCCAACTGATGCCACATTAAATCAATAATTTCTTTACGTTTACGCTGACGTTCACTATATTTCCCCAACTTATTTAAATAATAATAGTGCCATTGAACAAAAAGAAAATCTTTTTTTCTTAACCCATTTGCCTTAAAATTAGCGCCGACAAGTACCATTTTTTCTACTTTTGCTGGGTAGTGACTGGCTAAATATAAGGCTAAATTTCCTCCGTCGCTAAACCCTATGATAGAGACCTGTTCAAGCTTCAAATAATCTAAAACAGACAAGATATCCTTGGCCATTTTTTCGAAAGACAATGGTGTTCTTCCATGATCAGAACGACCATGTCCCCGGCTGTCTAATGCAATCACGTGATAAGTCTGATTGAAATATGGCACTTGATATTTAAAGATTTCATGATTTTCTTCGCTTCCATGCAGCAAAAGCAATGGCTTCCCTTTACCGCTAGTTTTACAAAACAAATAGCCGTCTTCTGTGGGTATATACATGGCTTTCATTTTCTTCCTCCTCACAAGGATCTCCTCACTTCATTCTAACAAAATATACGCGTTTCCTACAACTGATCTTCATTTAAAATTAAACACAAAAAAACATCAATCTCTCTCCNNTGATGCTCTATGGGACTTATCTCAACACAGGGGGGCATTAAGATAAGATCCTTTGTTTCACTTTAAATGTTAATATCTAAATTGATGATTTTTAACGTAATCATTAATTGATTTTCACGTTTAACAAATAACAATCTCGTTACTTTCATCTTATTTAAATCAGCCAGCGAGAGATTGTGTCTTCTCAAAACACCATCAAGGGGGCAATCTAGCATACCATCTGCATTTTCTATAAAATCTTCCTTAACTATTTGCAAGACATTTTTCGCATCTTTTCCTTCAATAATATAGGCGTATTCTTCATTTATTTGTTCCATGCTTATGATTTCCCCTCCCACTTTAGGCTTGTAATGTGTTCACCATCTGTAATTACTAAGTGTAGAAGTTCTTTGCTGTTTATTAAATTGAATATGCAACTCCTCCTATTCTCCAAATACATTCCTTTATCTCTCGAGTAATTTACCAGCAAGTATTATGGAAAACAGTTGATTACTATGACTTGACGTTGTCGTCTAGCCGCCGCCACCAACAAACCAAAGTACTGGTAAGATTGCCATAAGCTTTTTCAAGACTTTAATATAGTCCATCTTCATGTAATCCCTCCGTTCTTGAATATAGTATACCAAAAGAAATGCAATTTAATGTATAATGTGCATATAGTAACATTATTTTTTTTAGACTGAAAAAAGTGGGTGAAATAGTTGGTTAATCAGGAAAAACCGTTTGGTCCAGATCTTAAGAAAATTCGTGAAAATAAAGGTTATACACAAGAAGTGGTAGCTCGCAATGCAATGAGCCGCTCTACTTATACTCGTTTTGAAACAGAAATCATCACTACAACCGTTCCAAAATATTTTCAGATTCTTAACAATTTAGATATGTCGCACAAAGAATTTTCTTATATTCATAATAAATATCATTTAAGTGACAAAGAAGCAATTCTATATCAATTTAATTCAGTCACCACAAACTCTGATCTTCTTCTTTTAAAAAAATTAAAGCTGCAGGCAGAGAATTACCTGCTAAAAAATGAGGACCCTGTTATTAAAGATATTGTTGAAATCTATGAGGCACTGCTGACCTTAGCACATACACATGANNTTGGTTCCGGCTCGAAAAAATGGATAAATGGTACTTGACTGAACTTCGTTTATTAAACAATATCTTATTTTTCTTTTTACCAGAAACTTCTCTATTCATTTCTAAACGGGCACTTCTTGATTTAAATAATTATCGTCATTTTAGAGAAGCAACTGAATTAAAAATGGCTTTTTCAATGAATTTAGTTTATTTATTGATGGAAAACCAAGACTTTAAACAGTCTCTACTCCACGCAGATGCCTTGATTGAAGATTGCAAAGCAGAATCAAAGTATATTATGCTGGCTGTGCTTTATGTACGTAAAGGAATCATTTTAGAAAAAATACAATCCGAAAAAGATTCAGCTGTTTTTATTCAAAAAGGTTTTACTATCCTTGAAGCTATTGAAGAAGGGGAAATAAAAAAAGAATTAGAACAGGAATTGAAATACTATTTAAAATCATAAAAAAGAAGGAGGATGAGAAAAAAATCTCATCTTCCTTTTTTTAATTATTATTTATATTTTGCAATAACTTCTTCAAGTTGTTCTTTGCCATGGTAGCCAATTAATTTATCAACAACTTCTCCGTCTTTTTTAATTAGCAATGTTGGGATACNNAGGATACTCATAATACCGAATGAAGCAGGGACAGCTGGGTTTTCGTCAACATCCATTTTTACAAATTTAACTTGATCGCCAATTTCTTCATCTAATTCTTCTAAAACTGGTGATTGCATCCGACAAGGTCCGCACCAAGTTGCCCAAAAGTCAGTGATGGTTAATCCCTCTTTAGTTTCTTCTTCAAAGTTTGTATCTGTTACTACTTGTACCATATTATTTCCTCCTAAATTCTTAAACTTATTAATAGTAAGTCTTTCACTCTTTTAATTATAACAAACAAAAGAAATTATTTCTACTATCTTGCTTATGCTTTAAATTCTACAATCGTTGCGCCATTTCCGCCTTGATT
>DIDU01000078.1:19936-25160 GCA_002418295.1 Carnobacterium sp. UBA5792 | reverse complement strand
TAAATCTAGCTGAGGGGAAACATGACTAGAGGAAGCCGATTGGACAGTAGCTGACATTCGGCGGGACGGTTCTTTTTCAGGAGCTACTACGGTCAAATCACTTTCTTTGATTTTCATTTTCAGCATCCCCATTTGAACGACCCACTGATTATTGTCGGCTTTTTCCAATAAGACGCCTTTTTGTCCAAAAGACGTCACTTGAACATCATCGCCGACTTTAAAATTCTGCTGTTTTTTCGCTTTTTTTAAAACTTTATTTTTAGCTAATGCTTCTTCATGCCGCATCTGAGCAAGATGTGTTTTAGCATCGATTAATTCATGCTCTTTGATCGCATTCCCATAAGGCATTTCCAATTGCTTTTTACGTAAATCAGTAATGATCTTATTTGCTTCTTCTTCTGTTTCCTCAACAATTGTATTGGCTTTTTCACGCGCTTTTTTTAATAAATCCTCACGTTCGCCATAAAATTGTTGAACAGCTGTTTGCAAATCCACATAAAGCTGTTCTGCTTCCGTGACATAATGACGAACTTCAAGGTATTCTGTTTCTGCCATTTTTCGTCGATTTTCTAAATCACTGATCATTTCATTTAAGTCTTGACTCTTACTATCAATCAATTGACTAGCTGAATCAATGATTTCTGTCTTCAAACCCAACCGTTTAGATATTTCAAAAGCATTACTGCGTCCCGGTACCCCGATCAATAAACGATAAGTCGGACTTAATGTGTCTACATTGAACTCCATACTAGCATTAATGGTTGCAGGACGATTGTACCCATAGGCTTTTAGTTCAGGATAATGAGAAGTGACCATCACATAACTTCCAATTGCTCCGATCTGATCTAAGATGGCTATCGCTAATGCTGCTCCTTCTTGAGGATCTGTGCCGGCTCCTAATTCATCTAAAATCACTAAACTCTTTTCATCAATTTTATCTAAAATTGAAACAATATTGGTCATATGCGAAGAAAAGGTACTTAGGCTCTGTTCAATTGACTGTTCATCACCAATATCAGCAAAGACTTCGGTAAATAAGCCCATTTGACTGCCTTCTGCTACTGGCAGCTGCAAACCTGCTTGTCCCATTAATTGCAATAAGCCTAAAGTTTTTAAAATAATGGTTTTCCCGCCTGTATTCGGACCAGTGATCACAATAGCTTGGTAATCGCCGCCTATTAAGATGTCATTGGCTACCACAACAGCAGGATCCAACATTGGGTGACGTGCACTCAGCAATCTAACTTCATTGGTTTCACTGATTACCGGCCGAGTTGCTTCAATGCTTTTACCATAACTCGCTTTTGCTCCAATAAAATCCAATTTTCCAAGTAAAAACATATTATTCAAAATCTCATTGCCATATGGTGCAATTTCATTTGATAATTCAGCTAAAATGCGTTCAATTTCTTGCCGCTCCTCGATTTGCAACTGACGCAATCGGTTATTTAAATCTACAACAGCTTGTGGTTCAATAAACAACGTTTGTCCCGTCGAACTTTGATCATGAACAACCCCGCCAAAACGATTCCGGTGTTCAGGCTTTACAGGAATAACATAGCGGTCATTTCGCATCGTAACAACTGCATCGGTCAAATATTGGGCGCTTTTTCCGCGAATCAAACTATCTAATTTTTCACGGATCGCGTTTTCCCCACGTTTGATTCCTGTTCGAATACCTTTTAATGTTGCGCTAGCATCATCCAATACATGTCCGTCTTCTTCAACTGATTCACGTATTCGTTGGTTTAACTGAGGTGTAGTAACGAAATTCCCTGCTAATTGATAAAGAGTATTCAATTCGATTCCTGCTTCTTTTAACGTTTCAAAAAAACGATTTACCTCTGAAGTTGTGCGCAATATTCTCCCAATTTGAGCTATTTCTAAACCATTTAAGGCTGCCCCGATTTCCAAGCGTTTTAAATGAGGTTGAACATTTTGCAGTTTAGGAATCGGCATACCGCCGCGTATACGTAAAATAGTGGCTCCGTCTTCTGTTTCATCTTGCCATTTTTCAATATCCGACAAAGAAGTAGAAGGCTTCAATTCCATTGCTTGTTCTTTTCCTAATTCAGAAGCCGTAAAACGAGCTAATGCTTGGATGATTTTAGTGAACTCCAATGTTTGAAATATTTTCTTATTCATTCTATTCACCTCTATTTAAAAATAGTTTATCGTTACATACTAAGAAACCGTCCTTAAAACATTGAAGAACGATTTCTTGATTATCTTATTTTAATCACTGTAGTATCTCTGTTAAATAACTGTTTCGATCCACCAATTATAAATTTGTTTTGAAAAAATAGGTGTATTTTCTACAATCATTTGAGCTACTCGACTATGACTGAAAGCTGATTGGATCGAATCAATTGGCAACATGGTTAATACAGTCAATACTAAAAAGACGCCTACATAAGTCACCAGAAAGGCTAACAAAGCTCCTCCTACTGTATTTACTTGTTTTAACACCGGTATAAACGTTAATGAGTTCAACAACCCGCCAATAAACCGTGTTATAAGCCATCCGATGAATAAAATCAACAGAAAGGCAACGCCGTTATAAAAAGCATGATCCAGATTGAATCCTATTGCTTGATTATAAAATTGGAATTGACTCCCTTCAGAGGCTGCAGGATATGGTATCAGCAACTCTAAATGCGAACCCAATATTTTATAGTATTGGGCAGCTACAACATAAGAAACTGCATAACCAATCGTCATTNNACTAATCCTCTTCTAGCCCCGCCATAGATCCCTAGTGCTAAGATAATTATTATTGCTATTGACATGATCATTTTTCCACCCTTTTCAATCAGAAGACCTGCGTTTTTAGTTCTGAATTTGTTTTAACTGAGACTCTAATTCGTCTACTTTTTTCTCTAATTTCGCCAATTTTATCTGCATTTCGTATTGATCAGAAACCGCATTAACAGCTGCTAATACAGCACGTCTTTCTGGATCTAAATCCTTAGACAAATTTTCGATTTGACGCATCTGCTCATCTACCGTCTCGGCTACCATTTTTAAATGTGCTTCAGGTCTTGCACCAATGATCGTGTAGGATTTTCCTGCAATGGTTGCTTTATAACGAATTTTACCTTGAGACATTGCGACCCCTCCTAAAAATTACATTTCCTTTATTTTACCATGAAAGACTAAGGAGTGACACTTTTTTCAGGTATCTTTTTTCATTTCCAGTAAGAGAACTTTTTAATTCTTCTTATTTTGCCTTAAAACTGCTTTGTTCACTCCGCAGATAACCTGCATATGCTATAATAAGCCACGTGCTGAGAAGACAAATTCGACTAAGAATTTAACGAATCAGCTTAACTTATTCCGCTCTTATCCTAAAAATAGCCAAAGGGATTATCTGTTTTCTAACTTCAGGCTTAACAGATAGAATTCAATCAACCGATTAGAAACAACAGTTGAAAAATACGTTTAAACAGAAATTATGGCACTACGTTATATGAAAGGAAAGTCAATATGGCAAATGAAGTTTTAACAGTTTCACCTAAAATTTTAAAAGAAATGAAAAATTATTATCAAAACTACTTAAAATCATCTACTCCGCCTGGAGGTAATTTTGCTGCAAAAAAAGCAGCGGTCAACATCACTGCTTACAACTCTGGAAAAGTTTTGTTTCAAGGTCATTCAGCACAACAGGAAGCAGCTCTTTGGGCAAGTAAAGCAATGAATAAACCAACAAAAAAAAGCAGCAGTAACGGTTCTTCACTTAATACCCCTCTACCAGTAGGATTTCGCAATTGGTCGGTTATTGGCAGTGATGAAGTTGGTAATGGCAGCTATTTTGGACCTTTATCGGTAGTAGCTGCCTATGTTGATCAGTCACAACTGCCTTTATTGAAAGAATTAGGTGTCCGTGACTCAAAAGATATGAAAGATGCTGAAATCATAACAGTCGCAAAAGACCTGATTACTTTTTTACCGTATAGCTTGCTCAATGTCATGCCGCAAAAATACAACGCTATCCAGCCAACTATGACTCAAGGAAAAATGAAAGCTGTTCTTCATAATCAAGCTATAGGTCATGTGATGATGAAGATCCAACCAGCTACACCAGATGCAATTTTAATTGATCAATTTGAATTACCCGCTACTTATTTTAAACACATTCAAGACCAGCCGCAGAAAATCAAAGATGCTGTTTACTTTCAAACTAAAGGCGAAGGCCATCACCTTGCTGTTGCTGCAGCTTCTATTATTGCTCGTTATGCATTTTTAAAAAGTTTAGATGAATTAACAGCTGAAGCTAAGCTGAAAATTCCTTCCGGAGCAGGAAGCAATGTTGATTTAGTGGCTGCTAAGTTATTAAAAAGGGGCGGCTTACCTTTATTGGGAAAATACGCTAAGCTTCATTTTGCTAATACCGAAAAAGCTAAAAAAATTGCTGGTTTTTCAAATTAATTTAGGTTCTAACAAAAAAGAACAGAAAAATAAAGCTGAGATTAAGATGCCTCAGCTTTATTTTTAGTCCTTTCTTTTACTGCAAGATAAATAAATTGGAATACCTGCTAAAGTTAAAATCAAACCTAAAAATGCATTTTGCGGCTGCACAATGAGGGTATTGACGATGATGTAAAAGCCGCCAAAGATAGCAATCAAAGGAATGACTGGATAAAATGGCACTCGATAAGGCCGTTCTATATCTGGCTGCGTTTTGCGCAATATCAGGACAGCTATAAAAGTCAACGTCATAAATATCCAAATGACAAAAATAATCAAATCTGTTAATTGATTAAACTGTCCCGTTAAAATCATCACTATGGAAATAACCAAGATAACCAGTCCGCCATTTATAGGTATATTGGTTTTTGGACTTATTTTACTGAACCACCGACTAAACGGTAATAATTTTTGAGTGGCCAGTACATAAGGGATACGGATGCCTGAAATAGCATAGCCGTTCATACCGCCAAAGACAGAAATCAAGATCCCCGCGGTTACTAGCTTTCCTCCGATGCCGCCGAATAAATGCGCAGCAACTAAAGCAGCAGGTGTCTCAGTAGCCGCAAGTTGTGAACTATCCAAGACGAATAAATAAGCGACGTTGATCATTAAGTAAACTGCCATTACGATTGACAGCCCTCCTACAATCACTCTAGGCAGCATTTTAGCAGGATTTTTCATTTCTCCTGCTAATGCTCCTACATTGATCCAGCCGTCATAAGCAAATAGCGTCGCTACCAGTGCAGAACCTAAA
>DIDU01000078.1:16173-19924 GCA_002418295.1 Carnobacterium sp. UBA5792 | reverse complement strand
ATAAACCCGCTACAATAATGACAGCGATTGGAATCAACTTTAAAATAGTTGCCGTAGTTTGAATCCGCCCACTATATTTGGTTCCCATAAAATTGATGGCCATCACAAAGATAGCTGTCACAATGGCAATAGGAACAATGTACTGATCTGATAATAAAAATAAACTGCCGACCTGTGTTGCAAATATAATAGCTAAAGCACCGATATTGGCTGGATAATAAACGATCATTTGAGCCCAGCCGACTAAAAAGCCAAGCCAGCGTCCATATACTTTTTCTAAATAAATCATCATTCCGCCGGTTTCAGGATAAATGGTTCCTATTTCTGCAACAGTTAACCCTCCTGCGATCGTAATGATTCCACCAATAAGCCAAGCAAGCAAACTTAGTCCAGGAGCTCCTGTTGCGCTGCTGACCGCTGTTGGTTTGAAAAAAATACCTGCTCCAATAACTGTCCCGACTACTACCGTTAAAGCGGTCAAACCCGTTACTTCTTTTTTTAAATGTCCTTCATTCATTTTCTGCCTCCTTTATTCTCTTGTTCAATTCGAGAATAGATTTCACTAGCTTACCATAATCATTTTATGACGGCTATCTTTTTTATGCAAATTCTATTTGTACTATGAAAGCAAGCAAAAAAAGGCTTTGTCAGTAGCACAAAGCCTTTTTTTGCTATTGCTCTTTCTTATCTGACTACCACTTGATACGTTTCTATTAAAGCTTTGATTACCTTCTCAAATGCCTTAGTAACTTCCTCTTCAACTAGCGTATCTATTGGATTTAAATAAGACAATGTGTAAGCAAGAGATTTTTTACCTGTTTCAATATTATCTCCTTGGTAAATATCAAATAGCCGTACATTTGTTAAATATTTCCCACCTTTTTCAAGGATCAATTCGGTCAATTCTTGATTCGTTACGGTTTCATCCACTAATAAGGCCACATCCCGTGTCATTCCTGGATATTTTGGAATACCAGCATAAATCGTCGGATGTTTCGCTGCATCTGCGATAGCTTGAAGATTCAGTTCAAATGCGTAAGTTTCTTTCAATTCATATGCTTTCGCTCTTAAAGGATGGATTTGTCCTGCAAAGCCGATTTCTTCTTCGCCAAGATAAATGGTTGCAGTACGTCCAGGATGCATGCCTTCACGGTCACTATCCGCCACAAAAGATACAGGATCAGTTAATCCATACGTCGCAAATAATCCTTCAAGAATTCCTTTCATATCAAAGAAATTCACTTTAGCTGCTTTTCCTTGCCAATTATCGTTCACTAAAGAACCTGTTAAAACACCAGCTAAATGTTCCTCTTCTAAAGGCAGTATACGATCTTCCTCTTTATAAAAAACATGACCAATCTCATAGAGCGCAACATTTGTATTTTTGCGTGCACTATTGTAGCTCGTATTATCTAGTAAACCACTGATCAAATTCATCCGCAGTGTACTGTGATCTTCACTCATTGGCCATTCTACACGAGTCGTATCGCTTTTGCGCATCATAAATTGCTGAGCTTTCTCAGAAGTTGTCAAAACGTAGCTGATCGCTTGAGACAATCCGGCACCTTCCAAATAATGTCTTGTATGACGTACTAAACGTTGTTTGTCGTTTAATCCTCCTGGGATAGCTTCCGATACTGGTAAAGTTGCCGGTAAATGATCGTAGCCATAAATACGTGCTACTTCTTCTACCAAATCAGCTTCAATTGAAATATCCCATCGGCGCGGCGGGACAGCTACTTCAAACAACCCGTTTATTTCAGTTGCTTTAAATNNTTGCCAGCACTTCTTCAGTCGTAATTTCAGTTCCCAACGAGCGATTCAATTTTTCCAATGTAATGCTAACTAGCGCATCTTTCACTTCAAGAGTGCTTTCAAAAGCTCGTCCTGATACTACCGTGCCACCTGCTAACTCTGCTATCAAAGCAGCTGCGTGGTCTCCGGCTGTTGTGATGGCCGCATGATTGATTCCTTTTTCATAACGTGAACTAGATTCGCTGCGCAAATTAAATTCTTTCGCCGTTTTGCGAATGGCGATCGGATCGAATAAAGCTGCTTCAAGTGCGACATTTATAGTGTCTTCTTGAATTTCTGAATCCATTCCGCCCATGACTCCGGCTAAAGCAACTGGTTTTTCACCATTAGTAATCACAATATTTTCAGAAGACAAGTTGCGTTCTTTTCCATCTAACGTTGTTAATACTTCACCTTTTTCAGCTCGGCGAACCAAAATTTCTTTGGAATGTAATCGATCATAGTCAAAGGCATGCAATGGTTGTCCATATTCTAATAAGATATAGTTGGTAATATCCACGACATTGTTCAACGGACGAATTCCAGCATTCATTAATTTCGTTTGTAACCATAATGGACTTTCTTCTACTTTTACGTTTTTAATCACTCGAATGGTATAACTTGGTGTGTCTAAGTTGTTTTCAACAGCTACTTTAATATAATCCTCAACTTTTTCATCCGCCGCTTCTGTCAAATGATACGTTTTGAAATGAGGTTTTTGATTGTAGATTGCTCCCACTTCATGAGCTACTCCATGCATACTTAAAGCATCTGCTCGATTAGGTGTGATCGACAATTCTAAAATGGCATCGTCCATTGCCAAATAAGGAAACACACTTTCTCCCGGAACAGCTTCTGCCGGCAAAACGTAAATCCCTTCCGCGTATTGTTTCGGTATCACTTTTTCAGAATAACCCAGCTCTTCCAAAGAACAGATCATGCCATTTGAAACTTGTCCACGCATTTTGCCTTTTTTGATTTTAACGTTGCCGGTGATTCTTGAGCCGGGTAAAGCTACAATGACTTTTTGTCCAGCAGCAATATTCGGTGCTCCACATACGATTTGCGACAATTCTGATTCGCCGATGTCGACTTGGCAAACATGCAAATGATCCGAATCGGGATGATCTACTACTTCTGCAGTATAGCCTACTACAATTTTTTTCAAGCCTGTTTCTGGAATAGCCACATCTTCAACTTCAATACCTGTACGAGACATCTTGTCTGCCAGTTCCTCAGGTGCAATATCTGTTAAGTCTAAATATTCTTTTAACCACTGATAAGATACGTTCATCATTCTACTCCTTTACTTTGAATTGATTTAAAAACCGGATATCATTTTGATAAAAATGACGGATATCATCAATCCCATATTTCAACATTGCCACACGGTCTGGTCCTAAACCAAACGCAAATCCGCTGTATTCAGCTGCATCAATTCCTGACATTTCCAATACATTCGGGTGAACCATTCCGGCACCCAGTATTTCGATCCAACCTGTGTGCTTGCAGACGTTACAGCCTTTTCCAANNCATTTAAAACAACTGACATCAACTTCAACAGAAGGTTCAGTAAAAGGGAAGTAGCTAGGACGCAATCGGATTTCACGTTCTACACCAAACAATTTTTTCGCAAAAACTTCCAAGGTACCTTTTAAGTCTGCCATTGTTACGCCTTTTGAAATAACTAAACCTTCGATTTGATGGAATTGGTGTGAGTGAGTCGCGTCGTCACTGTCGCGCCGATAAACTTTCCCAGGACTAATCATTTTTAGCGGGCCTCTAGAAAAATCATGTGTGTCCATTGTTCTTGCTTGTACCGGAGAGGTATGCGTCCGCAATAAAATGTCATCAGTAATATAGAAAGTGTCTTGCATATCACGAGCTGGGTGATTTTTCGGCAAATTCATCCGCTCGAAATTATAACTGTCTTCTTCTACTTCAGGCCCCTCAATGA
>DIDU01000078.1:6827-16071 GCA_002418295.1 Carnobacterium sp. UBA5792 | reverse complement strand
CCATTTCTAATACACTTTTTCGATCCTCTATCGCAACGGCAATGGCGTCCCGGATTTCATTAGCAATCGAGCCGACGACTGGCCGTTCTTCAGCTGAAAGATCTTTCATTCCTCGAAGAATTTCAGTAATGGGACCTTTTTTGCCTAAATAAGCGATACGCACTTGATCCAATTTCGTCAACTCTGCAGCTGTTGAAATTTTTTCCAATGCTTCTTTTTTTAATGTATCTAATTTATCTTTTATCTGCATGCTTCTTCTCCTTCTTTTACTGCTTTATTTTATCTGTTTTTGTTGCTATTTTTGGACACAAAAAAAGCCTTATCCCTAAAAGGGACGAGGCTTCGATTCGCGGTACCACCCTTGTTTGAATTTACAGAAACTAAATCCACACTTGATTACATAACGGTGTATACCGGAACTTTTTTCATTACGTCAAACGTAACTCCCAAAGTCAACTCAGGAAGTGAACCTTCATCTGGTCGATTAGACAAATGCTTTCAACCCGTGGCATTTGCTCTCTTAACTAATCAAGTCCAAATTACTTTTTTCCGTCATCGTTTTTATTTACCCTATTATTTTGCTTCATACTTAGTCTACCCAACTGGAGAGAGAGAGTCAAGGCTTGTTCGAAAAATTAACCTTTCTTTTCGCAGACCCATTCATCCGCCCAATTTTGTATTTCATACATCACTGATCTTAAATCTTCACCTTTTTTAGTCAAACTGTAGGCAACACGCATTGTTGCTTTTGGATCTACTGTCCGTGTTACTAATCCTTCTTGTTCCAACTCTTTTAAGCGTTCTACTAATACACGATCACTAACATTGGGGATAGTTGCTGCAATATCTTTAAAACGTTGAGGGCCTTCTAACAATACATCGATGATTAGACCCATCCATTTTTTCCCTAAAATAGAAAAAGTGTGTTCGAACTTTGGACAAATTTCTCTTTGCCTAGTTTCACAGCTGATCTCTTGATTCACATCTTTTACTGTCATTGTGTTTATTCACCTCTTTTGTCGTATTATATCACTTTTGGTTATCAATAGTAAGTGATATGTTTGTTGATATTTTTCACTTTTTGTATTATACCTTAATTTTTTTATTTGTCCTACTTTATTTGATGCATTTGTCGTATATTGGAAAAAATGATTCTTTTATCTAAAATAAGATCTAATAAAAGGCCACTTCAAGCTTTAAACTTTGAAGTGGTCCTAGTTCTATATTTACTGGTTTAATTTAAGCTTCTGCTGGTTTAAATCGTGCTAAAATATTTTTCATTCGATGATGGACTTTATTTGATAATGGCACAGCGACTTCTTTTACTGCACAGTATTTATCAACAAAAGTAACAACATAGCTTTCTTTATACTTAGGTAAAGCTACAGTTGCTAACCACATGTGTTTAATGATAATATCGCATTCCAACTCGCTCAGTTCAGTTATCTTCTTGGCATTTTCACAAGCCATCCGTGGATGAACATAAGCATGAGTACCTTCATCAAATTTTGTGGTTCTCCAATCATAGTAAAACAAGTCATGAAGTAAGCCAGCACGTGCAGTTGCTTTTGCATCCCAGCCATATCGTTTAGCAATACGATAACTAAGATAAGATACGCTAATTGAGTGTTCTAGACGTGTCGTGAAATGATGCTGTGTGTAGTCATTCAGCTTTTGAACTTCTTCGCGATTAAGCAAGTCTTCAATTAAAGCAACGTATTCTAAGTCTTGTTTCCATTTTGGTTCGATCATTCAAAGACTTCCTTTTTTATGAGTTTAGNNATACACTTTTTCTTACTGTATTAAAAGTAGAATGTTTCCGTTTTATCCTAAAAGAAAGAATCTTAATAATTTAGACATAATTAGGTAATGTTTTTTCTCTTTAAGCGACGTTATTGGTTATTTTGTTAAAGCAAACATCAGAATTCCGGCTGCAACTGCTACATTTAATGATTCAGCTTGTCCTTTTATAGGGATATAGAGATTTTTTGTCGTTTTCTCTAATAATTCTTTGTTCATTCCATTTCCTTCATTACCCATCACTACAGCAAAAACAGGTTGGGGCTGGACCTCACGATAACTAACCGCTGCTTCATTTAATTCTGTACCATAGACGGGGATATTTCCTTTATGAAACAAATCAAACCAATCCATTAAATCTCCTTGAAAAATAGGTAAATGAAAATGACTGCCTTGCATAGAGCGAATCACTTTACTGTTATATAAGTCAACTGTTCCTTTACCTAATACTACCCCGCCGAAACCAGCTGCATCAGCTGTACGAATCATCGTTCCCAAGTTGCCTGGATCTTGAACGTTATCTAAGAATAAGTAAGGCTTGTCTAAAATAGGTGTTTCAGGCACGCTTTCTTTTTCTACCACTGCAAAAATTCCTTGTGGTGTTTCTGTTTCACTCAATTGTTTAGAAATGTCACGCGATACAAGAACTGTTTTTTCGTCTAAATCAGGGATTTTTTCAGAGTCTCTATTGTCTTCACTAATAATCAATTCTAGAATAACTGCATTATTTTTGCTTGCCTCATCGATTAAATGAAACCCTTCAATTAAGTAAGCAGCCGCTTTTTCACGACCTTTTTTTGTTTGTAATTTTTTCCATTGCTTCACACGTTCATTTTTAGCTGATACAATTTTTTCCATTATTTTATTATCCTCCAATTGCCCCTATCTGTTTGCTCTTTCATTGTACTAAAAAAACCTCTCTTTTTATAGAGAGGTTTCTCGTTTTGGTTACATTCCTAGATAAGATGCTGGATCAACGCGAGTGCCATTTACATATACTTCAAAGTGCAAATGAATGCCTGTTGCCGAACCTGTCATTCCCATAGTCCCAAGATGTTGTCCTTGAGAAACTTTTTGTCCAGGAGCAACAGCTAAACTGCCTGAAACCATATGCGCATATAGCGTTTCCACTCCATTACCATGGTTGATTTTAACATAATTTCCCCAACCAGAATCATAACCAGCTATTTCAACCGTACCGCTTTGAGCTGCTACGATTGGACCGCTTCCGCCAAAATCTATCCCGCCATGCAATTTATGTTCTCCTGTAATCGGATGGATCCGGTAACCAAAAGGTGAAGTGGTTACACCATTACTTGGACGAATGAATCCAGAACTGCTGGACGCCTTTGGTGTAACATCTGCTGATTTATTCTCAGTTTGTGTGTCATTTGAAGCAACTTGCCTCTGTTCTGCTTGTTTTTCTTGTTCTGCAGCTTGTTGGGCAGCCTTTTCTGAAGCTTCTTTAGCAGCCGCTTGCCGCGCCTGTTCTTCTTCAACAATACGTTGACGTTCTTGTTGAAGCTCTTTAGATAACACACTTGTTTGAGTGGCAATCACTTGCTGTTCTTTCACAAAAGAATTTTTTTCAGATTCTGTCATATCGTATTGAGCAGCTAATTGGATAATTTTATCATCCATTTCAGCTTTTTGAGTGACCAAATTATTCTTAGCCACCTCAATTTCACTCTTTAAGCTTTCAATGGCTACTTTTTCTTCCTCAGCCTTTTTTTCATTCACTTCTAATTTTTTTTGATCATTTTGTTGTTCCATTACAATATCTTTATTAGCGGTGACCAATTGACTGATTATGCCGACACGGCCGATCAAATCAGAAAGGCTTTCTGATGAAATAATCATTTCTATCATATTAGAAGATCTTGCATCTGTTTGTACTACCCGTGCTTGATTTTCCAGCTTTTCTTCACGTTGCGCAATCAATTCTTTTAAAGCTTCAATTTCTTTTTGTAATTTTTCGATTTTTACTTTTGAATCAGCTAA
The DNA here is from genome assembly GCA_002418295.1 of Carnobacterium sp. UBA5792. The sequence goes on along the minus strand of DIDU01000078.1, from coordinate 12,270 downwards.
CTTCTTTTCCTGCTCATGTAGTTTAAGAACCACTTCGTCAATCTTTGTTTGCAGCTGCTTGACATCGCCCTCAAGATCAGCTTTTTGGGTCTCTAAATTATTTAATGTATCTTCTTGTTTTTTTATTTTACTATTTAAATCATTTGATTTTGATTCCAGCTCTTGTTTTTGTTTTTCTAATTCTTGAACACTTTCTGCTTTAACAAGTGTCGGCATCGCGAATGGACTCGCAAATATCATTGTTGCAATCAATCCTGTAGTTAATTTCTTTTTCAAAGCGAACCTCCTGTAAATATAAAAATAAATCGATGTTGTACTTTTTCTCAACTTAAAAAGTATATCATGGAAAGACTAAACTGACGATGCTATTCTGGTAACAAATTCCCGTTACTATTACAATCAGATTACATAACAGATGGCTATTTAATCTAATTCCTTTGTTTTTACCATTTCTTTTATTTTCATCTTTGACGTGTTGTTCTAGAGTGATATAATTTAAGCGGTATCATTTTTTGAAACAAGTTAAGTTAGGTGAAATAAAAAAATCAAAAGGAGCTTAAAAATGCATTCAAAAGGTAAAAAAATCATAATTTCAGTCGTATTGGCACTATTTTTATTCGGCAGCGGCATTGCACTTTATCAGCATAATATAAAAGTACAGGCAGAAGAAGCTCATGAAGAACTGCAAAGATCACTACATGTAGCAGAAAAAAACATGAATGCCTTATACTTAGATGAGAAAAAAGAATGGTTGAGCGATTCAATCTCTGATAAGAAAATCAAAGAAGCTGAACTTTCTATAGAGGCTGTAACAGCTTCAAATTTAAGTAAAGAGGAACAACTAACACTAGACACAATTACTGAACAAGTACAAGACGCAAAATCCATGTTTGGTATCCAATCTTCAATAAATAAGAAGTTTAACAATGAGATGATCACAAAGGATACAATTGAATTTTCTGATGAAGAAAAAGAATTATCTCTGTTGAAAAAGAATAAGCCAGCTTTTGTTAAAAAAATGAATGAGATCATTGAACAAAGCAAACAACAAATTGAAATAAAACAAGCACTTGTTAAACTGTTTTCAGATTATGATCAGTTTGAAGTGAAACCAGAAGTCTCCCGTTCTGATTATGAAAGTTTAAAAANNCTTTATCCAGCGAGACATTTAAAACCAGCCTTACTGAGCATTTTGATGCCATTCAAACTGCATTGAAAGAACGCGAAGCTAAAGAAAAAGAAGAACGAATTCAAAAAGAGAAAGAGGAACAGGAACAATTAGAACAAGAAAAGCAAAAAAAAGAGCTTGAAAGTAAAGCTGCTAAAGAAGAAGAACATCAGCAATCTGCGAATGCTGATGTTAGTGCTTCAAGCTCCGTTTCCGATGTAGATAATGAAGATAGCGGAAACAGCCAAGATGCAGCTAATTCGTCATCCGATTCAGCTGCAGCATCAAGTCAAACAGTACCTGCTCAACAAACGGGAATCGAAGGACTGATTGCAAGCTCACAAACCAGTCAATCTACTGATCAAATACTTGGAGTGGTGGCAAATGGTTCAAGTTCGACAGTCTATTTATTTGAAAAAAACGGCAGTCAATGGGAGACGGTGCTTTCTATTCCAGGTCGTGTAGGCTACAACGGTGTAGGGAGTTCATATGAAGGTTCCGGTCGCACGCCAAAAGGTGCATATCAATTAGGTTTTGCTTTTGGGACAGGTCCGAATCCTGGAACCAATCTTGCTTATAAACAAATTACCGGAAACTCTTATTGGATCAGCAATCCAGATGATTCTCAATACAATACTTGGCAAGAACGTTCTAGCTCCAGTTCTTTAGATGAGCATATGAGCGACTACCCAACCCAATATAAATACGGAATCACACTAAACTACAATAATGGTGTTAACGGCGGAAGTGCCTTTTTCGTCCATGTCAACGGAAACGGCGCAACAGCTGGCTGTATATCTGTTTCTGAATCAACCNNGTTAATGCAACACATTAGAAACGGCGCTTATATTATCAATGTAAACAGTGAAGCTGAATTAGCACATTATTAAGTGACTGCTTATATTGAAATAAACAGTAGTGATTTTTACTTCTAACACAGGCTTAAACCTCTCTATACTGAAAGACTCTTGATCACCCATTTTAGGGAATCAAGAGTCTTTTATATATATTGTTTACTGAATAATTGAGATTTACAGTTGGTTTCGTTTCTTCTCTTCTTTTACGTAAAAGGACCTTGGTTACTTTAAGGCCTTTTCTTGGTGTCACTTATTTTTTCTTACATCTTTACTTTTACTTGGCTTCCTTGTGAAGACTTCGTTACATCGATATTTCGCGGTATACGCATTTTTAATTCTTCAACATGGGAAATAATACCGACTAACCGCCCTCTTTGATTTAACTCAAACAATGTTTCAATGGCACTATCTAAAGAATCCGAATCTAACGTCCCAAAACCTTCATCAATAAATAAAGTATCCACACTGACTCCGCCGCTATGGTTTTGAATGACATCACTTAAACCCAAAGCCAAGGCTAATGAGGCTTTAAAACTCTCACCACCCGAAAGTGTCCGAACACTCCTTGTTTTGCCTGTATAATTATCGAACACGTCCAAATCAAGGCCTTTTGCTCCTGTTCCTTTAACTTTTTCTTCACGTCGCAATAAAGAGTACCGATTATTGGTCATTTGTGTGAAACGTAAATTTGCTGCAAGAATGATTTCTTCAAAATAGATAGCTAAAACGTATCGTTCAAATGATACATAATCGGTTTCTTTGGAACCATTAGCTAATTCAGTTAGTTCATTATACAAACAATAATTTTCCAATTGTATTTGTTTAGCAGCATAATTTTTACTGATTTCTGTTTTTGCCATTTCGTAATTTTTTACGATTCCAATTAACTCTTGGTATTTTTCTGTTAGTTCCGTCACTTCTTTTTCTTTTTCCTGGTTTTCCAGTTGGTACTCTTCAATTGAACGGCTGTCTTTTCTTGCAGTTATTTTTTCTTTTTGTTTTTGATAGTTTTCCTGGTTGACCCAAACTTTTTGGTCATAGTTGCTCACTTCTTCTGTTAGCACCTGTACTTGTCCAGCCTCTAATAAATGTTCTTCAAATGCCTCATTCAACTTGACTGCTTCTAATTGTTTTTCAAATTCACCAGTCGCCACTGCATACCGGTCCGAAAGGTTATTGAGTTGAGTCTCAAAAGAATGTAGACTTGTTCGATATTGCGTTTCTAGTTTTTCCAGTGCAACTGTTTCATCTTGCTGCGTTTTGTAATCCGTTTCGATCCGCTGAATTTCCTCTGTCAACTGCAAGAGATTTTCTTGTACTTGTTTAAGTTCTTTATATGTTAACTGATTCTGCATTTTTTGTATTTCTTCAGTTATTTCTTGAATTCTCTTATCGTTAGTTTGACAAGTAAAACTTAAGTCTTAGATAGCTGTCTCCAACTGGCGTTCTGTCTGTTGAATACTCTCTGCTTGTTGTTGAAAATCTCCTTCTTGTTCAATCAGTTGCTCTAGCCGCTCAATTTCAGCAGTCAGCTTGGTTCTTTCTGTATTTAATGCTGCCAGTTCAGTCTGCACCTGTTTTAATGTTTCAGCTGCTTCGCTGTGATGTAGTTCTAGCACTTGTTCGTATTCTTGGATTCGTTCATTTAAGTGACGGACTTCATTAGAAACTGCATTATATTCTTGGTACTTTTGATTTTTTGCTTCTTCTAGTGCCTCTAATTGTTCTTGTGATCCCGTATCTTCCGCTAACATTGCCGGGTCAGGGTGGTGTACCGAACCGCAAACTGGACAAGCCGAATCTTTTTCCAATTCATGAGCCAATNNCATTGTATGCTAAGCGTTGTTGTTTGTATTTTTCTTCGATAGCTTGATAGGCTGACTCTGTTTCCTTGAATAAAGTTAACTTCGTTTCTTTTTGTTCTAAAGTTCGAACGACTTCTTTAACCGTCTTTTGCTTAGCAGTTAAAATAGCATTTTTCTCTTGTAATTCATTTGCATGTTTTTGTTTTTCCAAAATTTGGATTCTTGCTTGATGAATTTCCATTAATTGCCGTTTATTTTCTTCTAATTGATCTTTGTACTCCGTCAATTGTGCTGTTTGTTTTTCTATCTTTAGTTGATGGCGTTGATTCTCTTCTTCAAAAGCTGTTGCTTGGCTTTCTTTTGCTTCGATTGCTTTTATCGTCAGCTCTTCTTGTTTTAATTGATTGATTGCTTCTCTTTTTTCCGGTAAAAGCAAGTAGTCTTTTTCAGCTGCTACACGATCTTTTTTATTTTCTTCAAGTGCGCTCACTGTTTCTGCCAAAGCTTGTCTGTCTAATTCTAATTGCTGCTGAACAGTTTCTTTGTCTTTTAAAGCTTTTTCTTGATCTATTTTGTATCCCTTTAATTTTTGTGCTTTTTCATGCAGTTCGATGCTTAAACGCTTTTGATTTATCTCTGCTTCTAAATCAGTTAATTGTTTTTTTACTTGTTTTAATTGAGCCAGTTCGGTCAGTCCGTCTATTTGTTCTTGATTCTGCTGCATTTTTTTGCGCGATTGGTCCATTTCAATTGTATAGTATTGAATTTTATCCTGATAAACGGTCAAGGAATTTTCCAATTCATCTACTAAACGTGTGATATCCAATAACTGAATGGCTTCAGCTAACGATTCATTTTCCTGTGGTTGAATCATACCTACGAATTGTTCCAGCATTTTATTGCTTTGTTCAACTTCTGCTCTCAAGCGACGCGCTTCTTCTTTTAAATTTGATTGGAAAGCCTTAATCGTATCCGTTTGAAAAATATTCCGAAATATTTTTTCTTTATCTGCACTATTAGATTCCAGCATTTTTTTGAATTCACCTTGAGGCAGCATCACAATTTGTTTAAACTGTTCATAAGAAAGTGACAGCAAATCTTGTATTTCTTTATTTGCTTCATTTATTTTAGTCGTTACATTTGTACCGTGAATAAATTCAACTTCCGGACTGTATTTTTTTATTCTGTGTTTTCCTGGTCCCATTTGAGCGGGCNNACCAGCCAATTCAAATTCCAACTCAACGTAGCAAAGAACCTCATCTGAAGCAAATTGTGATTTAAACGAGTCTTTGCTACGACTTGTCCCACTGGCATCATCATACAAAGCATAAGCAATCGCATCAAAAATGGTTGTTTTACCAGCACCGGTTGGTCCACTTACCAAAAAAAGTGTGTTTTGATTAAATTGAGTAAAATCAATTGCTACTTTATCTTTATAAGGGCCAAAGGCATTCATGACTAACTTTAACGGTCTCATCTTATTCTTCCCTTCCAATTTCATGAAGCATTTTTTCAACAATTTCTTTGCGGTCAGGGTCTAATTCTTTTTGTTTATACTGCTGATAGAAATCACTAAAAAGATCCTGCAAAGGGATTTCTTTCAAACGTGCTTG
>DIDU01000078.1:6441-6799 GCA_002418295.1 Carnobacterium sp. UBA5792 | reverse complement strand
TCTTTTCTAGCTGCATATTCCAACCCCATAGCATTTGGAAACCGCCTGCGCAATTGGTTCATCGCATCCATCACAAAATCCTCGTCTTCCAATTCAAAAAAAACATAATCGTCAGACGTTTGTGTCATCAAGTCTTGAAATGATCCTTTAATGATACGCATATCATGTCTGGTTTCCAAATAAATCGGTTCAACTTCTACTTGGCCTTTTTCAAGGGTCACCAAAGAGACTTGTTTCTTTTGGATGGCTTCTGATTTAGAATATTTTAAAATCGAACCGCTATAGCGAATTCTTTCATGTTTCACTTTTTGTGGTTTATGTAAATGCCCTAAAGCCACATAATCAAATTCTTCGAATA
>DIDU01000078.1:0-6410 GCA_002418295.1 Carnobacterium sp. UBA5792 | reverse complement strand
GCCGTTCCGATGCTCAATGGCCGCTCTGAATCGGTCGTTTCAGAGGTGTCATTATTAAAATTGATCACATACCCATGTGCGATCAATACATTGGTTTCATTAGGATTCATCGTTTCTTTGATTTTTTCGAGCTGGGCTCTAGTGGCATCTTCTAAATTTTTGATCGAATCATCTTTTAGCAATTCTCGAATATACACATGATCTGCAAATGGCAATAAATAGAAATTTGTATCTTGAATCGTAACTTTCCGAGTCGTTTCTTTGACTGTTCCTTCTATATAAAGCTGACTAGACTCCAACAAAGCAGCTCCATATTCAACTCGCTCATTGCTGTCATGATTGCCGGCAATTACGAATACGGGAATTTTCACCTCATAAATCAACCTCGTCAGTACCGAATTCACCAAAGCAACTGCCTCTTTTGGTGGAAAAGCACGATCATATAAATCTCCTGCCATAATTAGTGCATCAACCTTTACTGTCTTCAACTTTTCAATTAATTGGTTTAGAAAAAATTCTTGATCTTCCAGCATTGAAACTTCATTAACGATTTTTCCAATATGCCAGTCAGCTGTATGTAATATACGCAAAATAATCGGCTCCTTTGTTTCATTTCTTTTAGTTTGTTTTAATCCAAATTTATTTAATCGAACTCTTGTCTCGGCCTTCCTAGTTTACCACGCTTGATTTAAATACAAAAGTTCCGTTTTTTTGCTGATTTGTTAAGTATAACGGCTCTTTCNNAAAACATTTTTTAAAACAAAGGTTTTGTTTCTTTTAAAATGATATAATAACTTTATTATTATAAAATGGGAGGGTTTCCAATGTCCAAGTTAGTATTAGGATTAGACATCGGTATTTCTAGTGTCGGTTGGGGAATTATAGATGAAGAAACAGGAGAAATTAAAGATGCTGGCGTCCGTTTATTTGAAGAAGCCAGCAGAAATGCCAACGAAGAACGACGCGGTTTCCGGAGTGCACGCCGCTTAAAAAGAAGACGGAAGCACCGCTTAGATCGAACAAAAACTTTGCTGGAAGAAAACAGCCTTTCTTGCGAACACATTCAGCAGTATAATCCTTATGAAGCTAGATACCATGCGCTTTACGAAAAAGTAAGCACAGATGAACTAGCAGCTGCGCTTTATCACTTAGTCAAACGTCGGGGAACTACTTTAGACACTCCGCAAGAAGATGAGAAAACAAGCGGCAGCGAGCTTTCTACCAAAGAACAATTAAAAAAGAATGCAAAAAAATTAGAAGATAAATACATTTGCGAAATCCAATTAGAAAAAATACAAGCTGGCGAAGTAGTTCGTGATCATACAAATCGTTTCAAGACGGCTGATTATATCAAAGAAGCCGCAGCTATTTTAACGAAACAGCAAGAATTCCATCCAGAAATTACAGATACTTTCAAAGAAGACTACTTAGCATTAATTAACAGCCGTCGAATGTATTACGATGGTCCTGGTTCTGAAAAATCGCCTACTCCTTACGGGCAATACTCTATTGGAGATGATGGAAAACTACATTTCGAAACGATGATCAATAAAATGCGTGGGCACTGTACATATTTTCCTGAAGAATTGCGCATCGCTAAAATGTCTTACACAGCCGATTTATATAATTTGCTGAATGATTTGAACAACATTAGCTTTCCAAGTGAAGAAACTGGAAAAAAAGAACACCTTTCTATCGAAGATAAACAATACTTTGTTGATAATTTTGTAAAAAAAGGCAAACCTGTAACTTTGAACGCTATTGCTAAGTATAAAAAAGTAACTAATGAACAAGAAATAACAGGAGCTCGGATTGATTTAAAGACGAACAAGCCTATCTTTACAGATTTTATCGGCTATAAAAAACTAAAAAAATTGCTCAAACCTGTCTCTTCCGTTCCCGCTAGTTTTTTTGATAACGTAGATTTGTTAGATCAGATTGCAGAAATATTGACAGCTGAAAAAAGTCTAAAGCGGCGCGAAAATCAACTATCTACTTTATTTCAGTCTGTTTACCAAGAAAATTTGCCAGAAATCACTGCTGCTTTGATCAACGACACCGCTTTTAAGGAATACCATGCACTTTCCAAAAAAGCCATGCAACTGGTTTTACCCGAACTCTGGGAAACAAACAAAAACCAAATGCAGATTTTTACAGAACATGGTTTAGGAAAAAGCCGGCTTGAAAAATTACAATCTGGAACTAAGATTCAATTTGATGACGAAGCAATTTTGAGTACCGTTGCCAAGCGGGCGCATCGTGAAGCTATTAAAATCACCAATGCAGCGCGANNTGGCTTATGTGGTAGTTGAAATGGCGCGTGAGAAAAATAGTGACGAAAAAAGACTAAATTATGCTAATTTCCAAAGAAACCAAGGCAAGTTTGAAAAGAAAATTTGTGATTTACTTGAAGTAAAAAGCTTGAAAGAGTTACCTCTGAAAGGCAAAAAACATCTAGCCTTGAAGTTGTGGGATGCTCAAGATGGAAAATGTCTTTACTCTGGTAAGTACATTGCCCTTTCTGATATCGTTCATGACTTTAATAAATTCGAAATTGATCACATCATCCCGCTTTCTTATTCTTTTGATGACAGTCAGCAAAATAAAGTGCTCGTTTACCGTGCAGAAAATCAGCTGAAAGGTCAATTGACTCCCTTCCGGTATTTCCAAAGCGGTAAAGCTGCTCGTTCATTTCCAGAATTTAAAGCTGATTGCTTGAACTTATTCAAGTCTCGCAGAATCAGCAAAAAAAAGCTAAGCTATTTATTGGAACAAGATGGTAATCAGTATGATGAAGANNCAATCGGAACTTAATTGATACGCAATATGCTATGAGAAGTTTCTCGAGTTCATTGCGGACATTTTATCAAAATAACGAAATCTCAACCCAAGTCATGTCTGTGCGCGGCAGCTTTACTGCTGCTCTTAGAAGAAGAACTAAACTAAATAAAGATCGAGATGCCGGACATGCACATCATGCCATTGATGCCTTGATCGTAGCAGCCATTAGTCGCATGCCATTATTTAAACAGCTTAAAAATACATCTTTTAATATTGAAGGTGTTGCAACACATATTGATACAGGTGAAGTTATAGCCGAAGAACAAGTTTTTGATAATAAATCTTTGAATTTCATCAGTAATCTGAGAAATTATGAAGATCAAGTCAAGTATTCCCACAAAGTCGACCGTAAGCCAAATCGGACGATGTCCAAACAAACCATTTACTCTACACGAGAAAAAGACAACGAAAAATACATTGTTGGAAAAGTTAAAAATATTTACCAGTTGGATAAAGCAGGCTACACTGCTCTTAAGAAAAGAATCGAAAAAAATCCAAATTTATTTTTAATGGCACAACACGATCCGAAAACTTGGGAATTAGTTCGGAAAGTGATGGAAGAACATAGTCATGCGGATAATCCTTTCCAAGACTTTTATAAAGAACATGGCTTTATTTTGAAAGACGGCAAAGTTCCCGTTAAGAGTTTGAAATATCTAGACAGCAAGTTAGGCATCCATGTAGATATTTCTAACAAATATGAAAATGCTCAAAACGATGTCGTACTGTTAAGCAGAAAAAGTATTCGAGTTGATATTTACAAAAATGAAGAAGGGAAATATAAGTACCTTGGTATTCCTTATAATTGGTTTAGAAAAGTTGAGGGAGTCTACACTCTTGATATGGAGTTGTACAATGGAAAAGATGGTCGTAATGCACCTTATAAACAAATTGATGAAAGTTACGAATTCCAGTTNNACGATATGATTTCTTACGATAAGTTGGAAAACGTTGAAGATGAAGTGACTAAGAAAAAAACTAAGAAAATGGTTCCTTATGAAAAATTATTTAGAGGAGATAATAATCCGAGGGAAAACAGATTTGAAGTCGAAGACATTGCTTTCAAGTCTGCAAATAGGCAGATGCCTGCTATCAGTCCTTTAAAAAATATTATTAAATACAATGTTGATGTTCTTGGTAATAAATATCCAATCAAAAAAGAAAAATTCAATCCTTATTTAGATGAGCAATCAGAAAGAAAAGAAAATTTATTAAAAGGTTTACAAACGATATAAGGCTTGTTATAATAAGGGTGTCTTCGACGGAAGACTTCCTTATACCAAAAGGTCGCGAGGACCTACCAAAATAAGGCTTTATGCCGAAATCGCCCCATTTATGGGGCTTTTTTTGTATCTATATATAGAAAAGAAAGGATGAAAATATGAGTTGGCGTGTTGTATATATTGAAAAATCAGATTATTTAAAGCTTTACTTAGACAATTTAAAAGTAGTACGGGAAGACACTGAAATTTTGATACCGCTTTCCGATATCCATACTATTATTGTGGATAACCAACAAACTGTTGTAACCGCCCGTTTGTTAAATAAGTTAGCCGAATACCATATCCTGTTGATTTTTTGTGATGAAAAGCATTTGCCGAATATCTATGCCCTCTCTCCTCACAGTCACCATCGGGCTTCAAGAGTGCTAGAACGGCAAGTTCAATGGTCTCCTGAAATAAAGGGACTGATGTGGCAGAAAATCATTCAAATAAAAATTAACAACCAAGCTTCAGTATTAACTCATTTAAGAAAAGATTTTGATTCGATTGAAACGCTTCATCGTCTCTCTGATGAAGTCAACTTTTCAGATGACACAAATCGTGAAGGTCATGCAGCTAAATTATATTTTAAAACGTTGTTTGGCAGTTCTTTTATTCGAGATCGTGATAGTTTTGACGGAATCAATTCAGGATTAAATTACGGTTATATCGTTTTACGCTCAACTGTCGCTAGAACTATTGTGGCTTATGGGCTGCAACCCTCTTTCGGTATTGGCCATTATAATCAATATAATGCTTTTAATTTAGCTGATGATCTAATGGAGCCTTTTCGTCCGGTAATCGATTTATGGATAAGCGTTATGTGCCAAGAAGATACATATTTAGATTTAAAAACGAAACAAAAGATCGTTCACTTAATTAGTAACAATAAACTATTGATTGGCAATCAAAAACAAACTATTTTAAATGCAATCGAACTACTTGTTCAATCTTTTATTAAAGGAATGAACAAGAATAATACAGAACTGTTGGTTTATCCGGCCAATGGCATCTCCTTATAGAATCATGCGTTTGATTTTATTTTTTGATTTGCCAATGAACACAAAAAGTGAACGACGAACTTATTCAAGGTTTAGAAAGTATCTGATCAATAATGGTTTTACCATGGTTCAATTTTCTGTATATGCAAAAATTTTTCCAAACCGCTCAAGTCTGGATAATTATATGATGGGATTAAGAAATAATTTACCAAAACATGGCTCCGTTCGAGCGATGGCTGTCACTGAAAAACAATACAGCAATATGTTTTTACTTGTAGGCGACAAAACTATTACCGAGCAGGCTATCACGGAAGATCCTTTGGTGATTCTATGAAAGAATGGCATATTAAGGACTCAGAGCAAACTATTTCTGTTCTAATAGAAAAAGTGTCTATTTTAAAAGGCAACCCGAACGACTGGAACGTCATAATGGAAAGTTTTGCTCATTACTTCAGTCATAAAAGTACTTCAATCAAAATATTTCAAAACCAAACGTTGATTCCCAGAAATGATTTTTCATTTCAGACATTTTCTTCTGNNCAGATTCAAAGAATATAAATAAAGTTTTAGCTGCACAGAAAACAGCTTTTTTGAATCAGCTTGAATTTTCTCCATTTTATAAACAAGTGGTAGACAGTTGGGAAGAATTGATTGAAGAAGTAGATTTTTTGAATACACAGCAACAATCCAAACTATTAAATTACACATTAGCCCCTTTTGATAAAAACTGGATAACCAATAAATTGAGCCTTTCTGAGAAAGACTATATTCACTTAAGCAACTATGAAAAAGTCGTACTTCAACTTAATTTGTTGGAAGAAGCTTTAAGCGACAAACAACTGATTATCTGTATTCAGTATCCAGATGCGTTGCTTTCAGATAAAGAAACGATCCGTTTAGTTACTTCTCTCAAAGAGTCAAAGAGTGGAATAATCTATTTTATACTTACAGAGAACCCAATTGTTTCACCTACTAATGTACTTTATAAAGGAAAAATCAGAAATTTAATTAGTTGTTACAATATTAAAGAACAATTAATAGCTAAAATACCTTCGAATTGGTCAGATCAAGTATTTTTAAACGCTTGTAATTGGTATATGACTCTTGTGGATAAGTACGCTGAAGAAACCGTTCTTTTGTCTTTAAAAACTGTGGATAACTTAGAAACTTTTATTTATCTCTATTCCCTTTTCATTCTTACAAATACTCCTGTAATTGTTGATTTAATAATGATTCCGCCTGCTATTGAGAAATACTTTGAAAACTTAATACGCGATAAGGTATAATGAAAATGACATTTTGGTAA
>DIDU01000015.1:7670-9093 GCA_002418295.1 Carnobacterium sp. UBA5792 | reverse complement strand
ACTGACATCATATAGAACAATAGATAAAGTAGAACAAGAATAACTTTAAGGTTTAGACAAGGATTTCACTGTCTTTAGCTAAGACAATCAGCTGGTCTCCTTCATCTAAGGTTAACTCTTTCTTCAATGTGACAAAAGTCAGCAGATCGTTCTTTTTCTTTATGAAAAGCGGGGTAGCGTCATCTGGTAAATGGTTTTTTCCGATTTCATTCTTTTCCGTAATATTAATGACCCGTAAAGAATAATCTGTATTGATTTTTCGGTTTAATTCGGTAAAGAAAGCTTCTTTTTCAAAAAGTGTCTGTGCACTGAGATTCGTTGTCAATTCTTCATGATTTACTTTGCTGTTAGGTCTTGTAGGAAGTGTAAAGGTATTTTGGAAACCAAATTCAGGTATATAAGATTGGCAAACTAGTGCATTATAAGCCTCATCTCCCGTCATTACCAAAATCGTTTCATATTGAGTCAAATCGGTATCGTATTGCGTGTGTTCAGAAAGAATTTCTCCTCGGTGAGTTGTTAGGCCTTTCTTTTCAGCTAAGCGCAACCGCCCTCCTGAAGTATCGATCAGGATAACCGGAACACCCAGTTGTTGAATTTTTTCTGCCAATGCAATGGAAAAGCTGCTTGCTCCAGCAATAAGAATACCTGGCGGCTCGGTGCTTGCAAGGCCAAGTTTTTTTGCGAGCGGAGCAATCGTGAAGCCATGCGCAGAAACGGTAATGATCACGAGTGCAAAAGTTAAAGCAACCAGAATTCCGGCATCTGCATAACCATCTTCTAAAAGGATGGACGCAAAGTANNTTGGTGCAATCCAGCCAATCAGCAATTTTTCTGCATTATTCAGTTCTGTACCAATGGTAGAAAGCCAAATGGATAAAGGACGAACAAGGAATAACATGACTAAGACGAATCCGATAATCGGCAGAGTGAAGACATCAGCAATCGTTTCTCTTGTTAAGGAAGACGTGAGTAAGATAAAAATAGTAGAAGTCAAAAGAACCGAAATCTCTTCTACAAAATGTCCAATACTTTTAATAGAAGAAACGTATTGTTTGGTTCGCCCTACTGTAAGTCCCATAACGGTCACTGCCAGCATTCCTGTTTCATGCATGACAACTTCTCCAATTGTAAAGCAGATTAAAACACAAGAGAGAATAATGGGAGACTTTAAGTACTCAGGAACCATTCCTCTGTCTACGATAAAACTAATGGTCAGACCAATGCCATACCCTAGTAAAGCAGCAATTACCGCGCCCAAAAAGAAGCTCCATATATAATTCAGACGAAGTGTTTCATGTGTGAAGGCTTTTATCACTTGATAAGCTAACAAAGCCAATAATGGGCCTGCTGGGTCGACGATGATACCTTCCCATTTCAGAACGGCTGCGGTACGTGAATTTAATTTTGCTTGCCTTAAAAG
>DIDU01000015.1:2670-7530 GCA_002418295.1 Carnobacterium sp. UBA5792 | reverse complement strand
GACTGTATAATCCGCCTAAAGCTTCTTTTGGATTGATCAAACCAAAGATGGGACCGATAAGCAACCCGGCAATAGCCATAATCACAATGGATGGCCATTGAATCCGCCAGGCGATCCATTGCGATAAAATCCCCAGCCCAAGAATAACTGTAATAATGATCAATGCTGTTTGTTCCATTCTTTCACCTCTTAAAAATAAAGTTTACCTAATGCTAGGCTAAATAAAAATGTAAAGGACAGTGTACCAAAAAAGGAGATTTTTGTCTTCCCTTTTGAAATTTTTGTTTAGTATAGTGATTAATAATAAAGAAGAAAAGATATTCTGTCATTAAATAAGTCTTTAGCTAAAAAGGGGAATTCTTTTTTCATGAGCATTTAGACAATACTTTTATTTATTGATCATTTATGCAGCTTTTCCNNCCTTTTTAAGGACCTTAAGTCTCTAGCATTTTTGTGGATGAGGTAGGTAAAGGACTCTTAAGGACCTTAAGTTCCTAAAATTTTTATAGATAAGGTAGGTAAATGTTTTTTAGGGACCTTAAGTCTTTAACATTTCTAGAGTTGAGGCTCATAGCCTCTTTTTAAATATGAAAAAGGAGCGTATATTCTTGTCTGAAATTCAAGTCCTATAAGCTATAAAGACGATTTTTACATTATTGATTTAGGTACAAACTTCTGCTCAAAAAAAGATATTAAAACAAAGAATCACTGAGTAAAATGGTATAATAAAGGTGAAAGAAGAGGCAAAAATACCTTACATAGAAAGCAAGCTCATCCAACATTTACTTAAAAGAAAAGGGGTGAGTATCATGCAACGCAAATCAGTTAAAATCAGTCTCATGCTTTCATTGCTCTTTTTATTCCTATTTTCTCTTGCTTTACCAGTTTCAGCTGCCAGCTCTCAGTATATTACTAAAGGAAATACCAGCACTAAAATGGTTGCTTTGACATTTGATGATGGTTCCGATGGCAAAAATGTTGCTAAGATTCTTCAAATTTTAACGACCAATAAGATTAAAGCTACATTCTTCATTACCGGTAAAGCAGCTGAAAACCATCCACAGAAAATTAAAGATATTGTGGCTCAAGGCCATGAAATAGGCAACCATTCTTATTCTCATCCTGATTTTTCCAAATTGTCTGCTGCTCAAATCAAAACAGAATTGGATAAAACAGAAGCGGCTGTTAAAAAAGCTGCTGGCAAATCTACTAAACCTTACTTTCGTGCTCCATTCGGCTCAGTCAATAATGCGACTTTACAAGCTGTAGGAAACCAAGGCTATACTAAAACGATCGGTTGGACGATCGATACGGTAGATTGGAAAGGAATTTCTTCTAGCCAAATTACCAGCAAAGTCATAAACAACGCAACTCCTGGAATGATTGTTTTAATGCATGCCGGAGAAGGGGCAACTGGAACTCCTGGTGCTCTGCAAAATATGATCACCCAGTTGAAAGCTAAAGGATATACGTTCGTTACGATCAGTCAACTGCTTTCAANNACAAGACCGGTGATACCTTAACTAAAATTGCAGCTTTGTATGGCGTAAGCGTTCAACAACTGATAACGACCAACAAAATATCGAACGCCAATTTGATTCGCGTAGGCCAATTGATTACGATTCCGACTACCAACTATACCGTTAAAGCCGGTGATACGTTAACTCAAATTGCTAAAGCACACAAGGTAACGACCCAACAACTTGTGACTCTCAATCATTTAACTAATCCAAATCTTTTGAAAATCGGACAAATCATCAAGATTCCTGCTGCAACAACTACACCTGCAACTCCAAAATCTACACCCGGTGCCCTAACGTATACGATTAAGAAAGGCGACACTCTTTATAGCATTGCTAAAAAGTATGGAGTAACCGTGCAAGATATCGTCACAACCAATAAATTGGCTAATGCTAATGTGATAAAAATAGGTCAAGTCATAAAAATACCTGGCAAAACGTCTGCTGCTCCTACGCAGCCCACGACAGTGAAGTATACCGTTAAAGCCGGAGATACCGTGTACAGCATTGCCAAGAAGTATGGCACGACCGTTCAAAAAATAGCCTCTGCTAATAAATTGAATGCAGCTTATCTCATTAAAGTTGGGCAAGTGCTCACGATTCCAAAATAAGGTGCTAAAACCAAGAACACCCTGAATTGAAACGAAATCAAAAGCCGTGCAGCTATTTAACCTGTGCGGCTTTTGGCGTGTGAAAACTAGTAGGTGATACCGATATGTAATAATAGCAAATTTAACCTGTTGCGTGCTCTAATAAGAATGCAGTAGCAGACTTAAGTCACGATAAACTTCTTTACGTGCCCTAACGAATGAAACACTTTGTTCTTCAGTCACGATAATCCCTTTTGCATGCCCTAATGATCGAGATTACTTGTCTTTAAGTCACGATCAATCAACTACAGAGAGAGTTTTTAAAATAAGGTGCTTTTCGGTGATAACCGAAAAGGTCTGATCGGAATAGTTAAAAAAGAAACGACAATTTATTTACAAAAAGAAGATTGAGTTGACTAGTTTAACCCCAACACAAATACCCATGCTATCCCAATTCATGATACATAAGCATTAAAACTTGTTTGAAAAGAAGTCTGTAGAGTACACTAAGAGTAGTGGAAAGCGTATGCCCTAATCAATAGACTAAAATTCGAGTAGAAGGCGGGTCTTTTATGTTTGATAAAATAACGAATCCGATTTTGTTTCAAGGCAATTTGAACAAGAAACCGTATTTTGAAGGCTGGTATTTCAAGCAAGTTTCGGCAGATGAACGGCAAATTGTTAGTTTGATTCCTGGCATTAGTTTGAATAAAGCTGAATCGCATAGTTTTGTCCAATACATTGTGGTACTGCTGGATGAGAATCAGCAAAAAGTGACGAAAACCGGCTATGTGAATTACCCAATAGAAGCCTTTACTTATCAGGATCAACCTTTTCAAGTCAAGATAGGTCCCAACGTCTTTACTGAATCAGGAGTAGCGGTTCAGTTGAAAGATGAACAAATCGAAATAGAAGGCTCCTTAGATTTTGGCCCCTTATATCCAATTGAAAAATCCATTTTCAGCCCCAACATCATGGGAGCTTTTGCCTATTTGCCAAAAATGGAATGTTCGCATGGTGTGATTAGTATGAATCATGATGTGACAGGCTCTTTAGTGATCAATGACCAGCAAACCAACCTAACAGGCGGTAAAGGCTATATCGAGAAAGATTGGGGCAGTGCCTTTCCGAGAGAATATGTCTGGATTCAATCCAATCATTTTCAAAACCAAAGTACAAGCGTATTTTTTTCAGAAGCACATATTCCTTTTCTCGGTTCATCATTTGAAGGCTTTATTTGCAATTTAGTGACTGATGGCAAAGAATACCGCTTTGCTACATACCAGAGGGACACATGCAATCTCGAAAAAATCGATGCAAATACGGTCAAGGTAAAACTAGAAAGTAAAGAAGCACGTTTGATATTGGAAGCTTCGATTGTACAGCAAGGTGAGTTAAAGGCGCCGACAGCTAAAGGGATGCACAAAACAATCAAAGAAGGACTATCGGGTAAGCTCCGCATTCAACTGGATGTGAAAGAAGAAAAACGAACGTATACAGATACCAGTTTATCAGCAGGAATCGAGATCGTTGAGCATGGGGAATAGCTTCTATAGGCAAATAAAATAGACCAGCTAAGCAAAATAACTTAGTTGGTCTATTCATTAATCAAGTGAAATATCTATTTCGGGTGGTAAAACTTTTTTTGTCGTATCAGCAGGCGGCTCTTTCAAAGGCGGCATTTTTCGGTCTTTGCGAATAGTGGCAAATAAATCGAAAATAGGAGCCAATAGAGCAGCGATAAATCCGCCAGAAAAGCCATTATTGTATAGATTCATACCTGCGTGCAAGTAGCTGATGTTTAAAACCAGTGCCATATGGAAAGCACCGGCGATAACTCCGGCCAGCGGTCCATAGTAGCCACTAATCGGTGCCAAAGTTGTACCGAATAAAGCGGCTAGAAGAGCTGAAGTCGAATTGATTTCAGAAGCATTGAAAAGACCAACAACAAAGACACCCAGAAAAATAGGTGCAACATTTTTAAGGTGTTTACCTGCAGCACCAAAGCCGACAATGGTAAAGATCCCGCCAATAATCGGTCCGTTTAATTCTCCGCCGACTAATAAAACGTAAGAAGTAGACAAAGTTCCTAACAAAGCCATATTGATCAAAATCAGGCCAAATGGAAACGAAGCTGAAAAATCTGGCATCGAGCGCCCGGATTGCTGCAGTAAGCGACGGTAATCCACTAAATTCCATTGATTGTAAATGAGTCCAATCAGAAACAAGACTAGAAACAACCCATATAAAATAACAGCAAATACTT
Organism: Carnobacterium sp. UBA5792; assembly: GCA_002418295.1. Next base: position 3,154 of record DIDU01000015.1, on the reverse strand, counting down.
GATTATGACCGCTGGAGACAATTTCAACGGTATTGATTTTAATGCCAAAACTGCGCAGCATCGAAATGAAAAAANNTGATTCCAGCTGTGAAACCGATATTGTAAAGGCTGAAACCTTGGTGAAAATGAGCAAAGTGTTTGGCTAAAGGAGGCAGTAGGAACCCAATCAAAAAGCCTGCTAGGATTCCTAAAATAATCCCTAAAGTTAATGGCAAATCAAGATTAAAAGTGATCTCACTGACAACGGGACCTAAAGCTGTTCCAAAGAGAGCCGGCAACAAATAGTTTGAAAAAGGAACACGGACGATTTTAGCATAACCATATACTCCTAAAATGATCGGCAGTGAATTATAAAGGTTCTTACCGAATAATGAAAAACCAGCAACTGTAAAGATCGCCGCAATTAAAGGGCCATTAATTTTTACACGGCTAAGACGAATCAAAGCCAATGTTTTGAAAGTCATCAATGACGCGTTTAAAAGTG
>DIDU01000015.1:0-2594 GCA_002418295.1 Carnobacterium sp. UBA5792 | reverse complement strand
AATTCTTTGGAGCTGTTGAAAGCGAACGCCAATAGAAATAAAAATGTACCAAAAGCTAGAAAGACACTGTATTTGACTCGTTCTGTCATCAGTTCATTGGGCTCAGGTCCGGTAGTTTGTACTGTTGTAGGTTTGTAAAATTTCATATTTCATCTCCTTTTATTTAAAACAAGTGAGCAAACATTTTAAAAATAAAAAAGGACAGTGAATAGGGGTTTGGCGTCGACTATTTGAAGGGAGACATTAAGACGTGTTCAGACGTTTTAGTGTTGTTCAAATGCAGATCGGTGTCAAACTCTAATTCCACTGCCCATTACGGTTCAAGTTCAATCGAGTTTTTTTAAAATAAACTATCTATTTAGAATTTAAATAGATAACTTCCTTGTATTTTTTTAAGAATAACATGAAATTTAACAAAAAACAATCTTAATAAGTCATTTTTTTCAATAAAAATGTACCGCATGAAACTAGATGGTGGTATCTAAATTTAGGGTTGAAGAAAAAAGAAGTATACTGATAATAATGAAGNNAATGGTAATAGCAGGTTATCAACTGACCTTTATTATCTTTGATTCTTATTCTTTAAAGGATAAGCGAAGTGTAGTGAAAAGCATTCTTAAACGGATGCACAACAAATACAATATCAGCATTGCTGAAGTAGGTGAACAAGATACGTTGAACCAAGGAATGATCGGTATTGGTATCGTAGGCAATGACCGCGTTTTTTGTCAAAAGGTGTTTGATCAAGTCTTAAACGACATTGAAGAAAACTATGAAATAGAAATACACGACATTCAAAGAATCTGAGTAAAAAAAACAGTTTAGAGAACAGCACATTGCTGCTTTCTAAACTGTTTTTCGTTCAACTTATTTTTCACCTGATTCGAGTTCTCCTTCGATTGGGAAAGGAGTTTGTTCACGGATAGCCAAGTAAGCATCACGGTAAGGGTGGTCAGATTCTTTATGCCACGGTTTAATATGGCCACTGAAATGTACCAAAGCAGGTTCTTTACGAGCTTCAGCGTATTCAATTTCTCCAATTTTGGTTGGGTGTTCTTTTTCATTTAATAAAATATACGCTTGTGCATTCCATTTCGGATGCAACACTAGCCAACGATCATGTAAAATAGCGTTTAAAGCATCTTGGTCATGGAATCTCAATTCATCTTGGTTATTTAAAGCGAATTTAAAGACTTGCTCAGAGATTTTTTCTGCCCGCCATTTTTCTACATCGATCACCATCATACCGGAGTTGAAATACGTATTGGATTCTGCATCAATTTCCATCGCATCTAGTCGTTGATGGAAACCAGCGTCTTCTACTGCCGCTAACAGTTTATCGCCTAAATCGATTGTCCAAATGTCTTCGATATCTTCTAATGCCAACATATCACAATCTAAATAAATCGCCCGTTTCACATCTGTACTTTTCAAAAAATTGGGAATGGCGATCCGGAAGTAAGCAGTTGTCGGAATTCGATCGCTTTCGACCATATCTTCAAATTCTACTGTATCAATTTGTAAATAACTGATGGAGGCGTTGTATTCATTTACCATCCGGTTCAACTTTTCTTTAGTAGGTAAAGAAATATGATCATCAATAACATAAAAACTAATAATCGTTTCTTCTTTTTTTGTTTGTAATAAAGATAAAAATAAAGTGGCTAAATGAGGAACAAAGTCTTCATTTGCAGCAGACACAATGGTAATTTCTGATGATTCAAACATGCTTTTCGCTCTCCTTTTTAAGTAACCAGATAGTAAAAAAATATCTGGTTTTAGTCACTCTAATTGCGTTTGTACTGCTATTATCATAAGGAAAATAAAAAAGATAAGCAAATAAAACGATTATTATGTCAAAGTGAAACCCGTCTAATCAAGCCGAAGTTAAAAACATTTGAGAGTTTGGCTATTTGAGAGTTTGCCTGACTTAACTACCTAGGTTTTAACTAGTTAAGGCACGTAAAATGAATTTGCGTGACTTAACGATAGGAATTTCTACAAGTTAAGTCACTTAAAGTGATTTAATAGGTAGCCTTATTTGGGTTTATGTACCGTATCAATAAAAATTTAACCACGATACAGTATTTAAAAGAGGTTTACCTAACGTATCGATAAAACTTTAACCTCGATATAGTACTTAAAAGAGGTTTACCTACCGTATCGATAAAAATTTAATCACGATATGGTACTTAAAAGGTATTTCATAAATTCAAAACCTAAAGTACTAGTAATGAAACCTTGCTCCGCAAGCTCAAAAAATATTTTTAAAAATAAGACAAAAAAGNNAGGAGTGAGAGTAATTTACTCTCACATCAAATTCCGCTTCATTATTCACTTGTTGGTAGTTCAAAGTCAAAATCATCAGCAGTAAAGCTATATCTGGAATAAACCTTAAAAGAATAACATTAGCGTGTGTAGTCCTTTTGATGACATGTAAAAATACATATAAGCTGCCTTAAAGCTTGGTTTATCCATCGCTCTTTATTAAGAGTTACTTTCCAATAATTTACGTGTACGGTAACGAAAAAACAGGGAGCTAGCGTAATAAGAAAAAAGACAAATCCATAATATTCCGGGAATATCATTTGATA
>DIDU01000117.1:11534-11787 GCA_002418295.1 Carnobacterium sp. UBA5792 | reverse complement strand
AGATTTTTTAACGTAATCAAAGCTTTCATCAAAAGGTGCACATTCATCAAAGCTCATCATGATATCAGGTCCTAATTTGTTTTGAATCGATATGGCTTTTTCGGGTGAAAGAAACATTTTTGAACCATTTAAGTGATTTCTGAAATGAACCCCTTTTTCTTCAATTTGGCGTAAATTACTGAGAGAAAAAACTTGAAACCCGCCAGAGTCTGTTAAGATCCCTTTATCCCAGTTCATAAATTTATGCAGCCCG
>DIDU01000117.1:9353-11502 GCA_002418295.1 Carnobacterium sp. UBA5792 | reverse complement strand
AGATAGGTGTTACTTAAAATGATATTCGCACCCATGGATTCAAGCTCTTCGGGCGCAATACTTTTAACGGTTGCTAGCGTACCGACTGGCATGAACATAGGTGTCGGAAAAGTTCCATGAGGAGTAATTATTTCTCCCAAACGAGCTCCTGTATGTTTTTCTTTTTTTATTAAGCGGTATTTGATTGCCGGTTCTGACATGATAATTTTCCTACTTTCATTTAACTTTACGAGAGAATTTTAATTTTATACTTCACAAATTATACTGATTTTTTTTATTTTGGCAACTTGAGTCAAAACAATAAGCATATTGTTTGTAAGCGATACCTTTCTATGCTATATTATGAGTGTAAAGAGAGATGCACGTATGAGTGAACGATAGAATTTCTTAGTTGTTTAGTTTCAAAGAAACAATAAACACAACATCCTGTTTTGAATTACCAGTTTCACCATTCATTAAGTAACACAGTGTAAAGTGAGCAAAATCATGGAAAAGCCTATTGTTAGGATGATGAGCTAAAGCTTAAATGAACGTACGAATAAAGTAGAATGAACCGCATGTCGTTTTTAAAGAGATTCAGTAACCATTATTTACCTTTAATCAATAAACAGTTCACTCATACCTCTCTTAAAACAAAAGAGAAGTTGGCATCTAGTTAGCCGGCTTCTCTTTTTATTGTCCAAACAGTCCTTTTTAAAGAGAGTTCATAGTTCATTTTTATTTTACAAACATAGCATCGCCAAAACTAAAGAACCGATAGTTTTCTTTTACTGCATGCGCATAAGCAGCTAAAACTTGATCTTTTCCTGCAAAAGCACTGACTAACATAACTAACTGNNACTAACGTTGATTTAGGCAAATGAAAATTAGTTGTAAAAGCATCTATCACTTTAAATTGGTACCCCGGTGAGATGAAAATACTGGTCCACCCGCTGTCTGCCTTAATTTCACCATCAAATTTGGTTCCAATGGTTTCGAGCGTGCGAATAGAAGTTGTTCCTACTGCTACAATTTTTCCGCCTGCAGCCTTTACATCATTTAATTCAGCTGCGGCTTCTTTTGTCAGCCGATAAAATTCTGAATGCATTTCGTGATTTTCAATATTTTCGACACTCACAGGGCGAAAAGTCCCAAGTCCCACATGTAGAGTCAAGAAAACCAAACGAACTCCTTTGGCTTTGATCTGTTCCAGTAATTCTTCTGTAAAGTGAAGGCCAGCCGTCGGAGCTGCAGCAGAACCGTTTTCTTTTGCATAAACCGTCTGATAACGATTTTTATCTTCTAAACGTTCTTTAATATAAGGCGGTAAAGGCATTTCGCCTAAAGATTCTAAAACTTCTAAAAAAATACCTTCATAAGAAAACTCAATGATCCTTCCTCCATGATCTAATTCCTCTTTTACAATTGCTTTCAAACGACCATCGCCAAAGTGGATTTCAGTTCCCACTTTGNNTACTTCTATGTGTCCACCCGTTTCCGGCTTCGTGCCATAAAGACGAGCTGGTAAAACACGTGTATCATTCATCACTAATGCATCTCCGGCTTCCAATTCATCTAAAATAGCCGGAAAATGTTTATCTTCAATATTTCCTGTTTCTTTATCCAAAACTAGTAACTTTGAACTGGAGCGGTTTTCTAATGGAGTTTGGGCAATCAACTCCTCCGGTAATTCAAAATCAAAATCATTTGTTGATAACATAACTAAACGCTCCTTATTGATTATTAATAGGGTAACCTAAATGTTCGAAACCTAACTGTGTAACAATTCTACCACGTGGCGTTCGCTGAATAAAGCCCATTTGCAATAAGTAAGGTTCGACCATGTCTTCAATTGTCTCAATTTCTTCTCCAATGTTTGCAGCTATCGTTGACAAGCCTACCGGTCCCCCATTATAAACTTCAATCATTGTTCGGACTAACTTTTGATCGACAAAATCCAAGCCTCTTTGATCAACTCGCAACATCGTTAAAGCAGCATCCGCTACTTTTTTATCAACGACTCCATTCGATTGAACTTGAGCATAGTCTCTCACTCGTTTCAACAGACGATTAGCTACCCTTGGTGTTCCTCTTGAACGTCTGGCAATTTCTAAAGCACCATTATCATGGATTTCTGTTTGAAAAATTTCAGCAGACCGAATCACAATAT
>DIDU01000117.1:0-9289 GCA_002418295.1 Carnobacterium sp. UBA5792 | reverse complement strand
ACGCGTAGTTGCGCCTACTAGAGTAAAGGGCGGCAAAGGGAAATGGACAGGATGAGCTGTCGGTCCTTGTCCCACAATGATATCCACAAAATAATCTTCCATAGCCGAATACAACATTTCCTCTACCATGCGGGGCATTCTATGGATTTCATCAATAAAAAGGATATCTCCGGCTTCTAATTCATTTAAAAGTGCAACTAAATCACCAGCTTTTTCAATAGCTGGACCACTTGTAGTTCGAATATTCACACCCATTTCATTAGCAATGACCATCGCCATTGTTGTTTTCCCCAGTCCAGGCGGTCCATATAATAAAACGTGGTCCAATGCCTCTTCTCTACTTTTAGCAGCCGTAATGTAAATGCCTAATTCCAATTTTAATTTTGTTTGTCCTATATACTGGCTTAATAATTGAGGTCTCAGCGACTTTTCAATAGACATTTCCTCTAAACTATCACTTTCCCCTGAAATAATCCGTTCTTCAGCAGTCAACCTTATTCACCTCTTTTATGAATGAGTCATTTATTTTTTCATCAATAAGCGTAATGCTTCTCTTAAATATGCATCTGTTGTTTCTTTGTTCAGCTTCCGAATATCCGGTTCAATTTTTTTGATTTCCCTTGCGCTATACCCAAGAGCCGCTAAAGCTNNTTCTTGTTGGACGGATCCTTCAGCAGAAGTACTTACGACTTCTAATTCATCCAACTTCCCTTTCAAATCTAAAATGATTTGAGAGGCGGTTTTTTTCCCGACTCCTGGAAATTTAGTTAAGTAAGAAACATCTTCACTTTCAATCGCTTGAATCAACCCGGCATGATCATCATTTGCTAAAATGGCTAATCCGCTTTTTGGGCCGATACCTGAAACACTGATTAATTTTAAATACAGTTGTTTTTCATTATAATCTTTAAAGCCATACAAAGTAATCGCATCTTCCCGAACAGCTTGATGAACATAGATTGTTACTTCTTTATTCAATTTATTAGAAAAGCGGAAAGGGTTGGCCATATACAATAGATAGCCGATGCTGTTTGCTTCAATTACTACATAAGCAGGACCGACAAAAGTAACCGTTCCTTTGATATATTCATACATATTTTATGCTCCATTCGTTCTTTTAACTAAAGTTGCTGAACAGCACACTTGTTCCCTAATGTATTTTAACATATCTGACTGTTTAAAAGGAAGTCCTGAAAGAATTCGTTCATTTTCTTTTATAGCCACTTTTTTGGCTATTCCAAATAAAAACACCCTCTACTCGCTTTAACGAGAGAGGATGTAGAAAGTAAACTGCTTTTTAACGATTAGTCGAATAACTTAAGGTAAGTGCCATATCCTTCTTCTTCCAGTTTTTCTTTTGGAACGAAACGTAGAGCAGCTGAATTGATACAATAACGCAATCCGCCAGCTTCTGAAGGGCCATCGTTGAAAACATGGCCTAAATGAGAATCTGCATTTTGACTGCGTACTTCTGTCCGGATCATTCCAAACTTACGATCTTTTTTTTCAATAATTTCTTTGGAATCAATCGGTTTTGTAAAAGAGGGCCAGCCACACCCAGCATCATACTTATCTGTCGAAGAAAATAGCGGCTCTCCGCTGACTACATCTACAAAAATACCGTCATCATAAAAAGCATCATATTCTCCAGTAAATGGCTGCTCGGTTGCTTCGTTTTGCGTGACTTCATATTGAATAGGGGTTAATTTCTGTTTCAATTCTTCTTTTTTTAGTTTTTCCATTTTAATTCTCCTATCTTTTTTGGAAACTCATAAAAATAGTAACGTATGGGCCAAGTTTTTCTTTATCATTCTACTTGTCTGCAAGCAATTCAACAAATCCATTCTTATTTTATGCCTAACTTTAGTTTAGTCCATTTAATTACGGGTTTCAACTTATTCGTTTTGACGTACCGCTTTCTTCGCTCAATGAGGGTCTTGGATACGTTTAAACTTTCTTTCCATATCTTTATTCGTAAATTGAATCAATACGGGACGGCCATGCGGACAATTATAAGGATTTTCAGTTTTTGCCAANNTACTGCATCATTTAAATGATGGTTTGCTTTAATCGAACCTTTGCAGCTCATCATGATAGCTGTCGCTTCGCGAAATTTAGCTACGCTGACTTTACCTTGTTCTAATAATAAATCGATCATCTCTTTAACAATTTGTTCTTCTTCACCATGGTTAAACCAAACTGGATGGCTTCTCAGCAGAAAACTATTTTGTCCAAAAGGTTCTAAAAAAATACCGATCTCTTCTAAGGCTTGTTGATTTTCTTTGATTTTTATCGCATCGTTATTGGGATAATCTAACAGGATCGGTACCAATAATTCTTGCCGGTCTGTGCTGACTTCACCAATTTTTTTACGGAAGTATTCGTATTTTATTCGCTCTTGTGCAGCATGCTGGTCCAGAATATATAACCCGTCTTCATGTTGAGCAAATAAATATGTGCCATGCATCTGCCCAATGTAATCCAATAACGGAAGATGACCTTTTGATAGATCGGCTTGTTTTTCTGTTGCCAGCATCTTTTCGGCCATCTGCAAATAAGGAGCTTGGTGGTCAAAAACAGGACTATTTTCCAGTCTATTTTCTGTATTAACAGAACTTTCAAATGCTGTTTTATTAAGCATAGGTTCTCTTTTTTCAAAATTGGGTTTCAGCTGTTCACTATCCTTTTCTGCTTGTTCTTGGAAAGGAGCAGATAAACTATTTACTGGTTTTGAAAAATAGTGATGATGTAAAGGAGTACTTGGTTCTTTTACTTCCTCCACAGCTGCTGGTCTCGAAAAATCTAATTGTGTTTGTTCTAGTTGCTCTACAGATTGCTTTGTTTTGTTCTTGAAATTAAGATTTCCCAAAGCTTCAGGAATCAATTGTTCCTTGCTTAGACAGTCATTGATCGCTGTTTCTATCAATTCCATTAACTCTTTTTCTTTACTGATGCGGACTTCTTGCTTCGTAGGATGGACATTGACGTCCATCAACAAAGGATCAGCTGTGATCTCAATAACTGCAAGAGGGAAACGACCGACCATCAGTTTCGAACGGTAACCAGCAATAATGGCTTTATTGAGCAAATAATTTTTAATGTAGCGACCATTGATGATAATAGAAATATAATTTCGGTTCGCTCTTGTCACTTCCGGTAAAGAAATAAAACCAGAAATTCTAAAATCTAAATCTTCTTTTTCAATTTTCCGCATTTTTTTGGCTGTTGCTACGCCATAAATACCGGCTAAGGTTTGTTTTAAGTCACCATTTCCAGCAGTGCGCAACAATTGGTTGCCATCATGGACTAATCGAAAAGCTACATTTGGATGACTGATGGCCATCCGGTTAACAATATCAGATACATTTGAAAGTTCCGTTTGAATCGTTTTAACGTATTTTAGACGAGCAGGCGTATTGAAAAACAAATTTTCAACCGTCAATGTCGTTCCCTTTCTTGCTTGGCTTGGCCGTTCTTCTATCACCTGACCGCCTTTTAAATAAACGAACGTCCCTTTTTGATCGCCTGTAGAAGTTTCTAAAGTAATTTCTGAAACAGAGGCGATACTCGGCAAAGCTTCTCCTCGAAAACCTAAAGTTCGGATTNNGTTTAAAAGCATTCAATACTTCTGCTGGATCAATTCCTTCTCCGTTATCGATGATTTTGATTTTTTTAAGTCCAGCTTCTTCAATCAAAATTTCGATTTGCGTGCTTCCAGCATCAAGAGCATTTTCAACCAATTCTTTTACAACAGAAGCTGGACGCTCAATTACTTCTCCAGCTGCAATTTGGTTAGCTAGTATTTCCGAAAGTTCCTGAATTCTCGCCATTTCTCTACCCCTTTCTACTCTACGTTAGTTATTTTTATTATTTTATTTCAATTGTTGCTGAAGCTCATGTAATACATTTAAAGCTTCTAAGGGACTCATAGTCAGTAAATTTAATTCATTTAATGCCTTTAGGATAGAAGATTCATTTTCATCTACCATTCCAAATAAAGACAACTGTCCTGCCGCTTCTTCTGCAACAGCCGTTTCTTTTTCTGCCAGTCTTTTTTTATTGGTTTGAAACTCTTCTGTTTGAACTGTTGTTTCTAAAACAATTTCTTCTTTTTGTTCCAAGCGATCTAAAATAACCGCTGCTCTAGATAGCAAATCATTTAGCAATCCTGCTAATTTTGCTACATGGATCCCATAACTTTTATCAGCTGGTCCTGGCAACATTTTGTGTAAAAAAATCAATTCTCCGTTTTCTTCAATAGCTCCTACATGTGTATTAACTAATCCTGTTAATTCTTCATCAAGCACTGTTAATTCATGGTAATGAGTAGAAAACAAAGTTTTGGCGTGGACATGGTCATGAATGTATTCAATAATAGCTTCAGCTAAAGCCATGCCGTCAAAAGTAGCTGTTCCACGGCCAATTTCATCAAATAGTATTAAACTATGAGGAGTCGCATGTCGTAAAGCTTGATTTGCCTCCATCATTTCTACCATAAACGTACTTTGTCCAGAGATTAAATCATCTGCAGCACCTATACGAGTGAATATTTGATCGAAAATAGGCAATTTGGCAGAGTCGGCCGGTACAAAGCAACCCATTTGAGCCATAATAACCGTTAAAGCCAACTGGCGCATATAGGTGCTTTTACCGGACATATTCGGACCAGTAATCAGCATAATTTCTGTTTTCTCATCCATTTCAACGCTATTCGGTACATAAGTTTGTTGTCCCAGTACTTTTTCAACTACTGGATGCCGTCCGTCTATCAAGGTGAGTTCTTGACTGCCGTATGCTAATTCAGGACGCACATAATGGTATTTCTCACTCACTGTCGCAAAACTTTGCAGCACGTCAATTGTGGCTACTGTTTTGGCTAACAACTGTACCCGTTCAATGTATTGCTTAACGGTTTCTCTAACCTCAGTGAATAAAGANNGACTTTTCTTCTGCTTCTAAGATAAGCGTTTCTTTTTCTTTTAGCTCTGGCGTAATAAAGCGTTCAGCATTAGCCAAAGTTTGTTTGCGTTCATATAGGCCTTCTGGCAAATTAGCCAGATTTGATTTCGTGATTTCAATATAATAGCCGAATACACGATTATACCCAATTTTTAATGTCTTGATTCCTGTTTTTTCCCGTTCTTGAGCTTCTAGCTGAGTAATCCAACGTTTGCCGTTACGCATGGCATCACGATACTGATCCAATTGTCTATCAAATCCATCTTTGATAACATTGCCTTCTTTCAATGATAAGGGCGTATTTTCATCGACCGCCTGCTCAATTAAGTCGACGACTTCTGGTACAGTATCTAAATGAGATAACAGTTCATCCCATTCCCCTTTATTCATTAAGGCAATCCTATCTTTCAATACAGGGATTTGAGATAAGGATGTTTTTAATTGAATCAAATCACGGCCATTTACATTTCCAAAGGCTACTCTTCCAGCTAAACGTTCTAAATCATACACACGAGTCAGTGCTTCGTTTAAATCGATTCGTTCAAAAAAATGATTGATTAAACTTTCTACGACAGCTTGGCGTGCATCAATCATTGCTTCTTGGATCAAAGGACGATCAATCCACTGTTTCAATAAGCGGCCGCCCATTACTGTTTTGGTTTCATCCAACAACCAAAGCAAGGTGCCTTTTTTTTGTCCTGTCCGAATAGAAGACACTAATTCTAAATTGTGCTTAGAATAATGATCCATTTTTAAATAATTAGCAGGAGTATAAACTTCAGCTTTTTGTAAATGGGCTAAACTTCTTTTTTGCGTCATAGTTTAATACAACAATAGAATTTTTAAAGCTGAAAGAATCTCCGTATTTTCTACGTCACTGGATAAATAAGCAAATTCAGCAATTTCTTCTCCAGCTTTTTGAGTAGAAACCATAACCCCCAGTTTTGTTTGCAGATCTGATTGTAATTCAAGGTGTTTTGCTTCTTCGAATACGACTTCTTTTGTTTTTAAACTACTCAGTTCATTGATGACCTCTTCTACTGAAGATAATTGAGCAGCTTTTAATTCTCCAGTACTTAAATCCGCATAAGCCAAATTAAAGCGCTGCTCGCCAGTTATAGAAAGAGCGGCTAAATAGTTATTGGATTTTGCATCATTATTTTTAGACTCTATCGCTGTTCCAGGTGTAATCAATTGAACAACTTCTCGCTTGACCATCCCCTTAGCGGTCTTCGGATCTTCTACTTGTTCGCATATTGCGACTTTGTAGCCTTTTTCAATCAAAATATCGATATAGCCTTTTGCTGCGTGATAAGGCACACCGCACATCGGGATCGGATTTTCTGCATTCCGATTCCGGCTGGTCAATGTAACTTCTAATAATTGTGAAGCTTTGATTGCATCCTCATTGAACAACTCATAAAAATCGCCCAAACGATAAAATAAAAAAGCATCTGGGTATTGTTCTTTAATTCCTAAATATTGCACCATCATTGGGGTAGGTTGAGTTTTTTGCGTCATATAGATCCCCTTCTTTATGTTTCTTGATTCGAAATGAATTTATCTTCCTCACTTGTTTAAAAGCTGCTCCCAAAAGGACGGTCATCGTTAATCACGATATTCTCAATTTTTTTTGCAGCTCCTGTTGCATCATCAATTTCAATGAAACAGCCGGATAATATTTTCCGTCCTTCTTTTGGCACTTCAAATCGTGTAGGCATTTGGGTCAAGAAGCGATTTATAACAGCTTCTCGTTTCATTCCTAAAATTTCATCATAAGGACCTGTCATACCAGCATCAGTCAAATAAGCTGTTCCGGCAGGTAATATACGCGCATCGTTAGTTTGTACATGTGTATGAGTCCCAACGACTGCGGACACACGCCCATCAAGATACCAGCCCATCGCTTGTTTTTCACTCGTCGTTTCAGCATGGAAATCAACAAAAACTAAAGGAGTTCGTTGACTGACCTCTTCAAGTAACTCATCTGCTTTTCTAAAAGGATCGTCAACATCCGACATAAATGTCCGGCCATGTAAATTGATAACTGCCAGTTCCAATTGATTGACTTTAATAAATGCCAATCCCTTGCCAGGAGTACCTTCCGGATAATTAGCTGGTCGAATCATCTTTTTGGCGTCTCCAATAAACTCAAAAATTTCACGATTATCCCATGTGTGATTTCCCATCGTTACCACATCTACACCATCTTGCAAAAAGGATTTATAAATTTTTTCTGTTATGCCGCGCCCTGCTGCTGCATTTTCACCATTTAAGATCGTTACTTGCGGTTTATATTTTTGTTTTAATTTTTGCAAATGATCATGGACCATTTCTCTTCCCATTGATCCAACGACATCTCCGATAAATAATAATTTCATTTTTTGTTGCCTCTTCTCTAAATAATTGCTTTCACTATATTTTAACAATAAACGGGTATAAAGAAAAGCAGCGTAAAAAAATACGGAACAAATGGTCATCATTTGCTCCGCTTTTTTACTTCAAGTTATTTTGCGTATTCAATTGCACGTGTTTCACGAATAACCGTTACTTTAATATGGCCAGGATAATCTAATTCATTTTCAATTAAATTACGCACATCTCGTGCTAAAGTGACCGCTTCTAAATCATCTACTTTATCCGGTTTAACCATAATTCTGATTTCGCGTCCCGCTTGGATAGCATAGCTTTGTTCTACACCTTCAAAACTGTTGGAGATGCTTTCTAATTTTTCAAGACGATGAATATAATTTTCAAGTGATTCACTTCTTGCCCCTGGTCTTGCAGCAGACAAGGCATCAGCAGCTGCTACTAAAACAGATATGACTGATGTAGCTTCTATGTCTCCGTGATGAGAGGCAATTGCATTTATAACGGTCGCATTTTCTTTATAACGCATAGCGATTTCTGCGCCAATTTCTACATGAGAGCCTTCTACTTCATGGTCTAAAGCTTTACCAATATCATGCAGCAATCCTGCTCGTTTAGCTAATACAACATCTTCGCCTAATTCAGCAGCCAGTACTCCAGCTAATTTTGCAACTTCTATTGAATGTTGCAAAACATTTTGACCATAACTTGTTCTGAAACGTAACCGTCCCAAAATTTTAATGATATCTGGGTGAATCGAATGGACTCCTACTTCAAAGGTTGCTTGTTCACCTATTTCGCGTATTCGTTCGTCCATTTCTTTACGTGATTTTTCAACCATTTCTTCAATACGAGCAGGATGAATTCGCCCATCTTGAATCAATTTTTCAAGTGTCATCCGAGCAATTTCACGACGGATAGGATCAAACCCACTTAAAATCACAGCTTCCGGTGTATCATCGATAATCAGATCAATTCCGGTCAGTGTTTCTAAAGCACGAATATTGCGGCCTTCTCTTCCAATGATCCGGCCTTTCATTTCATCATTAGGTAAAGCTACTACAGATACAGTTGATTCAGAGACTTGATCTGCTGCGCTTCTTTGAATTGCTAAAGCAATTAAATTCCGCGCACGGCGCTCCCCTTCTTCTTTAGCTTTTTCTTCTGAATGTTTAACCATTACAGCAAGCTCATGTGAAAGCTCTTCTTCTGTTTCGTGGATAATAATACTTTTCGCATCTTCACGTGAAAGTGCAGCTACATGTTCTAATTCTGCTTCTTGCTGTTCAACTAGCTTTCTTGCTTTCTTCTCTAAATCGTCCAATAATTGCTGTCTTGAACCTAATTTTTCTTCTTTTGCTTCAAGTGTCCGCTCACGTTTTTCTAAGCCGTCATTTTTACGGTCAATATTATCTTCTCGCTGTACTAACCGGTTTTCTTGTCTTAGAATCTCATTTCTTCTTTCTTTCAGCTCAGCTTCAATTTCAGTTCTATATTTGTAGTTCTCATCCCTCGCTTCTAACATCGCTTCCTTTTTCATGGTTTCTGCTTCTCTTTGCGCTTCATCCAATATTCCAGTTGCAGTGTTTCTAGCACCAGCCAATTCTTTTTCATGTTTTGATTTGCGGATGGCATATCCTACAAAAAGACCGACAATTAAAGTAACGATAGCGAAGGCTATACTGTTAAAATTCATTCTTCCACCTCCGTATCTTCTATTTAATTTGTCATTTACTATTTACCAATTATCTGGTAGAACTGTATAATTTTTTACCAATAAAAACCTACTTGTTATCTAAGATAAAGTAATAGATAACTTAATTTTAATTGTCTGTACAAGACATGTCAACTTAATAATAACTTTTGATGCTCTTTCAGCTATTTTCATTTCATAAATGGCATAGCCCGCTTCATAAAGCGCTCTTTTTATTTTTTAATTTTTTTTATTTTTTTTATATTT
>DIDU01000006.1:5066-8810 GCA_002418295.1 Carnobacterium sp. UBA5792 | reverse complement strand
CTAACATTCAGGGGTCACTACACTTCAAAACTTATTGAGTAAAGTGCTTTTTTTTATTTTTTTATTAGAGTTTAAAAGTATAAGGCTCTCTTCACGTTAATTAAATTATTTCTTCCAAGTAGTTGGGGAAAATAGAATAATGATTGGAAATATCTCCAATCTTCCCGCAATCATAACGAAAGATAATAATACTTTAGTCCAGTTGGATAATCCTGCAAAACTTTCTGCTGGTCCAACAGTCCCTAAGCCAGGGCCAATATTATTAAAAGTCGCAGCAACCGCACTAAAAGCTGATTCAAAATCAGTAAAGTCAAAGCTGACAATTAACACTAGGCCAATAAAAACAACAAGATACACCAACAGGTAACTGGAAATTCCACGAAGGATATCACGGTCAACTATTTTATTTTCATACTTTACTGCAACAACCCGATTCGGCTGACGCATTCTTTTAAATTCTGCCAGAGCTGACTTTAACATCAAAATAACTCTTGAAATTTTCAATCCCCCTGCTGTTGAACCAGCACAGGCTCCAAAGAACATTAATAACAATAACACCGTTCTCGAGAAGAGAGGCCATTGTCCAAAGTTTGCTGTTGAAAAACCAGTTGTCGTGATTATCGAAGAAACTGTAAAGAATACATCTCGAACCATCCTGCCAATCGAATCGTAAGTTCTAAAGAGATTTAAACAGATCAATAGTACAGCTGATCCAATGATCATAAAATACCAACGCAGCTCTTCACTCTTAAGTGCATCTTTGACGTGACCAATCAAAATCAAATAATACAAATTAAAGTTAATTCCAAATAAGACCATTCCCACACTTAAGACCGTATCTATATAGGCACTATCGTAAGATAAGAGACTACCATTTCGTATACCAAATCCACCTGTTCCAGCTGTTCCAAATGCATGTAACAAAGCATCAAAAAGATTCATACCGCCAAACAACAACAATACAACCATAACGGCGGTCATCGAAAGGTAAATAAGATACAAAATTCTCGCAGAAGTAGAGAGTTTAGCCACGATCTTTCCAAAAACAGGACCTGGCACTTCTGCTTTCATAATATGAACTGACTCAGTACCCAATTGCGGCATCACAGCAAGCGCAAATACAAGGACACCCATTCCACCTACTAAATGAGTAAAACTACGCCAAAATAACATCGAATGAGAAAGCAATTCAACATTGATCAAGATGCTTGAACCGGTAGTTGTAAAACCGCTGCTTGTCTCGAAAAAAGCATCGATGATTGAANNTCACAAAAGGCAATGCTCCAAAAAAAGATAATAAAATCCATGTTAAAGAAACAATTACAAAGCCTTCTTTAGCATATATCTTTTTTTGAGATATTTTCCCTCTACATAATACATATCCAAGAATCAGTAACAAGAGAATCACAACTAAAAAACTCAACTGGTAGACACTATCTTCTTTGTAAATAAAGCTGACTATCAGAGGAAAAACCATTAAAACTGCTTCTATTCTAAGTATTTTGCCGATTATAAACCTTACCATAGCATTATTCATTTCTTTTAGCCTTCTTTTGTTCCCAAATGTCATCAATGTCATTGAATGTCCGGTTTGTACTTACTACAATAACATGATCATTCGGCTTGATCATATCTTGCCCATCTGGAAAGAGAACTTTTTTCCCTCTAATAATATAAGCAATCAATAAATTGCTCTTAGTATTGAGATCATTTAAAGGGATATTGATAATTCGACTGCTTTCTTTGACTTTAAATTGAAGTACTTCTACTTGGTCATCTGCCAAACGATAAAGCGCTTCTACATTTGAAGCCTGAGAATTTTCGAGCGAACGAACAAAACGAATAATATTGTTGGCGATAATTCTCTTTGGAGTGACGATTGATTGCAGTCCCACGCTGCCTAGAATTTTCATTAAAGATATTCGGTTAATTTTTGTGATGATTTTTTTCATATCTTTTTTTGCCGCATACATAGAATTGATGACATTTTCTTCATCAACTCCTGTCAGGCTGATTACAGAATCATACATTTCCATATGTTCTTCATCTAAAAAACTTTGATCGGTTCCGTCTCCGTTAATGACCACTACTTCAGGAAAATGACTGCTTAATTCAAAAGCTTTGGCCTCATCTTGTTCAATAACTTTAATATCCAACTTTAACGGACTCAACATTTTCAAAAGATAATAGGTTATTCTTCCACCACCGACGATCATCACAGATTTGATTTTCTCTTTATATGAACCAGCAAATTTATAAAATTTATTCAATTGTTTTTGGCCGCCAGTAACATATACACGATCGCCTTTTTCTAAAATCGTATCCCCAGATGGAATAAAAGCAGTCTCGTCTCTTAAAACAATCATTACCATAATATCTTTATACTCATCTTTAAAGTCAACCAGATTCATTTTATTTAATGGACTCTTTTCTGTAACTTCCATCTCCACCATATTTACACGTCCATTAACGAATGCTTCGACACTCAATGCAGAAGGAAACTTTATTAAATTAGCCATGTCTTTTGCCGCTTCTAGCTCTGGATTGATCATCATCGTTATTCCCAAACTTTCTCTCACAAAATCCATATGCGACGAATACTCTTGATTTCGTACTCTTAAGATAGTATTTTTTGCTCCTAATTTTTTAGCAATGATTGACGAGATCATATTGATTTCATCCANNCGGCAATAAAGATATCACATTCTGCTACATTTGCTTCTATTTGAATATCATAATTTGCTCCATTTCCCACGATTCCAATAATATCTGTTTTATTAGTGATTCTTTCTAAAATTTTACTATTTTTTTCAATCAAAACAATATCATTGCCTTCGGTTGAAAGTGAAGTGCAAAGGAATTCCCCAACTTTCCCTCCACCTACAATAACAATTTTCATATTTTTTTGTATCCTCCATCTTACACTATATTTTAATTATTTTCAGAAAAATAAAAAGATAAAAGAACCTATTTTTATTTACGAAAAATTAAAAATTCACATCATTACTTTTTTACCTATGCGCTATGTTATCACTCTCTAGATGAAGAATCTAGTCTAATCTTCTATTTTAGAAATTTTATTAGTTAAATAGAGAATTCTTCCGCTGAATAACAAAAAAAATAATAGGTTCTCTTGTTAAGTAACTACAAAAAAATTCTTGTGTTCTTTATTACTCCGTGCTAATCTTGATGTACCAATTACATCGGCGATGGTGTTCGCCTTTAACCATCACAATCAGTGTGATTAATGACGCCTGCTTAAATAAGCATACTTTGATATGTTTATTTAAGCAGGCTCTTTTTGTATTGCTTTTTGTTAGGTTCAAAAACTGAACAAAGTATAAAAAATAATAGAAAGTAGTGAATCAAGTATGCAAAAAATAGTTTTAATCAAAAATAATGTAACAGCAATTGCTTTATATAGTATAAAATGGATCTTGATAACTGGAGTACTTAGCCTCCTGATTGGATCTGTGACGGCTTTTTTTCTCACTAGCTTAACTTGGGTCTCAAAACAGCAATCAGCTTATAGCTGGCTCTTTTATTTGCTACCTTTTGGTGGGGCTCTCATTTCATTCTTTTATAAAAGAATGGGTAAAAATGCTATTCAAGGAAATAATTTAGTTATTGAACAAGCTAACGGTGCAGATGAACACATTCCACTTCGCTTAGTCCCATTAACTTTATTTGGGACATTAACGACACATCTACTTGGCGGATCTGCTGGGCGAGAAGGAACCGCGG
>DIDU01000006.1:3765-5011 GCA_002418295.1 Carnobacterium sp. UBA5792 | reverse complement strand
ATTATTTGCGGGATTAGCGGTGGATTTAGTGCTGTTTTTGGGACTCCTTTAGCTGGAACAGTTTTTGGTTTAGAAGTGTTGGCTCTAGGTTTAATCAGACATGAGGCTCTACTTCCTAGTTTCTTTTCTGCTTATTTTTCTAATCTAGTCGTCAAAGGATACGGTGTGTCACATATCAAATACACAATGGCTCTTGCACCTGCCGAATCATCCTCCTTATTTTTCAAACTTTTGATAGCTGGAGCTTTATTTGGATTAACAGGTTTAATCTTCAGTCGTTCAATTGTTGTGATCAAAAAATGGTATACGAAATGGATGCCGAATCCTGTGATCCGAACATTCATAGGTGGAGTAGTAGTCGTTTTGCTGGCCCTTATTATTAACAATCGTTCTTATTTAGGCTTAAGTTTACCTTTACTGG
The DNA here is from genome assembly GCA_002418295.1 of Carnobacterium sp. UBA5792. The sequence goes on along the minus strand of DIDU01000006.1, from coordinate 4,590 downwards.
ATCAAGCTTTTAGCGGTGAGGCACACCCTTTTGACTTTTTAGGTAAATTAGTTTTTACCGTCTTTACCTTGGGAGCCGGTTACCAAGGCGGAGAAGTGACGCCTTTATTTGTAATAGGTGCTACGTTGGGCAGTTCATTGGCCACTTTGCTTTATTTACCTGTCGGATTCTTAGCAGGTCTAGGTTTTATCGGNNCGGGAGCTACGAATACTCCTATTGCTTGTTTTATTATGGGAATTGAATTATTTGGTTCAGAAAATGCTATTTATTTATTTTTGATCTGTGTTATGAGCTATATCTGTTCAGGAAATTCTGGAATTTACTCCACTCAAAAAATGAGTATTAAAAAAGGCATTTTATTTGAGGATGATTAAGCAGCTAGGCTGTATTTATTCTTTACATACTAAATATACTAAAAAACTAGCAGAAAATGAGTCAACCACAACTCATTCACTGCTAGTTTTTTTAGTAGCTATTCATTTATTTTATCTACAAAAGCTTTTGTGATCAGTTGCGGTCTTGTAATAGCACTGCCAACTACCATTGAATAGACGCCTAACTCTTGACAACGTTTTGCTTTTTCCGGTGTATCGACATGTCCTTCTGCGATTACGGGTATTTTGACTGTTTTTAAAATTTCTTTTAGTCGGACAAAATCGTCATCCGCAATGTTATGACCTTCCGATTCTTTTGTGTATCCCATTAAAGTTGTTGAAACACAATCAAAGCCAAGTTTTTCAGCTTCAACTGCCTCTTCAATAGTTGAAATATCTGCCATCAATAAAACCTTTGGATACTTTGTTCGAATTTTTTGAACAAAATCAG
>DIDU01000006.1:336-3748 GCA_002418295.1 Carnobacterium sp. UBA5792 | reverse complement strand
AGTAGCATCTAATGCAATCATCTCACAATTCGTTTCCGCCAATTCGTCAATCTCTTTCATTGTAGCTGTGATAAAAATCTCTGAATCTGCATAATCGCGTTTAACGATTCCTACAACAGGCAATTTTGTATTTTTTTTGATTTCAATGATATCTTCTTTTGAATTGGCGCGGATACCACTGGCTCCGCCTTCTTCAACTGCTACTGCCATACGTCCCATAATATATGAGCTGTGAAGTGGTTCATGTGCTAGAGCTTGACAAGATACAATTAGCTTTGATTTCACTTGTTCCAACATATTCATTTAGTTATTCATCTCCTAATAATTCTGTTACTTCATTTTTGATTACCGTAACTTGCGGCCCATAAATGACTTGAACCCCATTTCCTTTAACTAAGACACCTTTGCTGCCAGTTTCTTTTAATGCAGCCTCGTTAACTTTTGTACCATCTTTTACTGTAACACGCAACCGTGTCGCACAGTTATCCACGTTNNCCTAAAGCATTAATAATGTTCAATGCACGTCCTTCAGGTTTTTCTCTCTTTTCAGCTATTTCCAATTCATCTGTCCGTCCTGGAGTTTTGAAATTGAATTTTAAAATCAAGAATTTAAATGTGAAGTAATACAAGAAGAACCAAACGATCCCAATTAAAATAACTGTCATCCAATGAGTTTTAGCGTTACCTTGTAAAACCCCGAAAAGCAAGAAGTCAATCAGTCCGCCAGAGAACGTTTGACCAATCGTAATTTGAAAAATATGAGCTAACATAAAAGCTAAACCATCAAAGAATGCATGAACTACATATAGAGCTGGTGCTATAAATAAAAATGAAAATTCAAGCGGTTCAGTGATTCCTGTTAAGAAAGAAGTTAAAGCAGCAGATAACATGAGGCCACCCACAACTTTTTTATTTTCAGGTTTAGCCGTTTTATAAATCGCATAAGCAGCTCCCACTAATCCAAACATCATCGTAATAAAGCGTCCAGACATAAAGCGAGAAGTTCCTTCAAAGAATTGAGTGGTTGAAGGGTCAGCTAATTGAGCAAAGAAAATATTTTGTGTTCCTTGAACTAAGTGACCTCCAACTTCTAAAGTTCCGCCTAACGCTGTTTGCCAGAAAGGCAGATAGAAGATATGGTGTAATCCAAATGGTCCTAATAGACGTAAAATAAATCCATAGAAAAAAGTACCGATATAGCCAGTTGCATTAACGACATCACCAATACTAAAGATAATATTTTGGAACAACGGCCAAACGAAATACATAACGGTTCCTAAAATAATGGCACCAAATGATGTTACGATCGGTACAAAACGAGAACCACCAAAGAAGCCGAGATACTGAGGCAATTCAATTTTATAGTAACGGTTGTGCAGCCAAGAGGCCATTATACCTATCACTAAACCGCCAAATACACCTGATTCTAGCGTTTGAATCCCTAATGTGACTCCTTGTCCAACAGCTGCTAAATCTTCAGTAACTAAGTTGCCTGTGATCCCTAAAATAGCATTTGTTGTCGAGTGCATAACTAGGTAACCGATCAACGCTGCTAAAGCTGCTGTTCCTTTATCATTACGCGCTAACCCAACTGCTACGCCGACTGCAAAAATAACCGGTAAATTGGCAAAAACAATATTTCCTGCACTACTCATTACAGTAAAGATGGCTTGTAGCCAACTAACATCTAAAATGGGGTAAGCACTAATGGTATTAGGATTAGATAGTGCACCACCGATTCCTAACAATAATCCTGCTGCTGGTAAAATTGCAATCGGTAACATAAAAGATTTGCCGAACTGCTGTGCTTTTTCAAAAAAAGTCTTCATTTTTTTCGCTCACTTTATTAAACAATTTTATGTTGGCTTTATTCTACTCCATGAAAATGTTTTCGTCAATATAAATAAAAAGAAAATATTTTCTTTTTTAACAAACAAAAAAAGAGCAGAAGAAAACCCCTCTCTTTTTGTTTTTCTATTTTTTTAGTCTTCAATTGAAGCCATTCGATAAGAGACGGTGCGCCCTAAAGGCAATATCACTAATCCTTTAACTTCTGGAGCTAGTAAGTAAGCTTGAGCTCCTTGGTAAATGGGCGTAATGACAGCATCTTTTTCAATCAGCAGCTGCTCAAGTTCCAACATTTTTTCCCATCGGTCTAATGGTTTAAGCGCAAGCGCAGAGCGAACTTCTTCAATCCCTTGATCATACGCTTCATTAACATACCCGCTAGAATTTAATCCGCTAGTAGATTGATAAATCTCCAAGAAGTTGATGGGGTCCTCATAATCCGGTGTCCACGTTGAAAAAGCCATGTCAAATTCGCCTTTATTCGTTAATTCAAGTCGGTTTTTCAATGGAACGTTACGCAAATGAACGGAAACTCCTGGTAAATTTTGTTCAAATTGAGCTTGTAAATATTCCCCTGTTTTTTTAGAAGCTTCGGTATCAGAAGTCAATAGTTCTAAATCAATTTCAGAAATACCTAATTCTTCTTGGGCTTTTTTCCACTCTGTTTGAGCAGCTTCCACATCATAAGCTAAGAAATCACCATTCTCAGCTCGAAAATCTTCATGCGTTTCTGGATTACTAGCATAGTTTGCTGGAATGATCCCATTCAATGCTTCAGACCCATCATTTAAAATGGTTTTAGCAAAAGATTCTTTATCCACAGCTAACGAAAGAGCTTTACGTAAGTGTACGTTTCCTGTCGCTTCCCGTTTTTCATTATATGAAAGATATCCGTATAAAAACTTCAATTGAGTCTGGTAGTCTGCTGAATCTTTATACTGTTTGGCGTATTCATTGGCTAATGTAGTGTATTGAACGTCGCCATTTTCAAATAGATTTACGCCAGTACTGGTTTCTTTAATTACTTCTATGTCGATTTGTTCCATTTTGACATTTTTTGCGTCCCAATAATCAGGATTTTTTGTGAAGGTCCAATTTAAGTTTGTGCCGTTCTATTTAGAAATGATAAAAGGACCGTTAGAAGTTATGGTATCACTATTGGTTCCATATTTTTGCCCTTGCTCGATGGCAAATGCTTTATTTTGCGGGAAGAAAGGTGTACCGGTCAATAATTTAGGCAAATAAGTAATCGGATTTTCTAATGTTAACTCCAATGTCTTTTCATCGAGAGCTTTTACCCCTAATTCATTAAAATCCATTTCACCATTGCGAATGGCAACAGCATTTTTAAAAATGTCCATTTGATTTGAGCTCGGTGATCCATTTTCAGGATCTACTACTTTTTGAAAAGCGTAAACAAAATCTTCGGCTGTCAGTGGATCGCCATTTGACCATGACGTATTTCTTAATTTAAAAGTATAAACGGTGCCTGCCTCATTAACTATAGGATCACTTTCTGCTAAACCTAATTCCGGATTATTTTCGCTATCAATTCGGTACAATC
>DIDU01000006.1:0-311 GCA_002418295.1 Carnobacterium sp. UBA5792 | reverse complement strand
AAGCACTGTCTAATGTAGCTAATTCTCCGGTTGCTGTTGCGCTCATTTTTTGTGAACTACTAGTAGATGATGGATCATTCGATTCTTTCCCACCACTACATGCCGCTAAAGTAAACATAGCCATTGCTAGAAAAATAACTGCTCCTGCTTTTTTCATTTTATTTTCCTCCTCCTTTTCCTGAATAGTACTCTTATTATTTGTTCGTTCTATTGATTTCAGTTTAGCCTGCTAAATTAAAGCTGTCAATTTACAGCGTGTTGCTTTTGCTAAAAGAAAAAGGGTTCTTTGTTAAATTGTGTTGGTAATTCTC
>DIDU01000212.1:4086-4395 GCA_002418295.1 Carnobacterium sp. UBA5792 | reverse complement strand
AAATTCCGGAGGAAATTTCACTACCTAAGAATTGTCAACACGATTTGATAAAGAACCATTCTTTGCTATCTGTTATTGCCAAGTTGTTTTCCAATCAGCGTATTAGCAAGTGACATTAAAATCGTCACTATGACTGTCGTTCCAAATGTCCTAAATTGAAACCCTGGTCCAACGATCGCTGCAGTCAAACTTAACATACTCGCATTGATGATGATGCTAAATAAGCCCAAGGTCAGAATCGTGATGGGTAAGGATAAAAGTAGTAAAATCGGTTTAACAGCCATATTCAATAACGCAAGAACTAAACTG
>DIDU01000212.1:3454-3941 GCA_002418295.1 Carnobacterium sp. UBA5792 | reverse complement strand
CGCGGTTTTTTACCAGAATGCATTCCATTAAACCCGTTGAATCCATCATAATGTGTTGAACCAGGTGCTTCAGGAATGACCAATGCTAAAATAATATAGAGAATGATAGGCGAACCTACTCCGAAAAAGATAGCAATCGCATAAATGATACGTAGAATACTTGGATCAAAGCCAAAATATTCTGCTATCCCTCCTAATACTCCGCTAACTAACCGATTATCTCTTGATTTTGTCAATTTTTTCATTTTCTTCACCTCTTAAAAGTTATATAGTTTACTGGGAAATAAGGCTTACCCTATTTCCCCAGCTGTTTATTTTATTCCGTGTCTTTCATTAAAATATTCCCTGTTGTCGTACTGACTATGATACTAACCGGTGTTCCTTCTTGATAACGTCTAAATTCAAGCAATTGATTTGTCCGATCTTTTTTCTCTTTCGTTACTTCAACTCTTTCCATCCGGTTTTGAATAGTTCCTAAGTTGCTTTT
>DIDU01000212.1:0-3419 GCA_002418295.1 Carnobacterium sp. UBA5792 | reverse complement strand
CGTGTCACAATTCCGCCGTTGATACTATTGACTAATAGATCTCTTACATCGCTGTCAACCACTGTAACAGTTCCGTTAACACCTTCTGTTTCTAACATGGTAGCAGTCAGCTTCTCAAAGTACATGTTTCCATTCGTGCATTTAGCATAGACATCTTTTCCATCAAATTCTTCGAATTTAACATTTCCATTCAGCAATTTGACAGCGGTATGGTCATATGTCCGTTCTGGCAAATAAAAAGTTACATCACAGCGAATCCGTTTATTAGGAACATGGAATAACAGTTTTTCTTCTGTTACTTCAATTGTACTCCGTTTCAAAAAGGCTTCAAATGGATTATCTGAATCAACTTTGCCATAGAATTTGATATCTGCTTCAATTTTAAGGTCTTCGCCTTGCCAATTTTTGAAAAGTACATCTCCGTTAGCCACTTTGACATCAATAATTGAAGCTGTGCTGTCTGGATAATTGAATTCATGAGTAAATTTTGTAACGGCTAAACCTGGGACGCGCACATTCACATCTTTCCAGTCTACATTTTCCATTACAGAAGAGAACGTGTTTTTCATTAATTTACCGAATTGATTCCCCACTTCCGACATTTTTCCGCTGACTTGGTTAATGGTTTCACTCGCTGCATCTTTCCAATCATCTGGCAATTCAAACTTATCTGCCAATTGTTTCTTTTGTGAATTCCATTGTTTTTGTCTGACCGAGCGTAATTGCTCCGTTAATTTTTCTTTTTCTTCTTCGTGATCGGCTAATTGTGCTTCAAGTTCTTCTATTTCATGGCTGATTTGTTTTAATTCTGGTTCTTTCTCTGCATCTAATTCATCTAAATCTTCCATAGTCTCTAAGACCATCCGCTTTTCTTTGGCTACTTTCAGCTGGTTCTTAACGTCAGTGATTTCCACATTTTTATTGTCTAATTCAACAGAGTACTTAGTTGCTTCATTGGCTAGTTCTTCTAGAATAGCTTCTAAACGCAACCGGTCTTTTTCTTGTTCTTCTGCATATTTTTCTTCCCCAGTTTGAGGTTTTTCTTCGGATGGATCTTCTGGTCTAGGTTCGTTAGGTTTTGATTCAGGAGAAGTAGGCTGTTTAGGTTCTATGGGTTTTTGAACATTTGATTGGTCTTTTTTAACTGCTTCTTCGCCTTCTTTTTTTGCAATATTTTCAAGTAAGATAAGCGCTTCTTCAGTTGAAATAATCCCTTGTTTAACTAGATCGAGTATTCTTTCTCTTTCCTTCATGTTATTGTTCCTCCTTATGATGTTCTATCTACTAGTACTTTATAAGTGGCCAGTTCTATAATTTATATGCATAAGCTTTTTTGATCTGTCTTTATTATGCTGGACTAATAGCTTTTTGTCATAGGTCTTTAGAACGATTTTCATATGGTTACTTAGTCGGAATCTCTTTGTATCTTTATTTTAACATGAAAAGGAAAAGCTTAGCCAACGAAAGACTACTAAAAATACTTTTCTAGATTATTATACACAAAAAGCGTCGTTCCTAGCTGAAGGAGCGACACTTTTGCTTGATAAATTATACTATTTCTACTTATTTGCTAGCTTTTCTATTGACGAGCATTGTCTCTAGCCAAGATTTTTTTCAAATAATAACCTGTGTGGCTGTCTGTCGATTCTGCTACTTTTTCAGGGGTTCCTGTAACTAGAATCGTTCCGCCGCCTGCTCCACCTTCNNTCTGGTCCTAGATCAATGACATAATCTGCTGTCTTGATTACATCCAGGTTATGTTCAATGACTAAAACGGTGTTTCCCGCTTCTACTAAGCGATTCAACACTTCTAATAAGCGAGCAATATCTTCTGTGTGCAGACCCGTAGTAGGCTCATCTAAAATATAAAAATTCTTTCCGTCTGATCGTTTATGCAGCTCACTTGCCAATTTCATCCGTTGGGCTTCACCACCGGATAATGTTGTGGCCGGTTGACCCAACGTGATGTACCCTAAACCTACATCAATGATGGTTTGCAATTTACGATGTATCTTAGGAATGTGTTCAAAAAAGATCACCGCTTCTTCAACCGTCATATTGAGTACTTCAGAAATGTTTTTCCCTTTATACCGTACTTCCAATGTTTCTGAATTGTATCGTGTGCCATGACATATTTCACATGGAACATACACATCTGGTAAAAAGTGCATTTCAATTTTTAGAATGCCGTCTCCTCGACAAGCTTCACAACGGCCGCCTTTCACATTAAAACTAAAGCGTCCTTTTTTATATCCTCTTATTTTGGCTTCATTTGTTGAAGCAAATAGGTCACGGATATCGTCAAACACACTAGTATAAGTGGCCGGGTTGCTGCGGGGAGTTCGACCAATCGGACTTTGGTCAATATCAATAATCTTTTCTAATTTTTCATGCCCCGTCATCTTGGTATATTTGCCAGGCTTTTGTTTAGAACGGTTGAGTTCACGAGATAAGGCTTTTTTCAATATTCCGTTGACTAGCGTACTCTTACCAGATCCGGAAACACCCGTAACCGCTACAAGTCGTCCCAAAGGAAACTTAACAGACAGGTTCTTTAAATTATTTTCAGCTGCCCCTGTAATCTGTATAGCTCCTTTATCTTCTTCCCGACGTTTTTTTGGTACAGGAATAAATTTTTTCCCAGATAAATAAGCACCTGTTAGTGAGTTTGGGTTATGTGCAACTTCTTCTGGTGTACCATAGGCGATAATTTCGCCGCCTTTTTCACCAGCACCTGGACCGATATCGATTAAATAATCAGCGGCCAGCATAGTATCTTCATCATGTTCAACGACTACCAAAGTGTTTCCTAAATCCCGCATTTTCTTTAATGATTCAATCAGCCGGTTATTGTCTCGTTGATGCAAACCAATAGAAGGTTCATCTAGGATATACAGCACACCGGATAAATTCGAACCGATTTGAGTAGCTAAACGAATACGCTGCGCTTCTCCGCCAGATAATGTCCCTGCTCTTCTGCTCAATGTTAAATAATTCAATCCCACGTTGCTCAAAAAGCTCAATCGGTCGTGAACTTCTTTTAAAATCGGTTTAGCAAGCATACTTTCTTGAGACGAAAGAGACAATTCTCCAAAAAAGCCCATTGCTTCTTCAATTGGGTAATCACTGACTTCTCCAATATCCTTGCCAGCTACTTTTACAGCTAACGCTTGGCGGTTTAGCCGTTTTCCTTTACATGTTTGACAAGTTAATTCTGTCATATACAAACGCATTTGGTCTCTTGTAAAATCACTATTGGTTTCTTTGTAGCGTCTTGCAATGTTGCGCAGTACGCCTTCAAAAGGAATATCCACATCTCGAATGCCGCCAAAGTCATTTTTATAGTGGAAATGAAATAAGGCACCATTAGATCCCTCTAAAATAAATCGTTGTTCCTTTTCAGTCAACTTTTCAAACGT
>DIDU01000211.1:6802-9494 GCA_002418295.1 Carnobacterium sp. UBA5792 | reverse complement strand
AAATCAAGCGTACACCAGCTAGAATAACAAACACACCTGCAGCAAATGCACCAGCTTGTTGCAAAGCGAAAATAATATGGTTTGTACCATTGCTTAAGTTTTCGCGGATATAAGCTCCGCCTGTAAAAATAGCAACAACTACATAAATGATAGCCATTGTAATAGCGATACTAACTGTTGAATCTCTCAAGAAACCTAGTCCTTTAGGGAACTTGATATCTTCAGTAGATTTTTCTTTATTTCCAAACATTCTTCCGATATAGCCACTCAATGCATAACCAGCCGCACTAAAATGTCCTAAAGCTACATTATCGTTACCAGTTAATTGGCGCATAAACGGTTGTACAAGCGCTGGAGACAATGCCATAACAATTCCTAATGCCAAACCGCCTAAGAGAATCAATGGAGCAGATGTAAAACCAACTACTGACATAATTACCGCAATCATACAAGCAAGGTAAAGAGTATGATGACCTGTTAAGAAAATGTATTTAAATTTTGTGAACCGTNNTAAGAATATTAAAAATCATACCGGCTAACATAATCAAAGCTGTTGTTGTTCCATATTCATTTAAAGCTACTGCAACAATTGCTTCATTGTTTGGAACAATTCCTTGCATATTGAAGGCTACTTGAAACATTTCTCCAAAAGGAGCTAAAGAAGCTTCAACTGCTCCTGCCCCCGTTGTAACAACAATAAAACCAACAAATGTTTTTACGCCGCCTTTAACAACATCTGTTGTCGGCTTCTTTTGCAACATCAAACCTAAAACAGCGATTAAAGCAACAAGTAATGCAGGTGTACTAGCTACATCTATAATAAATTGTAAGGCACCATTCATTTTAAACACTCCCTTTGTATTAAATTAAGTTTTTGTCTTTGCAGGCTTGTGTTACTTTTTCACGCAATTCATCCATATCAATGATACTTTTTAAAATCCTTACATCTCCCAAATCCTTGGCTGCATCTTCTAAATCAGCTCCAACAAACCAAACATCGGCTAAGCCTGGTGCAGTAGATCCCATATCATAATGTTCTACTTCTACTTGTGAACTANNTCAGTACACTTTCAATATTCATTTCCAACATAAAACTTGAACCTAAACCTGAACCACACGCTGTACCAAATTTAACCATTTTACACTACCTCCTGATTTTCTTTTATAAGTGTTAATATCTCTTCTTTTGTTTTGGCTTCTGTTAAAATTTTTAGTTTTTTACTATCACTTAAAATTCTTGTTAATTGTGACAAAGCTTTCAGATGCGTTTGATTATCAATAGCTGCTAACGTGATGATAATATTCACACCATGGTTAGGATCATCTAGTAAATAAACAGGTTTTGATAATTTTAATAGAGTCATCCCCAATTGATTTACACCATTTTCAGGGCGAGCATGTGGAATAGCGATTCCTTGTCCTAAATCAATAAATGCACCAAACTTATGCACGTTTTTGATAATAGCCTCAACGTAACTTTCTTCAATATACTTTTTCTTTATTAATGGTCCGCTGCTTAATTCAATAGCTTCTTCCCAAGAAAGGTTTTCAGTATCACTAAATTGAATCATATCCTCGGTAATTAAATCTTCTAACATTGGCAGCTCCTCCCTTTCTTGTTCAAATTGTGTCCTTATTTTCTTTGATAATGCTTCATAAAGCTTTTCTTCATCAACAATAGTTGCATGTTTTTTAATTGTATTCATTAAATCTTCTATATTGATACTTGGTGCTCCAACCAAATTAAAATCATTTGTTACACTTTGTAATAAATAATTTTTAGTTCGTTGATTCATAATCGGCTTCACAATATACAATTTTTTGTCAGTTCTAATGTAAACAGTTGAAAAGATCATGTCATAAGAGTGTTCTGGTATCTGCTTCAGTTCTTCAACAGAATGTTCACCTAGCCAATGAAGCTGCGGAAATAACTGTTTTAATTCTGATCTTAGAATCAAAGAAGAACTGATTCCATTTGGACAAATAACTAAAGCACGATATGAATGTTGTTGTTTTAATGTCTTTTCAAATTGGCCACCAAAATGAATCGTAAAATAAGCAATCTCTTCATCTGGTATGTCTCTTTTCACCATTTTTTGTAAAGGCTCCAAAGCTTTTTTTACAAAACCGAATAGATCCTTATGTTCTCTTTTGATTTGATTGACCATTGAATTTTCTAATTTCATTCCGAACAGCAAACGGTAGTAAGTGGGTACAATATGCATATACAATGATTCTTGCAGTGTTTCTTTGTTTTCAAATTCTATAACGGCTACTTTTTCCATATTATTAATGATATCACTTGCTAATTGAAAAAGTTTTTCATCTTTATAAAGAGAAAGATTGCCTTCTGCTATTCCTAATAGCGTCATCGTTAAAAAACTAGCTTCATTTTCTGAATACGGTAAGTTAAAAAATTGCGTTAAAATCGTTTTACTGATTTGATCAACACCGCTATTTTTTAGTACTGCTTTTTCCTCTTTTGTAAATAAAATTTTTACCCTCTTTTGCCGCAAGTAGACAAAATAAATCAGTCCAACAATTTCTGTTAACCGATCTTCCACCAATCGGATCTTTGCTTCTGCCGCTAATTGCTTGATAAAATCTTTTAAGTTCAAGAGTTTTAGTTCTTCACCCCACTCTTGTGTCACATAATTAAGAGCCCAAGATCCGATAGTTGTCTGCAACAAAA
>DIDU01000211.1:4942-6773 GCA_002418295.1 Carnobacterium sp. UBA5792 | reverse complement strand
TCTGCGCTTGTCTAATTCCTTGCCTTCTAGATAATAACCTTTTGCCCGCGTATATTTTAACTGTACATTGTAGTACTTGCATTTTTCTCTTAATTTTTTTATATCGCTTAATGTCGTATTTTTACTGACTTGCAATAACTCTTGATAGTGATAATTTGAAATTGCTTCTTTTCGAATAAACGTATAAAGATAAATTAATTGTTCTCTTTCAGTTTCTTGCAAATAAATTTGATTATTTTTCAATTTTACTTGGAGTTGATTTTTTTCGTCAATTAGACTTTGTGAAATTCTGTAATCACCCTCCTTTATTTCTATTTTNNCAACTTCTAACTGCTCAACCGGCCGGTTAAGTACCACACTTAATTTCCATATACTTAAATGAGGCATTTGAATCATATGGTTAAGTAAGGCTAATAAACGATTATCAAACATGTCTTACCTCCTTACACAAATTACTATACTATGAAATCGCTTCCTTTAAAACGATGGTTCAGCACAGTTTGATTTTAGGATTTAAAATTCCATTGGGCTGAAGAATCCTCACTAATCTTATTTTAGCAATAGCAGAAAATTTTTTAGCAAGATATTTTTTCTTTTTTCTATGTTAAAATCAATGTAAATAAAGGGGGTTAACCATGTTACCAATTTTAGAAATTAAGAACCTTAAGAAGTCGTTTGGTTCAAATGAAGTGTTAAGAGGTATTGATTTTGCTGTTTATCCCGGTGAAATCATAGGATATATCGGTACAAATGGCGCTGGAAAAAGCACTACAGTCAAGATGATTTTAGGGTTATTGAAACCTGACGCCGGTGAAATTACGATTTTCGGAAGTTCCTTAATAAAAAATGAAACTACTTATAAAAATCGGATTGGGTATGTACCGGAAAATGCTGATTTATATGAGACACTAACAGCAGAAGAATACTTTTTATTTGTTGGACAACTATATGGCTTAAAGGAAGCGGATATTCAGCAAAGAAGTTTCACCATGATGACTGCTATGAAAATTGAATCATCCTTTCGTACTAGGCTTTCAACATTTTCCAAAGGGATGCGACAAAAAGTACTCATTATCTCCAGTTTATTACATAATCCTGATATCCTTTTTTGGGATGAACCGCTGAACGGGCTTGATGCCAATAGCGTATTGGTTATTAAAGAGATATTAACTCAATTAAAAATGGAAGGAAAAACGATATTTTACTCTTCACATATTATGGATACGGTTGAAAAACTTAGTGATCGTATACTCATTCTTAACAATGGACAAATCGTTGCAGACGGTCCTTTTAATGAGATTCGACATGAAGCAGAAGGAACCTTAGAAGACTTATTTAACGAGCTGACCGGATTTGATGAACAGCAGCAACTCGCTCAAGACTTTGTGCATGCCATGAAGGGAGAATATCTCGATGCTTAAACCGCTTCCTTTAAAAGAGCCGATCTATTTAAAAGCATTAGATCTTTTCGCTTCTCTTTATGAAAAAAACGGAGTAGATTATGATCAATTGCGGTTAATTGTGAAAACCAAAATCATGATGGATGGGCGTGAACCTAATCCCATCGTGCAGAGTAAAAAAAATGCAACAGAGAAAAATTCTTTCTTTTCTTCTTTGATCTTATANNTATCAGCATTTTTATGATTACTATTTTATTTTTCGGTGACAGTTTGATTGTACAGTATACCTTCTTTTTTAGTTACCTGTTTGTGATGCTGCTGTCTACGATGATTGCCAGTTTTTCTTCTATTTTGCTTGATACGAAAGATCAAATTCTAATTGGCACAAAGCCGGTGACGGGACAAACACTCAGCGCAGCTAAAGCTACCCA
>DIDU01000211.1:3632-4888 GCA_002418295.1 Carnobacterium sp. UBA5792 | reverse complement strand
TTAGGCGGTCCAGTGACACTCGCCACTTATTTTGTTCATGGCTTGATTGCTGGGTTACTCGTCACCTTATTGACTATTATCTTCAGTTTTTGGACGTTATTGTTTACCTTAGTCATCTACGCCGCTATTCTGAAACGGTTCAATTGGGAAAAATTAAAAAACATTATCGCTTACAGTCAAATTGGCTTATCTATCTTTACTATTTTGGGTTATCAATTGGTTGGGCGGATATTTGTTATCTTTGATGTCTCCATTACGTATCAACCCAAAATTTGGCATATTCCATTGTTTCCATTGTGGTTCGCCGCTCCGCTTGGTTTGCTCCAAGAAGGCGTGAATAGATATTATGTCCTGTATACTCTATTGTTTGTAGTCGCAACAATTCTGTTTTTTTTCTATTACAAAAAGAGTAGCACTCAATTGGAACAAAACATTCAAAAGCTGACAGATCAAAACGAATCCATTAAAGAGCACAACCATTGGATGAATCGAACCAAGAATGTTCTTTGTCTTAATCAAGCAGAGCGACCTTATTATCAATTTACATGGAAAATCATTCAAAATGAACGCGAATTCAAAACCAGAATTTATCCGCCATTAGCCGTTTCTTTTATCCTTCCGCTGATTTTTGTTTTTAACAGCTTTAGTGGCGGTATGACGCTTAGTGATCTTCGAAGCAATAGTTTTCCTTATTCTGTTTACATCACACTATTCATGATTCCGCAATTAGCCGGTTCGTTGAAATATTCATCTTCCTATAAAGGAGCTTGGATTTTTCAAATGAGCCCGCGCAGCAATGACGGTCTCTTCATAAGAGCTGCTGGAAAAGCCGTCTGGATGAGACTGCTGGTACCTTTCTATGTGGTACTGGGAAGTTTATTATTATTCTTGTTCGGTTGGGATGACCTTTCTGTGATCCTCAACGGCTTCTTAGCCACGACGATCGTTTTCTTCGGATACTTGAATACAACAATGGACACTTTTCTTTTTTCAGAAAAATTCACTGCTGCAGATAGCACAAATGATTTTGTGATGATTATTCTTTTATTTATTACGGCTGGTTTGTTCGGATTGATCAACTTTTGGGTCTCATCTTTTAATCCCATTGGCAGCTGGTTGATGACAATCGTTTTAGTGGTTATCGCGCTTTACTATCTATTTAAAGCGCAGAAAACAAGGCCATTCAATCAAGCGTGATACAATATAACCTCAGAAATTTTTCTATATAAAAACGATAAGAAGCTAAGTTATGGTCC
>DIDU01000211.1:1213-3525 GCA_002418295.1 Carnobacterium sp. UBA5792 | reverse complement strand
ACCGGTTCTCCTTTGTACAGCAACGTTGTGATTCGTTCTCCAATCGGCCGTTTTACATTGATCGTATAGTCAATGCCTTCATACATATCATAATTGTAGTATTGCGGTTTAGGCTCAACAAACTGCGGATTGATTCCAATCGTGCCATCTGCTTCTGCTTGGAAAAAGGCAGCTGATTGTTCTAAAGCCGCTTTTAGATCTTCACCAAAAATGCGGAGGACAGCTAATGTATTCGGGTAAATGTAATTAGTCACGACATCGCGCATCGTAATAATAGAACCGAATCCTTTTCCTTCATTGTTAAATAAAGCCGTTCCAGAAATATCTGTTCCAGTTGCTGCCATTTGTACTTTTTGAATAAATTCCACATAAGGATGCTCCTTCAAACGAGCTTGATTTGCATCTTGGATCGTCATATCGCCTTCGACTTTACCCAATGGCTGATCCAGCCACTCTTCAACTTCTTCAGACAATTCTGTTAAAGAAGACAACACGGTTGCATCCGGGACAGCGTTGCCCGTTTTCACTAATTGTGCTTCGCTAGCCGTCACTTCATATTTTCCTTGAGCATTCTGTTCAAGAGTTAATGTAATTTCACCGACGTATTCTCCGCGATAGCCTGGTTGGATAACCGGAATGCCATTTAATGTAGTCGCGATCACGCGGTGTTGGTGTCCCGTGATCAGTGCATCAATGCCTGGCACTTGTGTTGCTAATTGATACCCTTCATTTTCTCCAGTCAAAGCTTCGGTTGGTTCTCCGGTCGTCAGTTCTTTTTCGAATCCCCCATGGTAACTGACCACAACCACATCTGCCAATTCTCTTAACTTTGGCACATACTCTCCGGCCGTGTCTACGATACTCTTAAACGTTAAGCCTTGAATATGGTCTGGGTGCTCCCAATTCGGAATGTATTGAGTCGTCAATCCTAAAACAGCAATCTTAACTCCGTCTTTTTCAATAATTTCATAAGCTTTTCCGAAAGCCGGCTTACCTTCTTCGTTAACGATATTGGCTGCCAAGATCGGATGATTAGTGGCAGAGATCGCTTGCTCTAAGTAATCTTTCCCATAATTAAATTCATGGTTTCCTAATACTCCTGCATCATAATCGATCAAATTCAGTACGTTTACTAATTCAGAAGGATTATTTGTTTTTCTGCGTCTAGCAATATAATAACTTAATGGCGATCCTTGAATAAAATCACCATTTTCAATAGATAGTACTGGTCCAGCTGCTGCAGCTTTTCTTTCTTTGATAATGGTCGCAGCTTTTGCTGAGCCAAAAGGCATATCTTGGTCTCTCGTTCCAAAGTTACTTGGCTTAATGTAGCCGTGCATATCACTTGTCGCTAAAATCGTTAGTTTCATTTTTGTCCATCCCTTTCACAAATCCATTTTTTATTGTAAGAAAAGCGAGATAATTTTGGCCCGCTAGACATTAAAATCAGTAAAAATTTATAAAACCTACTCTATTAAAAAAGACCAAACAAGAAAATGTGCTTCTTGTTTGGCCTTCTTGCAGCTGCCTAGCAGTCTTGTCCTGCTTTTCTTTATTAAACTAATTTTTTTCTTAGTGTTCCAGAAAGGAAGTCGATCAAAGTAACCATTACGATGATCCCAATCAGAATAATCCCGACACGGTCCCATGAACGCGCATCGATGGCAAAAATCATCGGAGTACCGATCCCACCGGCTCCTACGATCCCTAAGATAGAGGCTGAACGGACAGCCAGTTCAAATCGGTAGAGTGTATAGGAAATAAATTCAGGAACCAGTTGCGGTAAAGTAGCAAAAAACAAGACATTGGTTTTGTTTCCGCCGGCACTGATTATCGATTCAGACGGCCCTTGATCCATATTTTCAATTGCTTCACTGTACAATTTAGCCAGCATACCAATNNAACAATTTCGGGAAACGTTCGAATAGCGGTTAAAACAAATTTACCAGACGTTGAAACAAAGCGTTTGCTCTTCTTATTGCGCGCTGCCCAAAATGCAAAAGGCAAACTTAAAATGGCTGAAATAAAAGTTCCTAGAAAAGCAATCGCAATCGTTTCGATCAATAAACTGATTAAATCTTCCCCATCACCTGTGTACACATAGCTCCAGTCGGGATGGATCAAGCCGCTAAAGATGGCTTTTGATACACTGCCAGCAGTATCTTTAACACCGCTGAATGGAATTCCGGCAAAAGCCCAAATGTAAATAGCTGCAAGAATAACCACGATCAGAATCGTTTTATATCTATTTTTCTTTGGTTGAGTCGGTAGCATTATAGTAATCTCTCCCTTAGTTTGTTACTGATGGCATC
>DIDU01000211.1:0-1163 GCA_002418295.1 Carnobacterium sp. UBA5792 | reverse complement strand
CCGTTCTGTCGTATCTGAATTGGCTCAATGACCGCTGTAGATAAATACCGATTCCCCCAGCTCCAATATACCCTAAAACAGTGGAAGCACGGACATTGATTTCAAAACAATACAAGAAATAACTGAAAAAGTGACTGCTGACTTGCGGGAAAATGGCGTAACGAATAATTTGCATTTTATTTGCACCAGAAGCCGTCAATGCTTCAACCGGTCCTTCATCAATCGTTTCAATCGCTTCATAAAACAATTTTGAAATCATCCCGAAAGAAAAAGCAGATAAGGTAATGACACCGGCAACCGGTCCAATTCCTACGATAGCTACAAATACAGCAGCCAACATCAAATCCGGAACAGTCCGGACAATATTTAAAATGAAACGCAAGACACTATTCACTATTGGATTTTTAACAATATTACGCGCAGCTAACAAGGAAAACGGCAAAGCTACCAAGGCTCCAAAGGTTGTGCCAATAATAGCCATTTGAATTGTTTCCAGCAAAGGTTGAATGACAATACTTATGTAACTCCAATCCGGTAAAGCCATTTGCTTTAAAATAACCGTCATTTGGCCCATATTGGCAAATAAACGCCCCATCTTTACTTCAGAAAGATTGGCACTATAAAGAAAAATAAGAACAAATAGAATGGCCCAAAGAAGTGGTTTTACTTTGCTTTTACCTTTGGGTAAGTCTGAAGAATGGGTGTTCATGCAGTAACCTCCTCGGGTTTAGGCTCTTCTAGGATTTTTTCTCCATAAATACCGCGCAATGTTTCATCAGTGGCTTTTGCTACTGGTCCATCGAAAACAACTTCTCCATCGCGTAACCCAATAATTCGTGTACCGTATTGGCGAGCTAAGTCAACAGAATGTAAATTCACCACGATTGTTATTCCTAGTTCTTGGTTGATCCGCAATAAATCATCCATTACTTTTTCCGTTGTCACCGGGTCTAAAGAAGCTACCGGCTCATCGGCTAAGATAATTTTAGGTTCTTGGCTTAATGCTCGCGCAATGGAAACCCGTTGTTGTTGTCCGCCAGATAATTCATCCGCACGTGTATAGACTTTTTCTGCCAAATTGACCCGTTGCAACGCTTCATAAGCAAGTTGTTTGTCTTCTTTTGGAAACATGCCCAACATCGTTTTAAACGTAGAATGGTAGG
>DIDU01000182.1:12474-14649 GCA_002418295.1 Carnobacterium sp. UBA5792 | reverse complement strand
AGCAGCAGAGTCAACTTCTTCGATGGCTTCATACCCAGCGCCCGCTACTGCCTGAGTAATTTCAGCAGGTGTAACTTCAACCGGATCGTACTGAATCTGCATTTTTTCAGTAGCTAAATTAACACTAGCAGTTGAAACACCAGCTAACTTTCCCACAGCTTTTTCGACCGTCTGGGCACAAGAAGCACAGGTCATCCCCTCAATTGCGAATGTTTTTTGTACTCCTGGACTAACGGCTTGATAACCAGCATCAGCCACTGCCGTTTGGATGTCTTTTTCTGATAAATTGGTTTGATCATAATCAATTGTCAACTTTTCTGTTGCTAAATTAACATTGGCTTCTTGGACGCCTGGTAATTTTTTAGCAGCTTTTTCAACTGTTTGCGCACAGGAAGCACAGGTCATCCCCTCAATTGCGAATGTTTTATGGGCCATATTCTCTCCTCCTAAAATTTTTTCTAAGCTATCAGCAATTGCATTGACCAGGAGCACAATTGCATGCTACTTCATCTACAGCTTCTTTCTTTTTCTGAGCTAAAACTTCTTCTAACAATCGTACGTCTTCATGGCTCAATGTTGCTTCTGACAATAAATTAGCAAGTGTTGTACCGACTTTTTTATTGCACATATGTGTAAATACATCGGATGTTACATTTTTAACGCTATCCTCTTCGCTGACAGTAGGCGTGTAAATAAATTTGTTGCCGACCGGTTCAGTTGCTAACAACCCTTTTTCGACTAGTCTACCGATCAAGGTTTTGATCGTAGCGGGTTTCCAATTCATTTTATCTTTTAAAACGGCAACAATCTCTTTGCTCGTGACCGTTTCAGCTGTCCAAGCAACACGCATGACTTCCCATTCAGCTTCAGTGATCGTTGTCTTTACTTTTGTCGTCATTTAAAGCCCCTCTTTTCATCTACATTCGTAATCGATTCGTCCTGCACTTAGTTTACAACTGTAATCACTTATTGTCAACCTTTTTTTATCATCCATATAACCTACTGCATTAAATTGCATTTTTAATTTTTCTTGAACCAATAATCCATCACAAAAAAGCCGCTAACTTAATGTTCAGCGGCTTAAGCATCGTATTATAGTGAAGAGATACAAATTTCCTCCTGTTTATGGAGGGAATTGGATCTATTCATCTTCATTCACTCTATATCTATTTCTAAATCTTGATAATAATAGTGCATATCATGATCATTAATCTCTCTAAGGACCCGGCAAGGGCTGCCGACTGCCACAACGTTGGCCGGTATATCTTTTGTAACGACACTACCGGCGCCAATAACTGCATTTTCTCCAATGTGCACACCTGGAAGGATAACTGAATTTGCTCCTATCCAGACATTATCTCCTATATGAACTGGAACATTATATTGTGCCTGCTTGCTTCTTAACTTTGGGTGGATTGGATGCGTTCCGGCTACAACAGTGACATTCGGGCCGAATAATACCGCATTTCCTACAAAAATATCGCAATCATCCACAACGGTCAAATTAAAATTGGCATAGACATCATTGCCAAAATGCAAATTTTTCCCGCCCCAATTTGAGTGAAATGGCGGCTCAATATAACAGTTCTCACCTATTTCAGCAAACATCTTTTTTAAGAGCTGATTTCTTTTCTCTTGTTCACCCGGACGAGTATGATTGAAATCGTATAAGAATTCCAAATACTCTGTTTGGTTTTTAAGTACCCGTTTGTCATTGCAGTAATACAACTTTTGATTAGACATTCTTTCGATGATCTCTTCATATTCCATTTTATTTTCCTCTTTCTATATTTTCCTCAAGTCAAAACAATAATCAAAATAACGCTAACTATAGGAATAATCGCAACACCCATAAATATCATTCCTACATAATTCGGTGCAAAACGCTCAACAAAAGACTCTTTCGGTTTATCAGGATTATAGTAAACATTCATCCTGCTTCCTATAGGAAAAGATTCTGGCATTATTGTATTAACTGACAGCACAGAATTGTTTCTTATTCTCAACTTTGTATCTAATAAATCACCTTTTATCTCTGATTTTACAGGATTAAATGTAGAAGAAGTTGTTATAACTGCTGAATAACGCAAAGTGCTTTTGTATTTTCTACCGTTGACTTCGTATTCTACAATAGGCGCCCGTGATTGGTTAGCAGAGTAACCAACCACTTCTCCT
>DIDU01000182.1:415-12446 GCA_002418295.1 Carnobacterium sp. UBA5792 | reverse complement strand
ACTGCTGCCAATAACCCTACTATTACTAATAAAGCATCCTCAATCATCATTTTTACTCTAACTCCTATTTTTTTAAAATATGTATACTCTAAGTTTCATTGTACCATTGAAATGGCTACTAACCGTAAAGAAAAAAGCCGAACCTAATTTTTTTGTTCAACTTTTTTCCTTTTAAGTGAATCTATTTTACCTGCAGTTCAAGACACAATTATCTATATAGCAATTCAGGTTTGTTTTTTCTGATTTTGTTCTATTGCTTTATACACTCAACATGCCATTCCGCTTTTTTCTTGGTTAGAAAAATAAAGACTTTTATATGTACCTGTACTTTCGTTACATTTCAAATGAAATCCTTTCAAAAAAGCAAAGGTGAATGTTATAAAAAAGCTAAATAAAACCAAAAATACCATCATTTAATTCTGTCCATTCGATAAGGACAATCGAACTATTTGATTTAAACTCATTCTCTACGATTGATACCAATTATTCGATTCAAGGAAAGCTAGATTGCCCTTTTGCCATTTTGCAGCTGCAATCATTTTATTTGCCTTAAACTTCAGCTTTTTTTCTCCTTTAACTTTTATTTCTATTTTATACTGAACCAATCCTTTTTTTGCTTTAAACAGTTCAATATCCTGACGAGGAATACGAGCATATAGGTCTGAGAAATCACCCATCAGTGTTAACCCGACCAAAACAATTTCGTCTGGCGAAAAGACCAGTAAAAAATGACTCATATCCACAAAAGATGCTAGTGCTCCATAAGTAAGAGAAGACAGCAATCCTGGTTCTGTATAGCCGTATACAAAATTTTGCGCTACCTCGATATCTAGCGGTTTCATATACTCTTCGATATTGTTGACTTTCATTGCTTCATTCATGTGTACCATCTCCTTTTTTTTATTTTAGCGAAAATAAAGAAAAAAGGGAAGTCATATCCTCATCCCTATTGGTTAAAAAGATATTTTACCGCTAGCAAAGTAGTGATACGATGGAAAATTTTATTCTCTTCCTCTTTTATGTAAACTGAGCCCTGAAATCAACTTATAAAGATTGCACTATAGAACTGGAATCAGGTAGTATAGGTATATATTATGGATAGGAGAGATATTTTGAAACTTAGAGCGCTGGAAATTAATGACTTGCCTGTTGTGCACGAGTTAAATAATGAACACTCTATTATGTCTTACTGGTTTGAAGAACCCTATGAATCGNNAGCAATACCTTTTCGATAAGCACTTATTAGATGAATCTGAAAGAAGGTTTATTGTAGAAGATGATAAAACGACTGTAGGCATAGTTGAATTAGTCGAAATCAATTACATCCATCGTAATTGTGAAATTCAAATCATTATCAAACCAGAATTTAGTGGACAAGGTTATGCTAAATTTGCTTTTGAACGGGCAACAAGTTATGCTTTCGATATTTTGAATATGCATAAAGTATATTTATATGTCGATACTGATAACGAAAAAGCAGTTTACATTTACGAATCTCAAGGCTTTAAAAAAGAAGGCTTATTGAGAGAACAGTTCTATACTAAAGGTAAATACAAAAATGCCTACTTAATGGCTTTATTAAAAGAGGAGTACAATGCTTAAAAAAAGACCACCTATTCATTTAGATGGTCAAATTACGGTTGTATGTTGGAAATAGAATGAAAATTGCTGAAATACGTCTTTATCATTTTTTATACTAAGTAGTTTGAAAATATGATTCATTAAAAGAAATCGTTTTTCGAGTCAAATCTACCGTTATATCTACTCCATAAGGCAAAGCACAATGGGGGTAAGCATGGCCAAAATTAACGTTATACAAGATGGGCAGTGTATCATCAGAAACAACTTTTTTGTAAATTTCTTTATACGCTTCATAATACATTTCGTCTTGCGGTTTTCCAATCAAGATACCCTTAATAGCAGAGAAAATACCGGTTTGCTTTAAAGCCCATAGTTCTTTTTGCAATTCCTCCGGCGTAGGCTTTTCTTCACTTGTTTCTAGAAACAAGATTTTCCCTTTCCATTGTTCTATAGACGGAAACAAGTGGTACTTCTGACTTACTTCAACTTCATCTGGATAACGTTCCCCTGCCAGCAAATCATATAAACTTTCTAAACAGCCACCTAACAGCGGACCCGAAAACGAACCTGCTCCTTGCAAAACTTCGTATCCTTTTTCTTCAAGATGTCGAATACGTTCAGTCCCTACAGCAGCTTGAGAGAACTCAGTACGTTCTTCATACCAATATTTACTTGAAATGATTTCATGTTGTTCCTGTCCTTCTAAATAAGAGTGCAGAGTAGATTCTGTATACGGCAATAAGTCATTACCAAGTTCAGCTAAATCATTGATGAAATTTGGCCCATAAAAAGAGACCATTCCCAATTGATAAAACATTAAATGATTGACAGTCGTATCAGAAAAACCCGTAAATAACTTAGGATTTGTTTGTACATTCTGAATGAATTCTTTATCTTCTAGTAAAAACGGCAATAAACGATACGTATCATCGCCTCCAATAGCACAAATTATACCTTTGATAGCAGGATCTTGAAAAGCATCTTTTAAATCTTGAGCCCGCGCTTCAGGGTGCTGCTTTAAATAGTCGAGCCCTTTTAAAGCATTAGGCATAAAGACAGGCTCCAACCCTAATTTCATCAAACGTTGTTTCCCTAGATCAAGTTGGTGAGAACAAAACTCTTCTCCCAATATACCACTTGAAAGACTGACGATTGCTACTTTATCTTCTTTTTTCAAAGCATTTGGTTTCTTCATAATTTTTCTCCTTTTAATAGGGTGCCGCTTATTGTTTATTTTTAAATAATATAAGAGTTAAAGCAGAATAATTCGCTAGCACTTGTTAGATAGCATTTTAACATTTATCTCATTATTAATGATAGCGCTATTTCAAAAAAAGAGATACTATGATCATTCGAATGAGCCGTTNNCCGGAAGAGTTAAAAAACCGTAAAAAAGCAAAAAAATAGGTTTAGACTAACCAGGGACAACTAAATTAATTTTAGTTGTCTTTTCTTATTAACCATACACATCTGACCGTTACTCGTTAGCAAAAAAAGATGTGTTACAATAGTGGAGATTTGTTTGTTTTATTTTGTAAAGGAAAAGTTCCTTTTGCATCTATATTAACTCGATCAAGTAAATAGGAATTTGTACATTGGAGGTCTTTCTTTGAAAATCCATTTTGGAAAAAAATCACTTTTTTTATACGGCTTTATTTTGTTGTGTCTCATTTTGCCTATGTGGGTTATGCAAAACAACTTTCATTTATATAAACAGCCCATAGTTGAAGTAGTAGAAGCAACACTTACAGAACAAAAGGAATTGGCTGATCTGCCTCATACTGAAGACAGCTTATTCCATCAAACGATCATCGGCAAACTAAAGAACGGTGATCGAAAAGGTCAATTGATAGCATTAGAAAATAACTACTCCTCATCAGGGGCAGATGATCATAAGTACCAACTAGGCGATGAATTATTTGTTTCCATCCAATCTAACGAGGGAGAGCAGTTAAGAGGGATTATTGATGGTCCCAAACGGGATAAATATGTTGTTGCAGCAGCCTGGCTCTTTATTATCACTGTGCTGCTTATCGGTAAAAGAAGCGGATTATTTTCAATTATCAGTTTAGTTGTCAATGTCCTAATATTGTCTATTGCATTAAACCATTATACAAATTCAGAACATGCTAGTTTATTACTGATTTGCAGTGGGTTAATTCTTTTTTTTACTGTTACTTCTTTATTACTGGTCAGTGGAAACAACGAAAAAACGTATGCTGCTATTCTAGCAACTTTGGCAGGAACTTTTTCTTCCTTGCTTATTGCCTATATCGTACTGGTCTTAACAGCTGAAAAAGGGCTTAGATATGAGGAAATGGCGTTTATAACAAGATCGCCGCAAAAAGTATTTTTAGCCAGCATTCTAGTGGGTTCTTTAGGAGCTGTAATGGATATCGCGATTACCATCATCTCCTCTCTTTATGAACTATATGATAAAAACAAAGATATCTCGCTAAAAGCCTTAAAAGCATCTGGTATGGAAATAGGCAAAGATATTATGGGCGCAATGACGAACGTATTGTTTTTTGCTTATGTCAGCGGGAGTATTCCGATGATCCTTCTCTATTTAAAAAACGGCTCTGCATTAGGGTACACAGTATCGATGAATTTATCCTTGGAATTGACGAGGGCACTCGTTGGAAGCATTGGAATTGTCTTGGCCATTCCAATAAGTATTTATATTGCAGCTTATTTCATTTATAAAAGGAGAGCAATCAAATGAACGTATTAGTCTGTTTAGCGATCATTTTATTTATCCTAATGAAATTCATTGGCGGAGAGAAGGGAACAAGATCTTTTATTGCGCTTTTCTTAAATTTTGGCGTAACCTTTTTGACTATCTTTTTAATGACTGTACAAACTATTAACCCGATTATCTTATCTCTACTGGCTTGTGTAGTCATTAGTTGTATCAACCTCTTTTATATAAATTCGGTTAGCATCAAATCAGTCACTGCCTTTATTTCTACACTTATCACGCTGCTTTTTTTATTACTGCTTATTTTTATATTCGTTAAGAAATCGATGATCCAAGGATTCGGAATAGAAGAATTAGAAGAACTCACTTCCTTTACCTTATATGTTGGGATAGATTTCGGAAAAATCGCTGTTTGCACGATTATAATGGGAACTATAGGAGCCATCACCGATACTTCTATTTCGGTTTCTTCGGCAATGAATGAAGTATACCATCATCATCCTTTAATAAGCCGCTACGATTTATTTAAATCCGGTATGAACGTCGGCAAAGATATTTTAGGAACAACTANNTGGCAGCTTATATATTAACCAAAAAATAAAAAGACAGCTGTTGAATAAAACTAGATAACTATTCTTTCCCATAAAAAAACCCTTCCTATCAAAATTTAAAATTTTGATGTGAAGGGTTTTTAAAATATATTTACGTAGTTCGTTCTGCTTTTATGTGTTGGGCTCTTTTCATTACTTTAAACACTGTATCAATAGTAAAAATAGCTAAAGCAATCATCCCAGCTACTTGGATGGTGCTTTGCAAATGTCCTTGGGCTAAAGCGTTGTGGCCTTGGATAAATTCATAAACCGTTAAATACATTCCCGAACCTGGAAACAAAGGAAAAAATCCCGGCAAAAAGAAAATCGTTACAGGAACTTTAAAAATCCGCGAAAAAATATGGGATTGTGTAGAAATCACTAATCCTGAAACATATGTTGCTGGGATAGGCCCAAGAGATTCAAGACAAAGTAAATAAACGCCCCATCCTAAAGCTCCCACAAAAGCTGTCGCAAAAATNNCTAAGATTTGACTAATCAAAAGACGACACCTCCAATTAAAACCAATCCAATCGCGACTCCTAGAGCAATGGATAGAGCGACCACAAAGGCTTCTAAGGCTTTAGCTCCGCCAGACATATAATCTCCTTGTAAAGTGTCACGAATTGCATTTGTGATGGCTGTTCCCGGCACTAACGGCATGATGGTACCAGTAATGACTAAGTGCATGTTCAGCGTAGGAAAAAGGAACGCATGCATCAACCCAGCACCTACCGAAATAACTGCAGAAGATAAGACATTACGGACAAATGAACCCATATCTAATTTTTTTTCGCCTTTCAATACTAAGGCCAACAATCCTCCATTGATCCCAGCAGCCAGTATCTCAAAAATACCGCCACCTAACAGCAGAGCAAAAGAAGGAGCTAGAGCTGATGTAGCAAGGTCTTTGTAAAGTCGTTTATATTGTTCTTTTTCAATATTCTGCAAAGCCGCATACGCTTCTGGAATGGTTATTTCTTCACTGGTCAATTGCCGTGAAATAGTATTGACAACTGCAATCTTATTTAAATTCGTATCACGTGAATTGATTCGTTTAACGATCGTGATCGGGTCATCAATGCTAGAATCATCTAGTGTAGCTACTAACCCAGTGGCGATGGCCAATGCTTCCGTCGTTTCAAATTTTGACGTTTTTAAAATATGGTTCATTGTATCTTCTACACGATAGGTTTCAGCATTGCTTTCCAGCATGATCTTTCCTGCCAATATAGCGATGTCCATCAATGTTTTGTAATCCATTTTATATCCTTCACCCTTTCCCGCGCTGGTTAGCAGCCGTTTTTTCTATTGATTGCTTTATTTCCCAACTGAAATTCCAATTTAGTATAGCATATTTTTCTTTACTCCCTAGGATCTTTTAAGCCTTTCTTATATCTTTTTAACTCCATCTCTTGACTAAACGTAGGAAAGAGTGTGGGACAAAAGGCGTTTAGACTTGAAACACTGGAGCGAATAAGCGCAGTATGGTCACCGACCATCGAGCATTATTCGTGAAGTGGACGTCGAGCCTGCCTTTTGAAGCATATTTAAGAAAAATAGTTAAAAAAAAGGCAAGAGGATGAGACTTATGTCTCATCCTCTTTTCTTAATTTACTTAATCTAATCCAATTTCTGCTCTAACAACATCCGCAATGCGTTCTACATAAGAATCCACTTTTTCTTGTGTTGGAGCTTCTGCCATGACCCGTAACAATGGTTCAGTTCCGCTTGCACGTACTAAAATCCGTCCATCACCATTCATTTCTTTTTCTACTTCTTCAATAATTGTTTTAATCGCTGGGATTTCCATTGCGCCGTTTTTATCGCTGACGCGGATATTCACCAAACGTTGCGGATAGGTTTGAACTTCTTCCGCCAACTCTGATAATTTTTTCCCAGTTTGTTTCATGACATTCAATAGCTGGATTCCTGAAAGCATGCCGTCTCCAGTCGTATTGTAGTCCAAAAAGACCATATGTCCTGATTGTTCTCCACCAAAGTTATAGCCGTTCTTGCGCATTTCTTCTACTACGTAACGGTCACCCACTTGTGTTTCTAGAGCAGTCATTCCTGCTGCTTCCACAGCTTTATGGAAACCTAAGTTACTCATAACAGTTGAAACAATGGTATCTTTTTTCAAGCGGCCTTTTTCCAACATGTATTTTCCGCAGATGTACATAATCTTGTCCCCATCAACAATATTGCCCAGTTCGTCTACTGCGATTACACGGTCAGCATCGCCATCAAAAGCCAAACCTGCATCTGCTCCTTTTTCTACTACGAATTTAGCCAATTGTTCAGGATGAGTCGAACCAACTCCATCATTGATATTTAAGCCATTAGGAGAAGCCCCCATCACATCAAATTCAGTGTCTAAATCAGCAAATAAACGATTGATCAATGGACTGGTAGAACCATTAGCTCCATCTAAACAAATTTGCAGACCATTCAAATCATTGGGAATGGTTTGTTGCAAAAATTGGGTGTATTTTAATGCACCTTCTGGATAATCATCAACTGTTCCTAACCCCTCTGCACTAGGACGCGGTAATGTATCTTCTTCTTGATCCAATAAAGCTTCGATTTCAAGTTCAGTAGCGTCAGATAATTTAAAACCATCTGACCCAAAGAATTTAATGCCGTTATCTGGTGCAGGATTATGCGAAGCCGAAATCATAACGCCGGCAGCTGCTCCTTGAATACGTGTTAAGTAAGCAACACCTGGTGTGGAAATAACACCTAATTTCATTACTTCAATTCCAACGGATAACAATCCAGCGATCAAAGCCGATTCTAACATTTCTCCTGAGATACGAGTATCTCTGCCGACTAAGACGCGCGGATGCTCTATTCCTTCTGAGTGTTGACATAAAACGTACCCGCCGAACCTGCCTAATTTAAAGGCTAATTCCGGTGTTAACTCTGAGTTAGCCACTCCTCTAACTCCATCTGTTCCAAAATATTTTCCCATTCTTCTAATGCCCCTTTTCAAAGTTAAGAATCTACTTTCTTTAACAATCTGCTTATTAACGACTTGAATCCACCTCAGATGATTTACTTTCATCTGATGAATTTGGTTGAGATTGCTCTACAGCAGATGAACTGCTTGTTTTTGATGACGATCCTTCGCTGTTAGCAGTGTTTTCTGTTGAACTACTCGTCGATTCATTTTTTTTTTCGTCTGATGTACTAGTTGAACTTGAATTTTTAGATGAATCTTCCGGTTTTTTACTTTCCGTCGCTGGCTTTTTATCTTTAGTCACTGTAATTCTAACAGTGATTTTTTCTGGTGTCACTGTTGAAAGGCCTTCTAACAAAGGCAGATTTACTTCTTTCGTTGTTGTTTCTGTAATACCGGATACGTCTACTTCTAATGGAAAACTGCTTAAGTTATCCAATGTTTCTTGTGAGCCTGTTACAGTCACGTTAGTATCTTTTTCATTTTCAATTCCTAGTTCATAGGTATAACCAGATTCAGGTTTGCCGCTTTCAGACAAGGTAACCGGCACTGTTTTGCTCTCTGGTTTGACGCGTATATTGACTGTTACCTCTTTTGGATTAATCATCACATCTAATTGGTTGCCGTTTATATCCCTGGCGCTTACAGGTACAGTTTGCTTGATGTCAGATTTAACTTCATCCGTTGTAGGAACGACCGCTTGAACGGTGTTGACTTTGTCAATTGTTGAAGCAGCTCCTGAAACTTCAACTGTATCGTAATTCAGCGTCGGAGTTTCGGCTGCATACCCTTTAGCTAAGCTGCTGCTGTCAAAATCAACCCCTACTTTGAATGTTTCGACCCGTTTTTCTTCAATGGTAATCGTTACCTCTGGAGGCGTAACGGTATACTTTAAGTCGGAAGAGAGACCTTCTGGTATTAAGCGAATTGTATGAGTACCGACTCCTAATTCATCTAAGTTTTGCGCTACTAAATCAAACCCTTTATTAGCTGTTGTTTGGGCTACAATATTTGTAGGTCCGGTAATTTCAATAGAAGCTGTTTCAGGAAAACCCGAAACAAAATATTTGTCTTGGTCTATGTCAACAACAATCGGCAAATTGGTAATGACTTTACTTGAAGTCGTACTCACACCATTAAGCGGATTAGTTGTCCGTAATTTGCTGGTATTTTCATAATTTACATAAGTAAATAATAATATCGCAAAAGCAAAAGCAACTAGTTTAGTAAACCATGGAGAATTATAAATCTTTTCCATTTTTTACGCTCCTTTCTTAAAGCTGTCAACGAACTCTTGAAGCGGGTTCTTTTTGACATCTTCTTCTGGGAGAATTAATTCTTTGCTTAAAAACTTCACGAAATCTTCTCTGGACAATTCTCTTAGCAGATCTCCCCGATGGGAAATACTGACTCCTCCCGTTTCTTCGGAAACAATAATCGTAATAGCATCCGTTACTTCGCTTAATCCGATAGCTGCCCTGTGTCTTGTTCCCAACTCCTTAGAAATTAAAGAACTTTCAGATAATGGCAGGTAACCAGCTGCTGCTGCTATTTTATAATCTTTTATCATCACAGCTCCATCATGCAAAGGTGTATTTGGAATAAAGATATTGATCAGCAACTCTCCAGAAATATCCGCATTCAAGGGAATTCCGGTAGCGATATATTCATCCAGTCCAGTTTCCATCTGAATAGAAATCAACGCACCTATTCTTCTTTTTGCCATATATTGAACGGCTTGATCCAGTTGTTGAATCATCTTTTTTGCTGGATTAACTTTTCGTTTTGTATTTTTAAAGAAAGAACCTCTTCCAAGGTGTTCTAGTCCTCTGCGCAATTCCGGTTGGAAAATGATAATGATGGCCAATACACTCCACTGAATAACCAAGTCGACGATCCAATCCACTGTTTGCAATTGAAGAAAAAAACTGGCTATTTTGATTAACATAATGACGGCAATTCCTTTTAATAACTGAACTGCTTTAGTACCTTTCAATATCTTTATCAATTGATAAATAATAAACGTTACTACTAAGATATCGACCGCATTAATAAAAGTTCGCCATGTAAATAAGTGTGACCAATCTATGGACATACGTGCACCTCCAATAATGTTTTAAAATAGTCACTCGTTTTTTANNATTTTTATTATACCACACTTCCCTTCAATACAAGGCACCTGTTTAATATGGAAAAGCATTTTTTTATCCAATTTTAAAAAAAGAAAAACTTTTGTAGGGAAACAAAAGTTTTTCATCATTTTTTTGCTTATATGCTATTGAACGTTACTACTACTTACAAAATCAAAGAAATAGAACTTCTTTCTCCTAGTAAATAAACAGCTTACTACTAAAAATAAACTTGGTGCTCTTTTATTGATTACAGGAGCCATCAAACAAATTAATAAGAATAGGGGTAGTTTTGAAGTTTGACTTTTTTAATATCTTCTACAGTTTTAGTTCCAGCAAGTTGCATCGTTTTTTCCAACTCTGCTTTAAACCAATCAAAAACAGATGTCACTCCTTGAGCACCGCCTAAAGCTAAAGCATAAATAACCGGACGTCCAATCCCAACTAGATCCGCTCCGCTTGCCAAAGCTTTAAAAACATGCTGCCCGCGCCGTACTCCACTGTCAAAGACAATAGGCAAACGTTTATTTACTTCTTCAGCAACGATCTGCAGTGACTCAAAAGCAGGCATTCCGCCATCTAGTTGTCTTCCGCCATGATTGGTCACCCAAATACCGCCAGCTCCTGATTCAATCGAAATATGAGCATCTTCTGCTGTTTGCACTCCTTTAACAAATACCGGCAAACCAGAATATGCAGCAATAAATTCGACATCTTTAGGACTTAATATCTGTTTTGATGACCCATATACCGCGTCCATTGTTTGGCCAACACCTGTTTGATACGCTTGAACGATTGGCATGCCTAATGGAAAGACAAAACCATTACGTTTATCTGCTTCGCGATTTCCGCCAACTGTTGCATCAGCCGTCAAAACGATCGCTTTTACCCCATTTGCTTTTGCTTCATCCAAAATATCACGATTGATGCCGTCATCTTTACTCATGTAGAATTGGAACCATTGCGGAGCACCTTGGCCTGCTTCCGAAATTTCTTTGAACGGTTTATTCGCATATGAACTAATCGTCATGATGGTTTTAGCATCTGCTATCCCTTTAGCTGTCGCAGGTTCTCCTTTACTGTTAGCTAATCCATGAGCAGCAACAGGCGCCATAATAATAGGTGTAGAAATTTTATCACCAAAAATCGATGTACTTTGATCAGGATATTCAATATTTCTTAGAACGCGGGGCACAATTGTTTTATGGTTAAATGATTTGATATTTTGTTCAATCGTCCATAGATCTCCTGCTCCACTTGAAATATAATCGTATCCGCCTTTCGGAATCACTTTACTGGCTTCTTTTTCAAGATCATATACATTGATAATGTCCAGCGGTTTTTCCGCGTCACTCGTTTGATAAGAAGCTGTGCTCTCTTGTTCATTCTTTGTTGTCACTTCATCTAGCGATTTTTCTGGTTCCATATCTTTTTCTATTTTAGCCATAGTGTTCTCCTCCGTCTCTATTCTAAAAAACGTGTTATTTCTTTAATTTTACCACTGCCAGCTAAAAATTCAAAATTACCTTACTATTTTTTTAATCAATGTATTTCGTCTGCCCATTATTCAACCATGAGTAGTTTAAGCCTAAGATCAAACCGCCTCCTACGTAATTTCCTAAAGTGGCAAAAAACAAGTTTTTAATAACGCTGATTGCCGTCATTCCAGGAACATGTCCGCCAGTAGCAAAGAAAGCAAGTGAGAAAGAAGAAAAATTAGCAATCACGTGTTCAAACCCTAAAAAAGCGAAAATAAAAATAATGAACACAATTGAAATTACCCGTGCAGCATCATCTTTCATATTGATTGTCGCAAACACCGCTATATTGACGATCAAATTAGCAAATATGCCTTCAAAAAAGACTTGAGAAGGACCTTTTTGCAATTTGCTGGCTATTGTTGTAACTAAAAAACTATCTTGGGTCGTATGCAAAAAGGCTCCAGTATGCGAAATCAACCAGCTCGCTAGAATACCGCCAATCAGATTAAAGAAAATACAAGTGGCTAAAATAATGAGTGCTTTTTTAAAAGGCAAAATTTTCCGGTGAACTGCAGTTGTCATGTACA
>DIDU01000182.1:0-355 GCA_002418295.1 Carnobacterium sp. UBA5792 | reverse complement strand
CACCAATGACCAAGTAAACATCAGTGCATACGCAATTTTTCCAGCGCCTGGTGTGATCGTATTAACTGTCTCGCCTAAATAAACAGCAGCTGCCGTTCCGATAGTCAAAAATAAACAAGCCAGCATACAACGCATAATATAGCGTACTCGACTTTTGTTAAATAAATCTTCTTTTTTAAGAATGCTTGCACGTAATGTCTCCATTAAAAAACCTGTTTCAACTTTTTCAACTTCCATTTTTTCATCTCCGTTATTTTTGTGATTTTTTTAACAATGTATTGCATTTAGCTATATAATACACTATTTAGACTGAACTTTAAACTAATTTTTATTTTTTTATTCATTGCTAAGATAG
>DIDU01000190.1:28149-28349 GCA_002418295.1 Carnobacterium sp. UBA5792 | reverse complement strand
AAGTTGCGCGTAAGATTTGAGATGAAATGATTGTTCTATATTTGAAGTTTTCCAAAATGTTATATGTTTAAAAAAAGTACAGTTCAATATCAAATAAGAACTGTACTTTCTATCTAAGATGTTCAATTATAATTCCTCAATACTATGCACCCTTGTACATATCACGACGCCTATATCCAATCATCCCTAATAGAATAAGG
>DIDU01000190.1:27471-28059 GCA_002418295.1 Carnobacterium sp. UBA5792 | reverse complement strand
ATTAAAAACCAAGCGGGTAAGTCTAGGATACCGCCAAAATAACTTAAAGAAAAAGAGTAGCCCAAATATACATAAACCGCTTTTCCTAATTTAGGTGCAACTCCAAGCGCTAAACCTGCTAATCCTATAAAGAACAAAACAGTCGGTAAATAGTTAAAGCCAGCAATCAGAAAATCCCACATGTTCATTTTGGTGGGATCTTTCATTGCCAATAAAGCGACACTGCCTAAACTACCAGCACTTAGTAAAACACCAGCTAATCCAGAAGAGATAGCCAAAAGGACTGTCGTCCAATAAAGCTGACCACGAGAAACTTTTGTTGAAAAAAGTTGGCTTAAATGTAATCGAGTTTCTTCTGCATATAATTTATTTACAACAGCTATTGGCAAAATAATTGCCAGTCCAATCATAACCATCATGATAGTACCTGTAAATGACTGCTCAATAGAAATCCCAGAGTGATTAAACATTTGTTTCATCAATTCGTTGCTATTAAGAAAAGCCTGCATATCTCCGTAGATTGATCCATATGCCATTCCCATGCAAACAAATGCAATCAACCAACCTAAAATAACACCTTTATTGATT
>DIDU01000190.1:27220-27456 GCA_002418295.1 Carnobacterium sp. UBA5792 | reverse complement strand
ATTTTAAAAAAGAGTCCCGGCACTGATAATAACGATTTTTTAGCATAAGCTCGTCCCCTATGTTCAGGCAAATAACCAGCATTTAAATCCCGGCCTCCTTCCAAAGAAAAAGCTATCAGCAATAGGATGAGCACAAAGACGATTCCCAGTATAAGAGGAAACCAATTATTTTCAGTGAATGGATAAGTTAAATACGTCCACCCCATTGGATTGATCATGGAAAAATGTATATTTGA
>DIDU01000190.1:25310-27150 GCA_002418295.1 Carnobacterium sp. UBA5792 | reverse complement strand
TATATAAGATCCCAACAATCGCTAAAGAAGAGCCTGTAGCTCCTGATGAGGTAGGCATAATTTGTGCCATAACTAGTCCCAGACCTGCCCCTATGATGCCTGCCAGACTGATAGAAGCGCCAAATAATAAACTCCCTTCAATAGTAATGGTTTGAGCGCCAAAACTAGCCATAATTCCACCAATCACTAGTGCCAGTAAGAGATTGATAACTACTGTTTCTATAATAACTGCTAAGGAATTGGCTTGACGGCCAACACGAAAAGAACGAATGAGTTCTGTTAATCCTAAATCTTCTTCTTTTCGCGTATGCCCAACAACATGCAAGATGGACATGATCATCGCGAACAACCCGCAAAAAAGCAGCATTTCATTTGCATACATCGCACCTACTGTATAATGGACAGCATTTTTCACAGGACTAGGTCCGACCATAGCAACCATTGCCGGATTTTGCATGGTTTCATACATTCCCAGCAGCCCTTGTCCTTTCCCGATTTCTTCAAATGCTGGGACAAAAGCACTTGAAAAAAGCCCTAATCCAAGCAGCCAAATCATCGTTTTTTTCCAATCGCGCTTTAAGTACTGGATAAATAATAAATTCCATAAAGCAAATTTTTTATTCATGGTAATTCCTCCCTCCCATCCATTAACCCTCATAATGACGCATAAACAAATCTTCCAAGGTTGGAGGGACAACTTCAAATTTTTTAACGGTTAATTTTGAAGCTTCTAATAATACTTCATTCATGTGTTTGTTATCAATTGAAAATTTTGCTTCATTTCCTTTAAGGACGAAGTCATACACTCCTTCAAGTTTTCCTAAGCGAGTAACATCTCCTTTTGTAACTACAGTGATAGCTGAACGAGTTAAATGACGTAACTCATCTAAAGTTCCAGTTTCAACTACTTTTCCTTCTCGAATAATAACAACTTTGTCTGCCAAACGCTCAACTTCACTCAAAATATGAGAAGAAAGCAGAATCGATTTGCCAGCTGTTTTTATCTTTTCAACTTCTTCTTGAAAAATTGCTTCCATCAATGGATCCAGCCCTGAAGTCGGTTCGTCAAAAATATATAAATCAGAATCTACTGCTAATGCAGCAATTAAACCAACTTTTTGTCGGTTCCCTTTTGAATAGCTTTTAGCCTTTTTCTTTGGATCTAATTCAAATTTCTTAATCAAATAATCGCGTTTTCTGTTATCCCCATTACCATGAAGCTTCATAAATAAGTCGATAATTTCGCCACCAGTCAGATTATTCCATAAAGCTACATCTCCCGGCACATAAGAAATACGTTTATGAATATCCATGCTTTCGGACCAGACATCTTTTCCAAATATAGTAGCTTCTCCACTATCGCGCTTAATGATTCCAAGCATTGTTCGGATAGTTGTTGATTTCCCTGCTCCATTCGGTCCAATAAAACCAACCACTTCACCTGAATCTACTGTAAACGAGACATCTTTTAAAGCTTCAAATTTACCAAACTTTTTTTGTACTTGCACTACTTCTACAATTTTACTCATAACAAAAACTCCTTCTAAACAATATCTTAATGGGTAATGCTCTCTGAAATGGTTAGGAATTTATTTCTATTATCTTACTGACATGTAAACTTTAAGCCGTTAGTTCGATTCTAGTATAACAGTAAGTTCTCTTACTGAGAATGCCCATTTCTAACTTTATATAGTCTTAATCACACAATCAATTTCAATACGCAAAATATCCTGTAATTTTATTAAATAATCATTCTATTAGCTTCCTTCCTATCAATCTAAATAGACCACTAAACAAAGAAAACCTCCAGATGCCTTGTGCATTTGGAGATTAATTCATT
>DIDU01000190.1:24902-25121 GCA_002418295.1 Carnobacterium sp. UBA5792 | reverse complement strand
ACTACAATTAAAAAGATAACAACCGCCATTGAAAAGATAATATTTTGCCAAATAATACGGCTCATTTTTGAAGAAGTTTTATGGGATTGTACCAACCTAGATAAGTCATTTTGCATCAAGACTAGATCAGAGACATCTACGGCCACGTCTGTACCATCTCCCATCGCAATTCCAACATCTGCGTTGACTAGAGCAGGAGCATCGTTCACGCCATCTCCA
>DIDU01000190.1:15070-24886 GCA_002418295.1 Carnobacterium sp. UBA5792 | reverse complement strand
TAATCAATCGTTGCTTTTGCCTGTTTATTCGGCACATCCATAAGAGCTATCAGGCCGAGAACTTTATTATTTTCAGCTACGTATACCACCGTCTTTCCTTCAGTAGCCCATTCAGTATTTAGACG
Organism: Carnobacterium sp. UBA5792; assembly: GCA_002418295.1. The sequence continues at coordinate 24,761 of DIDU01000190.1, read as the reverse complement.
GGTATATTCATCAGAGACACTCTTAAACGAAGTAGGCTTGCCTATACGATAGATGTGTCCGTCGTACTCTCCTTCCAAGCCTTTTCCGATCTGGTTGTTTGCTTTAATGTTTAATTTGTTTTTAGCTTTAAACTTATTTAAAATGGCCTCTGCTAAAGGATGATTTGATTCTTTTTCAAGAGCTACGATAATATCAATCATCTTTTCTTGGTTTACAGCATCAGAAAAATAAACATTTGTTACTACGGGTTTTCCGTTAGTAAGCGTCCCCGTTTTATCAAAGGCAATCGCATCAATATCTGCTAATTGGGACAGATAGGAACTTCCTTTTGACAACACTCCTTTTTTAGCTAAATTAGAAGTTGCGGATAAAGTTGCGGATACAGTAGCTGCAGCTAAAGCACAAGGTGAAGCTGCAACTAAAAGCACTAAACCTTTGTACAGACTTTCAGACCATGTCCAATTAAACAGGAACGGAGACAGCACAACCACTAACACTATAGCGACTAAAACAATTGTCACATATTTTGGCTCAAATTTTTGAATAATACTAGCAGCCTTTGTTTGATTGTTTTGGTTTTGGTTTACTAATTGTAAGATTTTTGAAAAAACTGTATCTTTATTTTCTTTCGTAACTTCCATTGTAAAAGAACTTGTTCCATTAATTGTGCTTCCAAAAACGCTATCGCCTTTCGTTTGCTCTTTAGGAATGCTTTCGCCATTAATAGAAGATTCATCAATCGAAGTAGTACCAGATACAATAATTCCATCAATTGGTATTTGATCCCCATTTAATACTTGAAGTCGGTCTCCAACTTTTAATGTACTGACGTCCACGATTTTTGTGTCTCCATTAGGCATCATCAATCTAGCAGTTGTTGGATTCATTTCAAGTAACTTTGTAATTTCTCTTTTGCTTCTTCCTTCAGCATACTCTTCTAGAAAATGAGCGCCAGAAAAAATAAGAATCAATAGTGTTCCTTCCCAGAAATTTCCGATCAACGAAGCTCCAATCGCAGCTAAACCCATTAAAAGATGGGAGTTAGGTGTAAATCTTTTTTGAGCTTTAGTGTTTTCAATCGTCTCTCCAATGCCTTCAAGCACAATAACGTGATAACCAGCTGTGATCGTAGCAATTAAAAAAAGACTATTTTGTAATAATTCTAAATCTTTATTTAAAAATAACGCAATAAGTGCCAACACAAAGCCAGAAAAATACAAAATAATCGGCATTTTTCCTTGATTATGGTTATGAGTGTGCTCGTGATCATGTCCATGTGAGTGGTCATGACTATGTTTTTCTTGTGACTGGTTTTTTTGAATAGTATCCATTTCTATTGTCCTCCTATGAAATTATAATTATGTACTCATTTGCCGTTAGAACATTATTCAGCAAATATCTCTTTATGAACTGCTACACTTCTCCCGGTTTTTCCTAAAGCGTAATAGTTTTGGTTTACATATGAATGAATTTTCATATGAATATATGTTCATTATATCAATTGATGCTATTTTGTCAAGAGATTGGCTGGATAAAAAACAACTTAGAGGATAAGTTCATTCTGTAAAATCATCTGTAACCCAGCTCAACTTTAAAAAGAAATTTGATAGTAGTTTACTGCTAGAGTATTGAAGCCTAACGTGGTGCATCAGTTTTTTCAATATAAAAAACAGCTATTCTATTTCGTACAAGCACGATAGAATAGCTGTTTTTCTTTGTTTTCATTAATAAGTCGTTAGTCAATCACTTCAGTATGGAAGCAACGTTTCATATGATTTAGCATTGTCTCTCCAAGATCCGTAAATGTGGCTACACCTTGTTTATGAATAACTGTTTTGAAACCTTCTGCATCTGCCCCTGAAACCGTTAAAAAGTCACAAATATCTGTAGTGACTCCAACAACGTGAACTTTTTCTACTTCTAATTTTCTTAAGCTTTCAGCTAAACCTGTTTTAAAAAATGCATTATAGTTTGTTTTAGGCGTATACATCACATTTTTATTTCCTTTGTTATCTTGAAACCACTCAGATAAGTCTCCNNACAACATTTTCCTCTGCTAAAAATCTTGTTGCTAACTCCTGAATATAAGGTACTATTTTTTGTGCTGGTTTACCAACAGTTAATGTTCCTTCATCAGATACAAAATCATTACTCATATCAACAATTAATAAAGCTTCTTTTGCCATTATCAATCAACTCCCAAAAGTATTATGGTTTCACTATTCATACTGTTTTCTAAAATAAGTATACCATAAGTGAAGATATCTTCATGCACGTCTGGGAGAATAGTACAAAAATGAAAATCCATCGAAATAATACAGCTAACAGGCAATGTAACTTAGATAATACTCAATTTTACCTTAAAAGAAATGCAGATTGATGGGATGTTCCATCATGAGGATTTGTAGCTGAAAATCCAACACATTGACATTTTTTTCTCTTAAACTATTAAAAAAAGACAAAGAAAAAAGCCCTTGTATCACAAGGACTTTTTTCTTTGTCTCACATTTAGACAGAAAATCAAAAAATGAATTATCTTCTGATTTCTTTAATACGAGCTGCTTTACCATGTAATGCACGTAAGTAGTACAATTTAGCACGACGCACTTTACCAAAGCGGACAACTTCGATTTTTGCAACACGTGGAGTGTGTAATGGGAATGTACGCTCAACGCCTACACCATTAGAAATTTTACGAACTGTATAAGTTTCGCTAATTCCTGCACCACGACGTTTGATTACCACGCCTTCAAATAATTGGATACGTTCTCTAGTACCCTCAACGATTCTTGCGTGAACACGGACAGTATCTCCTGGACGGAAAGCTGGAATGTCTTCGCGCAATTGTTCGTTTGTAATTGATTCGATTAAGTTCATGATTTTTTCTCCTTCCAACAAATATTCATACATCTCTATTCAGACACAGCGGAATATCGTTATTTCAGCAGGCTTTACCCACTCACCAAAATAGTTTACCATATTTAAAAATAGGTGTAAAGTAAATTTCCTTTTTTTAACCTATTTCTTGTTCTTTTTTTATTTCATCCAGCCATTTTGTTTGTTCTGTTGTCAACTCCAGATTTTCGAGCATATCTGGACGTCTCAAATAAGTACGGCGTAAGGATTCTTTTTCTTGCCATTCGGCAATGTTTTTATGGTTTCCACTGAGTAAAACATCTGGAACTTTCATGCCGCGATAGTCTGCTGGTCTCGTATATTGCGGATGTTCCAATAACCCGGTAGAGTGTGAATCTGTTTTAGCAGACTCTTCATTTCCAAGTACTTCCGGCAGCAAGCGAACTGTGGCATCAATCATGACCATTGCTCCTAATTCACCACCTGTCAATACATAGTCGCCTAAAGAAATCTCGTCCGTGACTAAAGAGCGAATGCGTTCATCGTATCCTTCATAATGGCCGCAGATGAAAACCAAATGTTCTTCTTCGGCTAATTCTTCTGCTACTGATTGGGTAAAAGGTACACCAGCTGGATCTAGTAGAATAACTCTTTTTTTTGTTTCTGGAGTTTCTGATTGAATCGTATCTAATGCACTGAAAATCGGTTGGGCCGTTAATAACATACCCGCTCCGCCGTCATAAGGGTAGTCGTCTACATTACGGTGTTTGTTTTCTGAAAAATCACGAAAGTTCATCACAGAAACGGCTAATAGATTTTTATCAATTGCTTTTCCTATGATCGATTCAGATAATGGCCCTTCAAACATTCTGGGAAATAAAGTCAAAATATCAATTTTCATTAATCTAATAATCCTTCCATAATATGGATCGTGACGAATCTTTTTTCTAAATCAACTTTTAATACGACTTCTTCGATATAAGGAATCAATAAATCCTTTTCGCCTTTACGTTGTACGACCCACACATCATTTGCTCCTGGTGACAAAACTTCTGAAACTTTTCCTATTTCAGTTCCTTCTTCATCTTCAACAGTTAAACCAATAATTTGATGAAGATAATATTCATTTTCCGGTAATTCTTTCAGCTGTTCTGAGCTTATTTTTAAAATGCCGTCCCGGTACTTTTCTACATCATTAATATTCGGATGGTTTTCAAAAGATAATAGATCAAATGTTTTGTGTTTACGATGACTGGCAACAGTTAACTCAATCATTTTTTTCCCCGGCTGATCTAAAAACAATTTCGCTCCTTTTTTATAGCGTTCTTCTGGAAAATCGGTTCTTGAAATTACCCGGACTTCGCCTTTGATCCCTTGTGTATTTACGATTTTTCCTACATTGTATAATTCTGCCACATTATCCCTCATTCTCTTTTATTTTTGTCTTATTTATTGTACCATATGTTCTCGTTCAATAAAGCGAGTTAATGNNTAATGAAGCAAGAGAAATAAAAAAAACCATCTCTTTTAGAAATGGTTTACTTCTTTTAAGAATTTTAGCTATTGACAATCGTTAATCTAATACGCTTTGGTCCTGAGACTCTAACGCTGTAAACGATTGTCCGAATAGCTTTTGCTACGCGACCTTTTTTCCCGATTACACGTCCAATATCATCAGGGTGAACAGATAGATGATATTCTGAAAAATCTTTTGATTCTTTGATATCAAGTACTAGTTCCTCCGGATGATTAACAAGAGGACGAATAATGGTAAGAACTAATTCATTCATGTCAGCCATAGTTCTCATCCTTTTTACTTAGTGTTTTTTGAATCATGGAATTTTTTCATAATGCCCTCTTTTGAAAGGATGTTACGAACTGTATCAGAAGGTTGAGCGCCATCGGCTAACCATTTTAATACTAATTCTTCGTCCAATTTAACTTCAGCTGGTTCAACAACTGGGTTGTATGTGCCAACAGGCTCGATGAAACGTCCATCACGTGGAGCACGAGCATCTGCAACTACAATACGGTAAAAAGGATTTCTTTTAGAACCCATACGTTTTAAACGGATTTTTACTGCCATATTTCTTACACCTCCATTAACTATCTTTCACTAAGTATAGTAACAGGAATTTACATCCTTGTAAAGTGTTTTTTCTTTACACTCTGTTTTTTTACGAAACTTCTCTTAGCGTTTCTTTTTATTTTTCTTTTTAACTTTTTTCTTATTCTTGCGCACCATTGAATTCATCGCCATTTTGCCTATTTTACCTTTGACCCCTTGTCCAAACATACCATCTAATCCATCAAGATTTCCTTTAGACATTTTACTCATCATTTTTTTCGATTCGTTAAATTGTTTGATCAAGCGGTTTACTTCAGCTATTGGACGTCCTGAACCTCTAGCGATCCGACGTCTTCTGCTTTGTGATAAAAGATCAGGATTTTCACGTTCTTTTGGCGTCATAGATAACACAATGGCTTTCATGCGAGCCATGTCTTTTGGATCAATTTGCAAATTTTCTAAGCCTGGAGCATTGCTCATGCCTGGAATCATTTTTAAGATGTCTTCTATTGGTCCCATATTGCTGACTTGGTCCATTTGTTCAATGAAATCATTAAAATCAAAACTGTTCTCTTTAAGCTTTTTAGCCATTTCTTCATTCTTTTTCTCATCAAAATCTTGTTGGGCTTTCTCAATCAATGTCAACATGTCGCCCATACCTAAGATACGATTAGCCATCCGGTCTGGATAGAAGGGTTCTAAAGCGTCTAACTTTTCTCCTTGACCAACAAATTTGATTGGCTTGCCTGTAACGGAACGAATAGAAAGAGCTGCCCCACCACGAGTATCCCCATCTAATTTTGTTAAAATTACTCCGGTAATGTCCAGTTGTTGATTAAAAGAATCAGCTACATTTGCAGCCTCTTGTCCTGTCATTGCATCTACTACTACGAAAATCTCAGTTGGATCAACAGCAGCCTTAATATCAGATAATTCAGTCATCAATGTTTCATCGATTTGCAAACGCCCTGCTGTATCGATAATAACAAAATCACGATGTTCTTCTTTAGCCTTTTGAATACCTTGTTTAGCAATTTCTACTGGACTTACTTTATCTCCCATTGAAAAAACAGGGATATCCAATTGTTCTCCTAATGTTTCCAATTGTTGAATAGCTGCAGGACGATAAATATCTGCAGCAACCATTAAAGGCCGTTTATTCTGTGTTTTTCTTAAGTGGTTAGCTAGCTTCCCAGCAGTAGTTGTTTTACCTGCACCTTGTAACCCTACCATCATTACTACAGTAGGAGCTTTTGCAGCCATTTGAATCGTGCTTTGTTCGCCGCCCATTAAATTAGTCAATTCCTCACTAACAATTTTAATGATTTGTTGGCTAGGAGAAAGGCTTTCTAATACTTCTGATCCTACTGCACGGTTGCTAACTGTCTTTACAAAGTCTTTCACAACTTTAAAGTTAACGTCCGCTTCTAATAAAGCAAGGCGCACTTCGCGCATCATTTCTTTTACGTCTGCTTCCGAAACTTTGCCTTTGCGACGCATTTTTGCCATCGCATTTTGCAGGCGTTCTGATAATCCTTCAAATGCCATTTCATTCACCATTCCTTTTATTCTTCATTTGTTTCTTTTTTAAGCTTTTGGATAAATCTTTGCAGTACTTCATCTTTTGGGTAGTGGTCATTTACATAAACAGAAAATTCATCAAGGGTTTCTTCTAACTGAGTGAAGTTTTCTACTAAGTGAAGCTTGCGTTCATAATCGGTCAGTATCTGCTCTGTTCGTCGGATATTATCATAAATAGCTTGTCGGCTCACTTCAAAATCCTCTGCAATTTCTCCTAAAGAATAATCATCTGCAAAATACAATAACATATAACTTCGTTGTTTTTCAGTCAGCAAAGATCCATAAAAATCGAATAATCTATTCATACGATTCGTTCTTTCTATTTCCACTTTTACCCTTCTTTCTTTATCTCAACTGATGTCAAGTGTTTCTCGTTTACACACCTCTTAAGCGTACTCATTATCGCTTGATTAGTCAATAGCTTTAGCGTGTTTTATCGATATTTTAAGTTAATTGGAACTGCAAATACAGCTTTTTGTTTCATAAAGAAAGAGGACAAGACAAAAGTCTCATCCTCTTTCTTCTTCTTCATCATTTTTCTGATACAAGCTCTAAAAGTCAGGAACAATGTCCCACTTTCTTTATAGCATTTTATTTGTTACGGTATTCTTCAATATTTGATTTAATATTGGATACTTTTGGTCCATAAATAACTTGAGCATTATTGCCTTTAACGACAACTCCAGCTGCTCCTGTTGATTTCAATTGGTTTTGATTAACTAAACCGCCGTCTTTTACGGTTACTCTTAAACGTGTGGCACAGTTTCCAACTTCAATTAAGTTATCAGCACCGCCAAGACCCGTTACGATATCATGAGATAATTCATCTTGAACAGGTACGTTTGCTTTTTCTCCAGCTTTTTTAGCTTGATAATCAGCTTTCGTATACATCTTAGATTCAACTACATCATCTTCACGTCCTGGTGTCTTCAAATCGAATTTTTTAATAAAGAACGTAAAGACAAAATAATAAACAAATGCGTAAACGATTCCGACAAGAACCACTGGAATCCAGTTTGTTATCCCTTGCCCAGGTAATATACCATATAATACAAAATCAAGTAGTCCACCTGAGAAAGTCAATCCAACGCCGACCTGTAGAAAATGCATCAATACAAATGAAAATGCAGCTAGTACACAATGTACGCCAAAATATAAGAATGGCGAAGCAAACAAGAATGAGAACTCAAGAGGTTCTGTGATTCCTGTAAAAATCGACGTTAGAGACGAAGACATCATCAGTCCTTTAACATCTTTTTTGCGTTCTGGTTTAGCTTGTTGGTACATGGCAAATGCTGCTGCTGGGAACCCAAAAATCATAAATGGGAACATTCCAGAGAAAAATTTGGCAGCTTCAGGATCAACCACTTGCCCATTACCTAATTGAGTAAAGACAATATTTTGAGCGCCTTCTACTACATGACCGCCAATCGTTGCTGTTCCTCCAAGTGCTGTTTGCCAAAATGGCAAGTAAAAAACATGATGCAGACCCAAAGGAATCAGAGCCCGGTAAATAAACCCATATAAAAAGGTACCAACATAGCCTAAATCAGCTACAACAGAACCTAGCCAAGCGATTCCTGCACCGGCATATGGCCATAGGAATGAGAGAACCATGCCCGTTAAAACAGCCGCAAACGCTGATATAATTGGAACAAAGCGAGTTCCTGCAAAGAATGACAAAGCGTCCGGAAACTCTACTTTATAGAAACGGTTATGTAGATAAGCTACAATTAGACCAATAATAATCCCACCGAAAACCCCGGTATTCATTGTTTCTGAAAATCCTAGTACAGAACCAATCAGGCCTGGAGTTTCTTTTAGCTTTTCAAGGTTACCAAAGTTTACAATGGTACTTGTCATTGAGGCATACATCATAAAGTAAGCAACAACAGCTGATAATGCCGCAACTTCTTTTGCAGCTTTTGCCATACCCAATGCTACAGCTACTGCGAAAAGCAACGGTAAGTTATCAAATATAATTTGACCACAGTCTTTAAAAACCGTTAGAACATTATAAAGAACCGTCCCTTCTCCTAGTAACCAATCTAAATCGTACATGTTAACAAAAGAGTCACCTGTAAAAGATGAGCCAACTCCTAACATCAACCCGGCTACAGGCAGCAATGCGATCGGCAGCATAAATGTTTTACCCATCTTTTGCAGCGTCTCGAATAATTTGTCTTTCAATTTGTTTCCTCCTCTATAAATGCTTGCTTTTCAGCAAATGAAAATAATAGCTTGTGTTTTCAAAAAAGGCCAATCAAAAAGTTTCTGACCTCTTGCAAAACAAGAGATTAGAAACTTTAGGTTTTGAAAACACGCTTATCATCGTAACATATCTTCTACAAAAAAGCTACTTGCTAACGGTTTTAAATCGTTTCTTGAATAAGCTCACTGAATAATCCATAAACATATTCTCCAGGTTCGAATTCCTGTAAATCATCAACACCTTCGCCTAAACCAACAAACTTAACAGGGATGTCCAATTCTTTCCGAATGGCTAAAACAATTCCGCCTTTAGCTGTTCCATCCAGTTTAGTCAAAACAATTCCTGAGACATTCGTAGTTTGTTTAAACTGTTTAGCTTGAATCATGGCGTTTTGACCAGTTGTGGCATCAAGTACTAATAAAACTTCATGCGGGCCTCCCGGGACTTCCTTTTCAATCACACGTTTCATTTTTTCCAATTCATTCATTAAATTCACTTTGTTTTGCAAGCGTCCTGCGGTATCCACTATTAAAACATCTGCTTCTTGTTGTTTCGCTTGTCGTACAGCATCAAAAACAACCGCTGCTGGATCTCCGCCAGCTTTTCCAGTAACGACATCAACATCTACTCTTTCGCCCCATACGACTAGTTGTTCTATTGCTCCTGCCCGAAAAGNNTTTCCTTCGTTTTGAAAACGTTTTGCCATTTTTCCTATAGTGGTGGTTTTTCCAACACCGTTTACACCAACTACTAAAATAACAGTTAATCCATTTTCATTAAATAAAACTTCAGGCTTTTCAGTATTGTGTTTTTCGTAAATTTCCACCATTTTTTCAATGATTACATTCTGAACTTCGCCTTCGCTTTTAGCATTTTTTAGTTTTACTTCTTGACGCAAAGCATCACTGATTTCCATAGAAGCTTCATAGCCGACATCTGCACCAATTAAAACTTCTTCCAACTCTTCAAAAAA
>DIDU01000190.1:12992-14899 GCA_002418295.1 Carnobacterium sp. UBA5792 | reverse complement strand
GTGTAGTTGTCCAGACTGGTTGGTCTTGTAAAGCAAACTTACGGATTGCATAAGCAACACCATGGTCATCATTATTTTTTGTAATAAATTGGGCAATTTCTTTTATTTCAGGTACGGCATTTTCCATAGCTACTCCGATTCCTGCATATTCAATCATTGCTTGGTCATTTGCTTCGTCTCCCAAGGCCATCACTTCATCTGNNCGCATAATACCGCAATCCCTTTTCCTTTATCTACTTCTTTATTCATCATTTCAAGCAGAATCGGCCTAGATTTCATTATGGTATACTTTTTATAATAACTAGCTGGAATAGTCGCAATAGCCCTATCTAAAACTTCTTGATCGTAACAAAAAACAACTTTATTGATTGCTGCATCTTCAGGTAGTTCAGCCAATGTAATCGGCATGTAGGGCAAAGCATTCATTACAGTGGGATATAACGAATCTCGGCCTTTAGGATAAGGCGGTTCATAAATTTTTTCTAAATCTATAAAATTACAAGGTACATTTATTGCTTGGCTTAACTCATATAATTCTTGGGTTTCTTCACGAGTTAATGTTTTTTGCGATAAAATTTCTCCAGTATCTGTTTTTTGTACTAAACCACCGTTATAAGTGATGCCATAATCACCCGGCTCTCTTAAGTCCAGTTCTTCTAAAAAGTGGATCATACCTAACAATGGTCTTCCTGTGCACAAAACCACTTTGATTCCTTGAGCTTTTGCTTCTTTTATAGCTGCTTTATTTTCTGGAGAAATGGTTCGATCTTTCGTTAATAACGTACCATCTAAATCAATAGCAATCAATTTGATCATTTAACTTGCTCCTTTTTTAGCTGTTCTGCTGCCTGAACTCATTTATTTAACCGATAATTTTTCTTTTTCTTCAACTTCTTCTAAGCGAACAGAGACAAGTTTGGAAACCCCCGACTCTTGCATCGTAACTCCATATAAAACATTGGCTTCTTCCATCGTTCCTTTACGATGAGTGATCACAATAAATTGAGTATCCCCTTCGAATTTTCTTAAATAACGCCCAAAACGAGCCACATTTGCTTCATCAAGAGCTGCCTCTACCTCATCTAAAATACAAAAAGGTACCGGCTTGACTTGAATAATAGCAAATAATAAAGCAATGGCTGTAAAAGCACGCTCTCCTCCAGACAATAAACTTAATTGTTGCAGTTTTTTACCGGGTGGCTGAGCAATGATTTCAATTCCTGTCGTCAACAAATTAGTAGGATCAGTTAACTGCAATTCAGCTGACCCACCACCGAATAGTTGCGGAAAGACTTGACTAAAACGAATACGAATAGCTTCAAAAGTTTCTGAAAAACGCAGCTTAACTTCTTCATCCATTTCGTCCATTGTCTCGTATAAACTTTCTTTTGCTTCTAACAAGTCATTTCGTTGTTCTGTCAGAAAAGTATAGCGCTCATAAATACGCTCAAATTCTTCAATAGCCCCAACGTTGACATTTCCTAATTCTTTAATACTTTGTTTCAGCAGTTTCACTTTTTGAGCAGCCTCTTCAACTGAAATATCTAATGGGTATTCTTTTTCAGCCATTTCATAATTCAACTGATACTCTTCATTTAAATAAACTAAATGATTTTCAATCATCGTTTCGTTTCGATTAAAAGCAATTTCCACTTTCGTTTTTTGCTCCATTATATATTGTTGCTGGTTTTGTTTAATCGTGCCTTTCTTTTCTAGTTGATCCAATTGTTCTTGGACTAGTCGCTGCTGCTCTTTATTGTGGAGCAACGCTCGCTCGCATTTCGTTTTTTGTTCTTTTAAATCAGCTAATTTTGCTACTATCTCTTTCTGCGTCAATTTTTGACTGCCGTCTGATTGAGACATGTGCTGAAGGTGCAGCTCAAGCTTCGTTAGTTCTTGTTGTTCAT
>DIDU01000190.1:12680-12926 GCA_002418295.1 Carnobacterium sp. UBA5792 | reverse complement strand
TTGTTCTTTAATCGTTGCCAGCTCTGTCATCCGTTGTTGGACTGTCTCATTAGCTGCAAGCTGTAATTGTTCTCTTTCTACATTCTTTGAAGAAGCTATTTCTATGCGATGATTGATTTGTTCCATTTCCTCTTGGAGAATGGAAAGTTCTTCTGTTATTGTCTGAATGCGTTGGTTATACTCTTCAGTTTCTTGTTCAGCTTCTTGTGCTTCAAATTGATAAGCTTTTAGTTCTCTTTGTAAACG
>DIDU01000190.1:9088-12605 GCA_002418295.1 Carnobacterium sp. UBA5792 | reverse complement strand
GTTTGTTTAAGCGTTCGAACTTCGACTTCTTTAGCTGTTAGTGTTTGTTCCATTTGACTAATTTGCTGCGTCAAAGAAGATAGCTCGTTTTTACGTGAAAAAAGACTGCTTTGGTTCCCTTTTTTATTGGCTCCGCCAGTCATAGAACCGCCAGCATTCATCACATCTCCTTCAAGTGTCACCACTCGATAACTATATTGAAGCAGTTTAGCTATTTCGTTAGCTGCTTTTAAATTATGAGCCACAATAGTTGTTCCGAGTAAATTCTGAACAATCGAAGCAATTTCGTCCGGGTATTGAACAATGTCACTAGCAATCCCAATAAAACCTGTTTGATTTTTAACTTTTACTTCAACAGCAGCAGGTAATCGGCGCGGCTTAATGGTAGACAAAGGTAAAAATGTCGCTCGGCCAGAATGCTTTTGCTTTAAATATTGAATAGCTTTACGTCCACTTTCTTCATTTTGCACGATAATATTTTGCGAGGCAGCTCCTAATGCAATATCAATAGCTATTTCACTTTCTTTTGGAACAATGATCAACTCAGCCACGGCTCCAACGATTCCACCAATCTGTTTTTTATGTTTAAGGACTTCTTTGACCCCTTGATAAAAACCAGTATAATCATCTTTCAATTCTTGTAAACTCTCTTTTTTAGCTTTCGCTTGCTGTACAACCCGTAAAGCATCATACATCATTTTTTCTTTTTTTTCTAATTGAGTGTATTGTTTCTGAATAGTTGCCTGTTGTTCTTGATACTGCAAAAGTTTTTTCGCTATTTCTTGTTGACTAGCCGTTCTATCAGCAGTCACTGCGGTAAGTTGGCTAGCAACTTCTTTTACTTCTTTTTCTAATGCTGCCATAGCGACTGACGTTTTCATTCTTCTTTGGGCAGACTGACTAAAGGTCTTATCTAAATAGCTTTGTTCATTGCGTAAACTAGTTTGTTGCTGCATCAAATCTATATAGTGATCACGTAATTGCTCGATTGTCTCTTTGCTGTTAGCAGAAAGCATCAAGCGTTCATTTTCCGCTGTTTCAAGTTGTTTTTTTAATTCTTTTTGTTTCTGCATTTTCTCATCGGTCAACGTCTTTACTTGAGTTATTTTTTTTTCTAAGTCAGCTATTTTATTTAATGTTTGACGCTTTGACTGTTCGTATTGTTCTCTATTTTCTTTCGTATGCTTGGTTTGTTCATTTAAAACTTGTTTTTGACCTTCTAATTGTTCATATTGCTGAATGGCTTGTACCAATTGAGCTTGTTCGTTATCAAAAACATCCGTAAATTGCTGCTTTTGCTGCTTTAACAGCTGCAGGTGTTGCTCAATTTCGTTAGTTTCAGCTTTCATTTGATTTAATGGCTGATTAAAAGCAGCTATTTCCAATTGTTGAGCAGCCCATTGTTCCTTTAGATGACTAATTTCAACTACCGTTAAAGCTATTTCAACATCCTTTAATTGTTCTTTTTGCAGTAAGTAATCTTTCGCAATGCTACTTTGTATTTGAAGCGGCTCAATTTGGCTATCTAGTTCATAAACAATATCTTGAACACGATTTAAGTTATCTTCCGTTTCAAATAATTTTTGCTCTGCTTTCTTCTTGCGTGTCTTATATTTAAACACTCCTGCAGCTTCTTCAAAAATAGAACGGCGATCTTCTGGCTTACTATTAAAANNAATGGAAAAAGATTCTTTGCCTAAACCGGAATCCATAAATAATTCAATAATGTCTCTTAACCGACAAGCCTGCTTATTTAAATAAAATTCACTCTCACCATTTCTATGAAGTCTTCTTGTAATATTGATTTCCGAAAAATCTAATGGCAGAAAATGATCTTCATTTTCTAATATTAAAGAAACTTCCGCGATATTCAATGGTTTTCGCATATCAGTTCCAGAGAAAATAATGTCATTCATTTTCCCGCCTCGTAAACTTTTAGCTGATTGTTCTCCTAATACCCAACGTATCGCTTCAATAATATTGCTTTTTCCACTGCCATTCGGCCCCACAACTGCGGTTACTCCTTCATGAAACTCAATGGTGGTTTTTTCTGCGAATGATTTGAAACCAGCGATTTCGATTCTTTTTAATTGCACAATAGACTGGCCCCTTTCCTTAAACGTTTCATTAATTGAGGATAAGCTCGTGCACGTAGCTTATCCTCAACGTATTTTTATTTGTCTTCTAAAATCAGTAAAGCATTTTCTGCAGCTACTTGTTCAGCTGCTTTTTTTGTTTTTCCTTGTCCTTGCCCCAGCACTTGACCTTCTGCACTGACCTCAACAACAAACATTTTTTGATGAGCCGGACCAACTTCTTCAACTAAACGATAATCAATGGTAATTTCACCTTTTTTTTGTAAATATTCTTGTAAATTTGTTTTGTGATCCATCACATGTGAGAAAGCACCGGATTGAATTTTAGGAAAAATAGTTTGTTTCAAAAAAGCTAACACACTGTCGATTCCTTGATCCAAATATAAAGCTCCAATAAAAGATTCGAATAAATCGCAAAGCAAAGCTGGTCTTTTACGACCATCCATTCGTTCTTCGCCTTTGCCTAAACGTATATAACGGTCAAAGCCGCATTCTTTTGCAAATAAGCTTAAACTTGCTTCACAAACAATTGCAGCTCGCAGTTTAGTTAATTTGCCTTCAGGCAGTTTTGGATAATGCTCAAATAAATACCTTGAAATGATTAATTCCAATACCGCATCTCCCAGAAATTCGATTCGTTCGTTATCTTTTAAGTGTTGGTTCCTGTGCTCATTCACATATGATGAATGCGTGAAAGCTTCTTCTAAATAGGCAGTATTTTGAAATGTAATATCATATTTTCTTTTGATCTCTTTTAAAAATGATTCATTCATTTTTTTTCTCCTCTCGACCAGACTTGTCCAATCATTCTTATTATACTGTGTTTTACAGTAAAAATAAATAGTTTCACTGTTTAGCTGTTCAAATCAGCTTATTCTTCTTTCGAAAAAAGCTTAAATAAAAAATCCGGTTCTTAAGAAATGTGTTTTCCTTAAGAACCGGCGGTTTTTTATGAACTTAGTTTAAGTTAGCTTCGATGTAATCTACTGCGTCTCCAACTGAAGAGATATTTTCTGCATCGTCATCAGAAATTTCTGTTCCAAAAACGTCTTCTAATTCCATGACTAATTCTACGATATCTAGTGAGTCTGCACCTAAATCATCTTTAAACGTCATTTCATTGGTCACTTTTTCTTCGTCTATTCCAAAACGTTCAACGATTATTTTTTTTATTTTTTCAAAAGTTTCGTTTTTTGACAATCTTTACACCTCCGTTTGGCTTTTCCATTATGAATTACTTTTCACATCTGAACATACTTATTTTACAGATACTTTTTCAGAATGTCTAGACCTTTTTATGAATTGCTTTTTATCCTTCTAAATTATCCAAATCTGCTTGTTTAGCTTCAAACTGATTGACAAGGTCATCAATTACTTTTGAAGCCAACATTTCATGAATTTGCTTAATGGTATAATAAACT
>DIDU01000190.1:7555-9045 GCA_002418295.1 Carnobacterium sp. UBA5792 | reverse complement strand
TGTTTTAACCACAGGTGCTTTGACTCCAAATAAAACTGATCCCCCATGTTTAGAGTAATCCAGTACATCTTTCATGCCGGATAAACTATCTTTCAACAAAAGACCGCCTACTTTAGCCTTTGGTCCATTATCATACACCGCTTTTTTCAGCAATTGCATCATGGATAATGCCGTTCCTTCAATTGTTTTTAACACAGCATTTCCAGTATAGCCATCTGTTACAACAACATCTGCTACGCCGCTTAACAATTCACGCGCCTCCACATTGCCAATAAAATTAATGCTTGGCTCAGCCTTCAATAATTGATGCGCTCTTTTAGTGATGTCATTTCCTTTATTTTCTTCTGTTCCATTATTCAATAAACCAACAGTAGGATTGGAAATACCTTGGACAAACTTAGCATACTCACTCCCTAAGATGGCATATTGGTGAATATTCTCTGGTTTAGTATCCGCATTTGCTCCAACATCCATTAAATTAAACGTCTTTTCTGCTTCTGTAATGACTGGCATTGTTACCAATAAACCAGGGCGGTCGATTCCTTTGATGCGTCCGATGATCAGCAATCCTGCTGTCAAAAGTGCTCCTGTATTACCAGCTGAAAAAAGAGCATCTGCTTCTTTGTTTTTTACGGCTTGTGCAGCTAAAACCATTGAAGCATTTTTCTTGCGTCGTACTGAGCGAACAGGATCATCTTCACTGTTTATTTTTTCATCTGTATGCACAATTTTAATATTAGGTTCACCTGNNTACTATTGCTTTAGGAGCGTTATCTCCGCCCATTGCATCTACTGCAATTCTCATACTGCTGGCCTCCCTATAATTTTCCGATTTGTCTTTTTAGTTGTTTTGATCGTAGTTTTAAACCTGATTTTTTGCCCATTGTTAGTTAAAGTTGACTCCCGTTAAATTTTCTAATCCAATAGCTTGTCGTAATTCATGATAGGTAGGATTAGTTAAAAAGTCAGGTTGGTTGACTAATGCTGTCGCTTCTTCTCTCGCAGCTTCCAAAGCACCAAAATCACCAATAATGTCGCCAACTTTAAAATCAGGCAAACCAGATTGCTTGGAACCGAACAGATCTCCTGAACCTCTTAATTCTAAATCTTTTTCGCTTAAAATAAAACCATCGTTCGTTTCCGTCATAATCTTCATTCGTTCAATCCCAGTTTCACTTTTGGGATTGGCCACTAAAATACAATAAGATTCTTTATGCCCCCGTCCAACTCTTCCTCTCAATTGGTGCAGTTGAGATAAGCCAAATCGATCAGCATCGTAAATCACCATGGTCGTAGCATTCGGTACATTCACTCCTACTTCGATCACGGTGCCTGAAACCAATACCTGTAATTTATTCTCTTTGAACTCTTGCATAATGGCTTCTTTTTCAGCCGGTTTCATTTTACCATGCAGCAAACCTACCCGGTAGCGCGTTGCATAATAAGAAGAAAGATTATTATAAATGTCTGTAGCGTTTTTAACATCTAGA
>DIDU01000190.1:5288-7424 GCA_002418295.1 Carnobacterium sp. UBA5792 | reverse complement strand
ATAAGTTGTGATGGCTAATGTCCTGGGTATAGGCGTTGCGGTCATGAATAAAACATCAGGTTCTTTGCCTTTGCTGCGTAACGTTTTTCTTTGATTTACCCCAAAACGATGTTGCTCGTCTGTAATCACTAATCCTAGATTTGCAAAATGAACATCTTCTTGAATCAACGCATGAGTACCAATGATAACATCTAACTGCCCAGTAGCCAATTCTTCTAAAATCATACGCCGCTCTTTTGCTTTGGTTGAACCTGTCAATAAGGCTATTCGAACTTCTAAAGGATCAAATAATTGGCTTAAACTTTCCATATGTTGTTCAGCTAGAATCTCAGTTGGAATCATCAATGCCGATTGGTACCCTGCATTGGCAGCAGCAAATAATGCAATAGCCGCTACAATTGTTTTTCCACTGCCCACATCTCCTTGTAATAATCGGTGCATATGCCTTGCTTCTTTTAAATCATTACAAATTTCATTAACGACTCTTTTTTGGGCCATAGTTAATTCAAAAGGTAGTGTTTTTATAAAGCGGCGTAAATCTGCTACATCGTACTTAATTTGCGTACCGTGTCCGCTTGCTGTTTGTTTTTTTCGTAAACTTTGTAATTTAAGCTGATACAATAAAAACTCTTCAAAAATGACTTCTCTTCTAGCTTGTCTCGTTTGTTCTTCTGTTGCAGGAAAATGCATTCCATAAATTGCGGCTTGGTGAGAAACCAGTCGGTACTTCTTTCTTAAAAAATCCGGCAGCGTTTCCGGTATCAGCTCGTGGTATTCTTGATACGCTTTTGTGACCAAATCGAACAGTGTTTTTTGTTTGATCCCTTTATTTGTACGGTAAATAGATTCGAAATCCCCACCATCTTGATCTGCAGAAGCTGTCCCGAGTATCTTGATTCCCGTCAGACTTTTTCGCTTGGCATCCCATTTCCCAAAANNNNGGCTAATTCTTCCCCTGCAATAATTTTACTTTTTAAATAAGGTTGGTTAAAAAAAGTAATTGAAATAACAGCATGGTCAATTACTAGTCGAAAAGATAAACGGTTTTTTTTAGGACCAAAACGACTGACTACTGCTTCAGAAACTACATTCCCTTTTAAGGTAACTTTTTCTTGATCTTCTATTTCTAATAAATTTTTTTCTTGAATGTCTTCATATCGAAATGGATAATGCGAAAGCAAATCTAGTATAGTAAAGATACCCAATTGGTGTAATGCTTCAAGCCGCTTTTCACCTACAGAAGGAAGAACAGACACTGGATCATAAATTGATTTCCCCATAATATAGCAACCATTATTCAAAACAACAACTGGAGTGGTTAAATAATAGTTGTTTTTCTTCTCCCCCTTCTCCGGTTATATTTTAGCCTACTTAATAAACACTTGAAAAATAGACAAAAATAAGTAAAAATAAAAAATTATTTTTATTATTTCTGTCTATTTTCATTGGATTATCAAACTATTCTACTGAAAGCAAATAAGGATAAACAGGTTGCTGACCTTCATGTATTTCTACTTCTACGTCTGGATAGTCTTGGCTGATTTCAGCAGCAATTGCTTCTGCTTCAGTCATGTCTGCTCCTTCGCCTAATAAGATCGTAACGATTTCACTATCTTCAGAAATCATTTTCTTAAGTGTATCTAGCACAGCTTCTTTACGATTGGTTGTGGATACTTTGATTTTCCCATCAATAATTCCCATATAATCGTCTTTCTTAATGCTGATTCCTTCAATTTCAGTGTCTCGAACAGCAGTTGTGATTTGTCCACTGACGACATTTTCCAACTCTGCACTCATTTCTTTTTTGTTTGTTTCTAAATCATTCAGCTCGTTAAAGGCTAACATAGCAGACATTCCTTGAGAAACGGTTCTGCTAGGCACCACAACAACAGGTAATTCACTAACTTCTGCAGCTTGATCAGCAGCCATAAAAATATTTTTGTTGTTTGGTAAAATGATGACTTTTTCAGCATGAATGGCTTCAATGGCTTTTAAGATATCTTCGGTACTAGGATTCATCGTTTGGCCACCGCTGATAACATAATTGACCCCTAAGCTCTTAAACAGGCTTTGGACACCTTCGCCTGCAGCAACATTTATCACGCCATAAGGTTTTTTCTCAGCAGAAGCTGTATG
>DIDU01000190.1:3236-5245 GCA_002418295.1 Carnobacterium sp. UBA5792 | reverse complement strand
CTGTAACCGCATGTTGTCTACTTTGATCTTTACTAATGAGCCGAATTCTTGTCCATAATTCATTACCTCTCCTGGTTGTTCAGTATGGACATGAACTTTGACAATTTCGTCATCAGAGACAACTAAAAGAGAATCACCTATTTCATTTAGATGATTACGGAAAGTGTCATAATCGAACTCTTGCTTAACTGTTTCTCCCTCACCTATTTTAACCATAATTTCAGTACAGTAGCCATATTTGATGTCTTCTGTTGCAATATGATTAGAAACACTGCGATGGTGTTCAGCATTTACCATTTCTGTCATTTCCTGAGGAGATGGTTGATAAACTTCCACTTCACTAATTTTTCCGGATAGTACTTCTAAAAATCCTTCATAAATAAATAGTAGTCCTTGTCCGCCACTATCGACAACGCCTACTTCTTTTAAGACTGGTAATAAATCTGGAGTTCTATCTAGAGACTTTTTAGCTTCGCGTACGATAGCTTCCATCACTTCAACGATATTCTCAGTGGTCTTAGCTTGCTTTTCACCAGCTTTTGCTGATTCACGCGCCACAGTTAAAATGGTTCCTTCAACTGGTTTCATTACAGCTTTATAAGCGGTTTGGACTCCATTTGTAAAAGCAGCAGCAAACTCTTTTGCTGTTAACGTTTCTTTACCTTCAATTGCTTTTCCAAACCCTCTGAACAATTGAGATAAAATTACTCCAGAATTTCCCCGGGCTCCCATTAATAATCCTTTTGATAGAGCCGCAGCTAATTGATCGATATGATCTGAAGTCGTATTGTCTATCGATTTAACTCCACTAGCTAATGATAAATTCATATTTGTTCCTGTGTCTCCATCTGGAACAGGAAAAACATTTAAAGAGTTAACATATTCTGCATTTGTATCCAACCGTTTGGCTCCTACTGAAACCATTTTGCGGAATTGCTTCCCTTCTAACTTTGTAACATTCACCACTATATCCTCCTTCGTCACTTTTTAATACAAGTGACTATGACAATTTCTTTTTATTTAGTCTTTTAAAACACGTACCCCTTGCACATAAACATTTACTGCATCAGCAGATATGCCCAGCATGGTTTCTAAATCATATTTCACTCTTTCTTGTACATTACGGCTCACTTCAGAAATTTTTGTTCCGTAACTAACAACAATATAAACATCCACCATTACGCTATTGTCTTCTTGTCGAACAACTACGCCGCGCGAATAATTTTCTTTTTTAAGTATATCATTTAAATTATCACGAATTTGGTTTTTACTTGCCATACCAACAATTCCAAAAATTTCAGTTGCGGCTCCTCCTACAACTGTTGCAATTACTTCGTTTGAAATATCAATAACGCCAAATTGTGTTTTGATTTTAACTGCCATGGTAAAAATCCTCCTTTTGGCTAGTCAGCCATGAATTACTCCTTCACATTTTATCATAGCCAGCAGAATAAGAAAAGGTTAATAGGAAAACTCCCCACTTCTTTCTTTTGAAACTCATCCCATTTGTTTGTTTCACAAGTACTTTTTCAATAACAGGGCTTTTTAAAAGAAAACAATCTTTTTTCTAAAAAAAGAATGCTGTCAAGTAAAATTCCTTGAAAGAAAGATGTTGCAAATGTTGTCTAATTATGATAAATTATCAAAGTATGAGTGTATAGATTGAAGCCTTGCTTCGAGATATCGGCAAAGGAGGAAAGAATAATGGCTAAAGTATGTGTCGTAACAGGACGTAAAGCAAAAAGTGGTAACAACCGTTCTCACGCTTTAAATAAAACAAAACGTACATGGGGTGCTAACTTACAAAAAGTTCGCATTTTAGTTGATGGAAAACCTAAAAAAGTTTGGGTTTCTGCTCGCGCTCTTAAATCAGGTAAAGTTGAACGCGTGTAATTTCAATAATAAAAAAGAGGTTGAGACTTTGTCTCTACCTCTTTTTTGTTCTATTTCGTATGCATCAGATCTAACTGTTCTGGTTCTTTATCAAACATACTAAGATTAGTAGTGAA
>DIDU01000190.1:2706-3165 GCA_002418295.1 Carnobacterium sp. UBA5792 | reverse complement strand
CACTATTCCTCCAACAATTTCAAAATTGTGGAATAAATTCACTTTACTTACTAACACCAAAAATGACAGAACCACTATTCTTGGGCATAACTCTTAATCTTTACTTTGAATGACCGCAATTAAACCCGTTTGAAAGGAAAAAAGAGTGGTATCTGATACAAATTCATTACTGGCTAATGAAGTGGGGTAAGCAAAATCAGCTTCTTTCAATTGGTATTTCGCATCAAACAAAGTTAGCTTTTCAACAGCTGTCAAACAAATAAAAGCCAGGTATTTTTTATCTTCTTCTTTTTTTAACTCGTATGTCCCTGGTTGATAATAAGAAACACTGTTTTGACGATCAGAAATCTGTAACTTTGCAAGATGCGGCCGCACTTTCGGTTGAAAAACCAGCCATAAATTATTCAATAGATGATCCAATCTTCCGCCAGTTGCTCCATAGATCGTTACCTTTTCTGG
>DIDU01000190.1:2123-2507 GCA_002418295.1 Carnobacterium sp. UBA5792 | reverse complement strand
AATGCTTTTATCTGCTCTGACGGTTGATCAGCTCCATAAATATACGAACCGGCAACAAAAACATTTGCTCCTGCAGCTTTACATACTTTAGCTGTTTCAGGAATAATACCGCCGTCCACTTCTATTTCATAATGGTAGCCTTTGTCTTTTTTCAATTCAGTTAATTGGGTAATTTTATTTACTGCCCCTTTGATGAAACTTTGCCCGCCAAATCCAGGATTAACCGTCATCACCAATACCATATCGACCTCATCTAAAACCGGCATGATCGCTTCTACAGGCGTTCCTGGATTGATCACAACACCCGCTTTAACCCCTTGAGTTTTGATAAGTTGAATAGCACGATGGATGTGATGAGTACTTTCAACATGAACCGTAATAATA
>DIDU01000190.1:0-2056 GCA_002418295.1 Carnobacterium sp. UBA5792 | reverse complement strand
CTCTTTCTAAATTGGCAAAATCTGCACTTAAAATTGATGGCGCTATTTTCATTTTTTTCCTCACTTTTCTTTTTTTGTGTATTTTGGTTTTCGACTTTCAATTTCTTCCAAAAATTGTAAATAATGCTGATAACGATACTCTTGAATGAGACCTTCTCCAACTTCTTTTTGAACTTGACAGCCAGGTTCTTTGCGGTGCATACATCCTCTGAAGCGACATCGGTCTTGTGCTTCTACAAATTCTGGAAATAATTCAGGCAATTGGTCAGCTTCTATCTCCAAAAAATCAACTGAACTGAATCCTGGAGTATCCGCTACCAGTCCTTGATACAATGGAATCAATTCCACATGACGCGTCGTGTGCTTTCCTCTGCCAAGCGACATAGAGATCTTCCCCGTCTCCAAATTCAATTCAGGAGCAATTTGATTTAACAACGTAGATTTCCCTGCACCGGATTGACCGATAAAAACAGTTAAGCGATTCGAAAAGTAACGGGTCAACTCTTTTTTAGCCTGCTCATTGCCCTCAATCGTTGGCAAAATGACTGGATACCCAATAGTTTGGTACTGCTCTTTTAATGAAACCATTTTTTCTAATTCTTCTTCTGTTAATAAATCCGTTTTCGTAATGTAAATAACTGCTTCAATTGCTTTATGCTCTAGGGTTACTAAAAAACGATCGAGCAAATTGGTTGAGAAGTCAGGTTCGATCGCTGACATGATAATCACTCCCAAATCAACATTTGCCACTGTCGGACGTATCAATTCATTTTTACGCNNNNGCCTACCATTGGAGTTAGTTTGCGTTTCCTAAAATTTCCTCTGCCACGCGTTTGATAGGTATCTCCATCAACATAAACATAATAAAATCCGCTTAATGCTTTTCTAATTTGTCCTTTTGTCACATGATCCCTCCCATTATAGCTATTCCTTTACATTGAAAAACATTAAAATCCTTCACTTTACTTCGTGTTCTATTTTAACATCAAAAAACCCGAAAGACTAGTTTACTTATCTTTCAGGTTTCCTATGTGCTGTATTTATTTTAAGGTGTTACTTCTGTGTTTTCTTCAATCATTTCTCCATCTCTGATAATGCGGTAACTTCCTTTTTTCCCTTCTTGTAAAACAAAAGGTATTTCTATTTCGGTATTTTCGGATATTTCAAATTGTTGATAAACTGTGCCCAGCTTATGCTCTTCATCATCAATATAAACAGTGATTGAGTTAGGAACCAACTGCATTTCTGTACTTTCTCCAGTACTGATAGATGAAGAAACTTTTTCTTCTGATTTTTTATAAGGAATCTCAACCTTTTTTGTAAATGTTTTTAAAGGAATTTCTTCAGGCCCTTGTGAAATCACCACAGAAATATTCGAACCTCCGTATAGAATCTCACCGGCAGCTGGTTCTTGTGAAATGACTTGTCCGTCTGCTATATCATTAGAATATTCTTTCGTGATCGTTACATTCAAATTGTTGTCATCTACGTAATCTTGTACTCCTTTTTCGGAATAGCCGCTCAGATCTCGCATTTCAAAGCCAGCTTTCCCCGTACTGACGGTAAATGTAATTGTCGTTTCCTCAGGAATAACCTCTTCATCTTCGTCAATATCTTGAGAAAGGATTAAGCCAGCTTCCACAGTATCACTGCTGTCATCTATTCGTTTAACTGTAAATTTTTGTTCAATTAATTGCGCACGAACTTCTTCATATGATTTGCCAGTATAATCTGAAAAGGCCACTGTCTCTTTTCCTGAACTGACCAATAAATTGACTGTAGAGTCCTCTTTGATCGTTGCCCCTGTTTTAGGATCCGTACGAATAACCAGTCCTTTTTCAACTTCATTATTTGCTTCTTCAACAACATCTCCTAAGACCAAATTATGGGTTGATAAGGCTTTAGTCGCCTCGTTTTTTGTCATACCCGTTAAATCAGGCACACTGATATCTTTAGGACTGCTAAACACTAGTACAGCAAATACAATTGCCCCTACTAAAAACAACCCCAATAAAGTCAGCCATAGAGCCTTAGCTTTTTTATTTTTTGGTTTTTT
>DIDU01000141.1 GCA_002418295.1 Carnobacterium sp. UBA5792 | reverse complement strand
CTAATGAAATAGTAGGTGAGCTGAAAGGAATGAATTTAGTTCCCGAAGACACAATCAAGGGCATCCCAGCAGTTCAAACACAAGAGACTCCTTTGATAGACTTTTTACATGAAGTGATGCTCTACTACAGTCATGCAGATGTCGTTGCTCATCAAATTGATAACGATCAAGCTTCATTAGAAATCGGAGCGATTCGAAAAAAAGATTTAGGGTATAATTACCAATTTGAGGATGGAGACGTTTCTGTTTACAAAGTAACTGGCCAGGATTTAAAAGATTATATGGAGTGGGCTGCTGGTTATTTTAATACCGCCCAACCGGGAGATGTCACGATCAGCTTTAATGAAAAGCGGCGAACAGCTGATAAAGTGACGAACGATTTATTTGGAAATATCAAGTATGAAATAGATTTAAGTGAAGAACCAGGAAACCGAATCAAACAGTTACGTAAACTAGATGGTACGCCCATCAAGATGGATGACTCATTAAAACTAGGAATGAACTCAAGAAGAATGGAGTTTCTACGTTCAAAAGGCGAATTATTTTCAAATCGAGAATTTAATAAAATATGGGAATCTCAAGCCGAAAGTGCATATGGTGCAACAGAAGGCACTCTTCAAAAACTGGCCACTAAATATTTAGTAGAAGAATTGAATGGGACATACACACCAGAACTAAAAAACAATTGGAAAATAGTGGGAATAGAGACCGAATCTCCAGCTTATTCAGCTGTTGTCGAACTTGTCAATAAAGAGATTTTAGATATACCCCGCTCAAAAGAGGGAAGCGGAACGAATATAGCCTCTATCAATGTAGCTAAGCCGGTTACTAAAGAAGAAGTCAGTTACTTGTCTTCAAAAGCTAATGTGGACAAAAAGCAATTTGCGGATGTGAAGACAACAGGTGAGTTTTATTTACAGTTAGTTCAAGCATTAAAAGAACAAGAATCCGTTAACGATAAATAGGAAATTTATTTAACCTATTTTTAGCTATTTGTAGGAAAGGAAAAAATAATGAAGAAAAGTACCTCTCTCTGCTGGATGATTGGCTTATTATGGAGTATCTTCTTTGTATTATGGAGTCCAGAAGTCTACGGTCAGACGGAAAGCGTGACTAATCAATACGCAAGTAAAGATTCAGCAGATTCAGTGGTAGATAAGAAGGCTGATTTGCCAGAAATCTATCAAAACACAAAGATTTATAATGGGATGCTCTCTTTTGATAGAAAACTCTCTTATGAGATAAAAAATCAAGAAGGGACGATGACAGATATTCCAGTAAATAAAACTGGAAAATTTGCTGTGGATTTTGGTGAAAAAGAGTTTAAGGTTGGAGACACGCTTATTTTTCACATAATTAGTGATGAACCAGCTGGAATGGAAGAGACTATTGAGAAGCAAATTTTACCAGCAACAGCAGGTAAAGAAGTTATTTATATTGAAGCAGGATCTTCTGAAGAAAAAGAACTTGAAGCAAACACGGTTTTACCTACGCTCTATCCCTATACCAAACACTATATGGGCACAACAGTCCCTGGTTCTTCTATTCGGTTATTAATCAATACACAATTAAGCGATCAAATCCAAGCGGATGCTGTGACTGGAGAATTTACACTGTCTTTTGATGATCAAGAATTACAAACAGGGCAAGTGATCCAATTCATTTTGTTATCTAATGGGATTACACATCTCATGGAAAAGATGGTTTCAGAACCGACAGAAGAGTGGAAAAAACGAGTAGCTGAAATCAAACAAGCTACTGAATTACCAGATATCTATCAAAACATGGGGAATTACGCTGGAAAAACCATTTCCGAAGCAACGATAACCCTTAACTACCGTGATCAATTGGAGGCTGAAAGCACAGCTGATAAAAACGGTAATTTTATCTTTGATTTAAGCATGCTCACCGAAATAAGTGCAGAAGACAGCCTTGAGATTACAATAACGGATACAACAGGTGTGTTTGCAACTTTTGAAAAAGTGGTTTTATTGGAAAAAAGTCAGGCGGATAATGAGGAACAAGTCTCCGATTTAGAAATAGGAGAAGAAAATAAACTACCAGAGGTTGACGAGCATCAAGAGTCTCTTACGAAAAATGAAAGTCAAAAGAAGACGAAAGACAAACAGAGATCGCCGCTGGAGGAGATTACTGATAAAACTCATTTTTCGCTGTTACCTGATTCAACGGAACCAGGAAAAACAGCACATGTAAAAAATGAAGGAACTGCATTACCTGAATCAGAAAATGAAACCATCCTGTTTTCTTCAGCAAAGGAAAATACTGAAGTATTGGAAAAAAGTAAAAATGAAGCTGGAAAGTCAGCAGATAACGATTCTACTGCTCTAATGGGGCTTGTTGTGCTAGGCACGCTTGTGATGTCCGCATTTTTATATAAATATTAAAGGCAAACTCCAAAAATAAATAAAGAGATTCTTTTTAAACCTGCTGCTTTTGCAGTGGGTCTTTTTTTTCTGTTCCTCTTATTAAAGGGTTTAGTCTTACAGTTTTGAAATCCAAGTCTTCCGAAGAATTTTAAGAATAGGACGTATAGTTAAGAAGATACTGGCTAATAAATAAATAACACTACCATCNNACCATAAACAGCAGGAGCACCAAAAAGATTCAATAAACTACCAGCTACAAACATTAATCCAGTGATAACATCATTCGTTAATGAAATAATTTGGTATTTTTGTTGGAAATAAATTTTGAAACGTTTGGATTTAATGACAACATCATTTTTTTTATGATTGATTTCTGGCATAACTGTTCTTCCTTTCTTAAGCGATTATTTTTTAGTGTTTACTATAAACTTATTTTATCAAATAATGTCTGAAAACTCAGGTGATAAGGTAGCTCAAGTTATCCAGTCGTATTGGAGAGGAGCGATAGNNATAGAAACGCTAGAATAAAGAAAAGAATAGCGATTACAATTACTAGGTTGAAGAGAGGGCTGTCTATTATGTATGAAAGTATTGTGTTAAAGGTTGCTTTTGGATTAATCGGGTTATTGTTTTTTACCCGTTTATTAGGGAAAAAAAGTATGTCTGATATTACACCATTTGATTTAATTTATACTTTGGTACTGGGAGGCCTTTTGGAAGAATCAATCTACGATGAAAAAATCCATTTAGTCCATTTTTTTCTAGCTTTGACGGTATGGGGAGTTATGATTTACAGTATTGAAACGCTCGTACAAAAAAATGATAGAATCAACAAATGGATCAAAGGTGAGCCCTGCGTTTTAGTGCAGGATGGACAGCTGAATATCAAGGGATTGAACAGCAATCATGTAGAAATGGAACAGTTAAGAACGATGATGAGGCAGCAAAACTGTTTTTCTTTGCAAGAAGCAAAACATGTGATTCTTGAAACAGGCGGAACGATTAGTGTGATGAAAAATGAAAAAGAAGATACGATATTGACCATTCTTTTAATCGATGAAGGGAAAAGAAGTGGAAAAGCATTGGACAGTATTCATAAAACAGAAGATTGGTTACGGGAACGGTTAAGAAAAGAAGGACAGACGCAAATAGAGGAAATTGCATATGCTGAATGGTCGAGTGAACGAGGTCTATATATTAAAACTTATGCTGATTCAATAAAAGAACCTTATGAAATTGATGGTTAATAAATAAAAATATCCTATCCTTTCTTTAAACAAAAAGGATAGAATATCTTTATTCAAAGGCTACAGCGATCATCAATGCGTCGATTGGATCAACTACTTGATCAATAACATAGACTGTTGTTCCATCTTGCCAAAGGATCCGGTTGGTTTCACGCTCCGAATCAAGATGAGCATAACCATGCGGGTTAGGAACAGGAAGACTGTTCTTTTCTAAGAATTCTACTGCTTCTTTCGCTAATTCAGTACCTTGTTCGCCATTTGAGGTTCTGGCATGGACAGCCAAAGCCCATGNNTTCCAGCCAGTATACACAGAACCGGCTCCTGCATCTTGATAGCCGGTAATATCATACCCTAGATCGACTTCTTGTCCGCCTTGTTCACTAAACGTTTGATGGGCTATTTGATCGTCAGCTTCTTTTTGAGAAGGATATTGTTGAACCGTTAATTGGGCGATTTTTTCAGCTGAGCTGGTACCATCGGTTAACTGCTGATTGTTAATCGGGATTGGTTCATCACTTTCATAAAAGACAACAGCATAGGTGCCTGCTTCGGATGAAGTAGTCGCACTTAGATGTTTGCCCTCTTTCATTGGGAGTTGTTTAGGCAAATTGATAGGCGCATCGGTATAGAGTTCATTTTCAATGGCTTCAAGAACCTCTTGTTGAGATAAAGCAGTGGGTTGTTCGCTCGAACTTGTTGATGAAGCNNCTTTCTTCAACTGTGCTTTCCTGACTGCTGCTTTGGCTAGTTTCTTCTGCAGAACTTGCTTGAGAAGATGTGCTATTTGTTTCATTATCAGTGGCGTTGTTCATTGAACAGCCGGCTAATACTGCCATTGTTATAAATGCAGGAAACAAAGCCTTTTTATTTATCATAAAACCATCCTTTCTTAAACTGAAAAAGTTTTCTATAATTATTATAAAAGATCTGAACCATGATACCTAATGATTTGTTTTAGTATGATCAGGTAAAAAAGGTAACATCTTCTTAACTTTCTTTAATAACGCTTCGACTACTTTAGTGCCTAACATACCGGTGGCGCCCGTGATTAAAATTTTCATATGAAACCTTCTTCTAGTTACAAATTGAAAGCGTTTGTGCATACAAATAGTTTACACTTGATTAAACAGTTAATCAACTTAAAGACCATAAACGAATTTCTCTGTTAGTGACAAATAACAACCTATTCTTTAAAGGCAAGAAGAAAATAGGGCAAAAGCAGTATTAAAATCGGATGTGGATTAGCAGAATGCAGCTGTCAAAATGTAAAAAAATACTGTATACTAAAAGATAGGATTTTAAAAAAAATAAAGATAGAGGCGCGGTTTTTAAGAGTACAACTAGTGAGAGGGCACGATGAAGTAGTTGGAAAGGGAAAATCGCCGAAGTGTTTAACAGAGCCAAACTGTTGGATGCTGGGGCTGGGCAGAATATGTTCAGCACTGTCACAAAATTTCAGGCATGAATTTGTGGAGGACTATCAACAAAGGGTATCGAATTGTGTGAATCCATACATAAAGTGCGCCTTGAGTTGAATAGAACTCAAGGCGTTTTTTTGCGTTCAAATTAAGAAAGGGAGTAAGAAAATGAAGAAGAAAATTGGTTTGGTTTCAGTCTTAGCCATTTTTATGGTAGTTGCTGCTAATATGGATTTCTCAAATGGAGACGGTTCTGCTGTCAATTATGGTTGGTTTACATTAGTACCGCCTCTTGTTTCAATAATATTAGCCTTTGTAACTAAAAATGTTATTATCTCATTATTTATTGGTATTTTTTCAGGAGCATATGTGCTTCATTTAGCAACGAGCAATTCTTTTTTTGCGATTATACAAGCATTTTTAAGTGTTGTAGACTATGCGTTGACTTCTTTGGCTGATCCTTGGAATGCGGGGATCATTCTCCAAGTTTTAACAATAGGCGGATTAATTGCCTTAATGACTAAAATGGGAGGCGCAAAAGCTGTTGCTGCTGCTTTGTCAAATAAAGCCAAAGGCCCTAAAAGTGCTCAAGTGATTACATGGATTTTGGGAGTACTGATGTTTTTTGATGATTACGCTAATTCCTTAATTGTTGGACCTGTGATGCGGCCAGTGACGGATGAAAAACATGTCTCTAGAGAAAAATTAGCCTTTATTGTTGATGCAACGGCAGCTCCGATTGCCGGAATAGCCTTAATTTCAACTTGGGTAGGGTATGAAGTGGGTTTGATCAAGGAGGGGTATGAAGCGATTGGCCAAACAGTCAATGCTTATGGTATTTTTGTTCAAACGTTACCTTATCGATTTTATAATTTCTTAATGTTGGCTTTTGTATTAGCGACTATTCTGTTATTAAAAGAATTTGGTCCCATGCTGAACGCTGAAAAAAAAGCACGTAATCGTACTCTATATGACGAAGATGAGTTGAGTATGGTCTCGTCAAAAGAAATTGATGAGATGGAACCAGCTGAAGGAACAAAATTAAGCATTTGGAATATGATTATTCCAATCGGTACGCTAATTGTAGCGGCATTTGTTGGTTTTTATTTCAATGGATACAATGCAATTATGGAAAATGGAGAAGCTGCAGCGATAGCAGTTCTGAAAACAAATCCTTTATCTCTTTTGGCCATCCAAGAAGCTTTCGGTGCTTCAGATGCGAGTATCGTGTTGTTTCAGGCAGCTTTACTGGCAAGCCTCATAGCCATGACGATGGGTGTATCACAAAAGACCTTTACATGGGGTGAAGCAGTCGACACTTGGATCAATGGAATGAAATCTTTGATTATTACGGGAGCAATTTTATTGCTGGCTTGGTCATTGAGCGCTGTTATCAGAGAATTAGGTACAGCAGAATTTTTAGTTTCTTTGTTATCTGATACAATGCCTGTATTCTTACTGCCGACTATTGTCTTTATTCTAGGTTCAATTATTTCGTTTGCGACTGGGACATCTTATGGCACAATGGGAATTTTAATGCCGCTGGCCATTCCATTATCAGCAGCATTATCCAACAATCCTGATTTTATTATCACCACAACTGGAGCCGTTTTGACAGGGGCTATTTTCGGCGATCACTGTTCACCGATTTCCGATACAACTATTTTGTCATCGATGGGAGCAGGAGCAGATCATTTAGAACATGTAAAGACCCAATTGTTGTATGCGATCGTGGTTGCAGCCATCGCTGTTATTTTCGGATTTATTCCTGCTGGTTTAGGGCTATCCATTTGGATCGTGTTGCCGATTGCATTGATCGTAACAGTTGCTGTTGTTTACTTCTTCGGTAAACGTGTGACTGAATCCGCTTCTGAAAGCCTAAAATAAAAGGTGTAACAAAGCTTAAAGTGGTATCTTTTGATTAGAAAAATAAAGTATGTCATACTATATTTACTAATTAATTGGGGGTATTAAAATGGCAGATGAAAGAGAAAAAGCGTTAAAAATTATTTCTAAAAACAATATTGGCGTCTTATCCACTGTTTCAGATAACAAACCCAAAGCTTATTATATGACCTTTTTTAATGAAGGTTTCGTTTTATACACATTAACAGATAAAAGAACCACCAAAGTAAAAGAGTTAGAAGAAAATCCGAATGCATTTGTATTATTAGGATATGAAGAAGGCGTCTTGAATAAAGATTATGTAGAGATCGAAGGGAAGCTTTCTCTTACTGATGATCAGTCTTTAATTGATCATCTATGGAGCGCGTACATGAACGTTATCTTTGATGGGAAAGATGATCCTAATATTCTGATTTTACAATTAAAACCAGAGACAGCAAGACTGCGAGGAACAAAAAATAACGATGCGATTCCGATTGATCTTAGCTAATAAACCAAGATCAGAAAAAAGAGTGCTAACTAACGGCAATTTTTATTGCATTAGTTAGCGCTCTTTTTATTTTTCTGAATTAGGAAGAAAGGATCATCAGCTGATATTTTTTAGGGAATCAATTGTAACCCTACTTTGGAATTGGTTGATGCGTTCATCAAGAATCTGTCCCTGTTCTATAATTAAGGCTTGATCTAAAACGTTATTGGGGCGGCTCTCAACTAAGTCATCAATGTATTTAGCGGTTTCTTGTGAAATTGCACTTGAAGAAGTCTAGTAAAAAATAGTTGGTGTATGATCGACTGTGTAGTGAACAATCCCCTCTACTTCATAAATGGGATGAGCTAATGTTGTAGGGATAGTCGTTTCAATTGCGCCATTTTCATCACAACTGACATCAATGATCATTGTACCTTTTTTTAATTTTTTCAGATCTTTTTGATAAATCAGATGGTCTGTACGGACAGTATCCCATAAAATTGCATTAACAATTACATCAAAGTTAGCCATTTCTTTCCGGAACAGTGCTTCTTGTCTGCGGTCATATACTTGGACATCCGCCCCTAAACTCGTTAAGATTTTTTGAGCTCCACGAGCTGTGTTGCCACGACCTAAAAGTGCCACTTTGGTATCATATGGCATAACACCATTCAATTGATAAGCATGCATGACCGCTGCTTCGCCGGCCAATTCATTATTGCGCCAGTAAGAATGTCGGTTATCTTCATACATATCTTCCCAAGCATAGGCAGAAAGACCATTAGCTATTAAGATTTCTGTTACTTCTTTGCTTTGGACTGCATGAATCCAGCCAAAAAGAGTTTGTCCTGATTGCAAGCTTTTTAAAAAATCAGCATCGCCAATTTTAGGATCGCAAATAATATCTTGTGACAAAGCAACTTGTCTTGAAACAATTTGGCAGCCTAAAGCCGCATATTCGTTATCAGAAATATTTAAATCGCTTCCATAACCTTGTTCNNTGCTGAATGTGTGCAACATCTCTAGGCAGCAAAGCAATTCGTTTTTCACCAGTTTTATGGCTGTTGACAAACCCAATAGTTTTCACTTGTTCTTGTAGCATATTCCTAACCTCCTATGTGTAATCATTATGTGCGAGAAAGCCGGACATAGTACTTCATTATCTCATTAATATAGTTTCATTACAAATTCACTTAAAAAAAGAAAAAAACAAGTCAAAAGCTGACGAATAGTCAGTACCTTTTGGCTTGTTTTTCATCAAAATGAGTGTTTTTTTGTTAGATTCTTCCGCGATCACGCTCTTTTTCAAAAAAGATAGCATGGTTTACTTGGTTAAATTAAAACTTTGCTCAATTAAGTTATAAACTTCTTCTTTTGAATCTATATCTTTTAAAACAAGGGATATCCAGTTTTCCTTATCCATATGATATCCGGACAAAATACTCTTTCCATCTCTTAAACCGTCACTCATCTCGGGAGGACACTTTAAATTTAGAATATCTATTTCGTCATTTCCATCTAAACCTAATTTTTCTGGGAGAACATTCATTACAAGACCATACCATTTTTCGTTAGATTCATGTCTTAAAGCAGCATAGTGTGGAAATTTTTGAAATGGGTAATCAGGAGATGTATTGAAGTTTTCTTTAATGTGCTTAAAAATATCTTTTCTTGTTAACATACTGAATCAGTCCTCCAATAATTTAAATAGATTTTTGGTATTTCCAATCCAGATGGAACAATAGTGATTTTTTTAAGTCATCTTCATAATCGATGTGAAGGTAAATACATCTTAGTAACTGTCAATATTAAGTCTTTTGTATGAAACAATAGGACTTGTTTGTTGCATCGTCCTGATCTGTCTGGTCAATGTGATTGTACCAAACTTTTTTATAAACTATCAAACTTTATTTCAAGCCACAAATGATTCGCGAAAGAACGTTTTATTATTCAACAGTCACGCTTTTAGCAAGATTTCTTGGTTTATCTACGTCGTTCCCACGTTGCAAGCTAGTATAATAAGCCAACAATTGGGTGGGAATGACACTGACTAATGGAGTAAGTAAAGGATTGACTTTTGGCAAGATGAACTGATCGCCTAGTTGTTCTAGTCCTTCCATAGCAAAGNNTACATTTCCACGTGTATGTCCAGCGATACCTTCATCCGTAATAACCGCGATTACTGGAGTGCCTTCTTCAATCAATGCGATCGTTCCATGTTTTAATTCTCCAGCAGCAAAGCCTTCAGTCTGTACGTAAGAAACTTCCTTCAGTTTTAGTGAAGCTTCCATAGCTACATAATAATCAACTCCGCGACCAATATAAAAAGCATTGCGGCTGATACTTAAATAATCTGCTGCCATTTGTTCGATTTGATATTTTTCAGAGAGAATACTTTCCATCCCGCTGGCTACGATTCCAAGATCGTGACCAATGGAATCCTGTACAACTAGACCTGTTTCTTTACCTGCCACTTCGGCTAATATGGCTAAAACGGCGATTTGAGCAGTATAAGCTTTGGTAGAAGCGACAGCTATTTCAGGGCCGGCATGTAACAGTAGAGTAAACTCTGCTTCGCGAGAAAGTGTTGAGCCAGCTACATTGGTTAAGGTTAAAGAAGGGTGGTCCATCTCATTGACTTTAACCAACACTTGACGGCTGTCTGCTGTTTCTCCGCTTTGTGACAAGAAAATGAAGAATGGTTTTTTGGTCAATAAAGGCATATTGTGTCCAAATTCACTGGATAAATGAACTTCAGTAGGGATATGAGTTAGTTTTTCTAACAGCTGTTTCCCTACCCATCCTGCATTGTAACTCGTTCCGCAAGCTACGATATAAATCCGATCACTGGNNTGATTTTCCGGATAACTGCCGGTTGTTCATCCATTTCTTTTGCCATATAGTAAGGATAAGTCCCTTTGTCTAAGTCATTCAAATTGATTTCTGCCGTATAAGCTTCTCGTTCGATCACTTCATTCAGCTGGTTTTCGATGGTAATCGTATCGCGAGATAGCGTCACAACTTCGCCGTCGGTCAACTCGATAAATTGATTTGTTTCTTGAATCATTGCCATGGCATCACTACAAATAACATTAAATCCGTCGCCTTTCCCAACTAATAAAGGACTTTTATTTTTAGCTGCGTAAATGATTTCGGGCTGCTCATTGTCAATTAATGCTAATGCATATGATCCTCTTAAAAGCGCAGCTGTTTCTTTAAAAGCTTCAAGGGTAGAAACAGCGTTTTTTTCTACCAAATGAGCTATGAGCTGGACAATAATTTCTGTGTCCGTATCGCTTGTTAAGTGAATGTTAGTTAAATAAGCCTGTTGAAGTTCTTGAAAGTTTTCAATTACACCATTATGAACAAGAGTAAAACGGCCATTAGCTGATTGGTGTGGATGAGCATTTTCTATACTTGGAACCCCATGAGTCGCCCAACGAGTATGTCCAATACCTGAGGTAGCTGCTGCAGTTGAGTCAACTACTTTTCTTAACGCAGCAATCCGTCCTTGTTCTTTAAATAAATAATTTCTTTTATCTTCATCAATAACAAAAATACCGGCAGAGTCATAACCTCGATACTCTAATTTTTCCAAACCTTGCAGCAAGATGTCTTTAGCATCTCGGTTTCCAATGTACCCAACTATTCCACACATGAACTTTTCCTTCTTTCTATATTTATAGCGTTAAGAGACGGGATGTTTTTTGGTTAGTCATAGCTTCTCAGCAGTAAGGTACACTAGCTGATCCATCAGTGTTATGAACTAGACCAAATCAAATCGTTTTGAAATTGGTATATACTGATTTTATTAAAATGTTTTTAAAAACATGATAATAGTATTATTAATATAATGAAATGTCAACAGAATGTTTTTGTTTTTTTGTTATTGGTATATATGTAAAAAAGAGATTAAATGATAATACCAATTATGTATCTGCAGCTTTGGCACGAGCGATTTTGCCAAAGTTGTCACTAGTAGTTATTGTAATCGCATACATTAGAAGCTAAAATTCGTAATAGATAGAAGTACAAAGTGAATTTTGAGGAGGAAGTAATGTGGAACAAACCGAAAGCGGGAAAAAAGGAAGTAAAGCATTTATCCAACGAGTGGGTAGTTACTTAAGTGGGATGGTTATGCCGAATATTGGGGCTTGGNNATTGCTTGGGGAATTATCACAGCTCTTTTTATTCCAGATGGTTACTGGCCAAATGCAGATCTAGCATCCATGGTAGATCCAATGTTGAAATTTTTGTTGCCTTTATTGATTGGTTATACAGGCGGAAGTATGGTGTATGGTCAACGCGGAGCAGTCGTTGGAGCAATTGCCACATTTGGCGTTATTATTGGATCTGAAGTTCCAATGTTTATCGGAGCTATGGCGTTAGGTCCATTTGGCGGTTACTGTATCAAAAAGTTTGATGACTTTTTCGGAGACAAGATAAAAGCCGGCTTTGAAATGCTGGTCAATAACTTTTCAAGTGGAATTATTGGATTTATTTTAGCGATTGGTGCTTACTATGGAGTAGGACCCTTTGTAACAGTTCTAACTGGAGCAATGGCAAGCGGCGTTGCTTGGATAGTAAATGCAGGACTATTGCCGTTAGCGAATATCTTTATTGAACCAGCTAAGATTCTATTTTTGAATAATGCAATCAATCATGGAATTCTAACACCGCTAGGAATTGAACAAGCTGCGGAAACGGGTAAGTCAATTCTTTTCTTATTAGAAGCTAACCCAGGACCAGGATTAGGTCTCTTATTAGCGTATACTTTCTTTGGTAAAGGTGCCGCTAAATCTTCTGCACCTGGAGCTGCGTTAATCCAATTCGTCGGTGGGATTCATGAAATCTATTTCCCTTATGTTTTAATGAAACCCCTACTTTTCTTAGCGGTTATTGCTGGAGGCGTAGCTGGAACATTTACAAACACGATTATGGGTTCTGGTTTAGTCGCAGCAGCATCGCCAGGTTCGATCATTGCGGTCTTAGCAATGGCTCCTAAAGGAGGATACCTAAGTGTTATATTAGGTGTTATTGCTGGAGCAGTTGTTTCCTTCTTAGTAGCGATGATTATTTTGAAAGCAGATAAATCTCATTCAGAGTCAGATGATTTTGAAGCTAAACGTCAAGAAGCACAAGCGATGAAGGCTGAATCAAAAGGAGCAAACACAACTGCAACTTCAACAGTGGCATCTCCTGACGACGTAGCAAAAGTTAAGCAAGCAACCATTTCAAAAATTATTTTTGCTTGTGATGCAGGCATGGGGTCTAGCGCGATGGGAGCTTCTATTTTACGCAAAAAAGTAAAAGATGCAGGAATGGATATTTCGGTAACGAATTCATCTATCAACAATTTGAAAGATGAAGAAGGGCT
Organism: Carnobacterium sp. UBA5792; assembly: GCA_002418295.1. Next base: position 543 of record DIDU01000141.1, on the reverse strand, counting down.
GCTAGTGATTACACAAGAAGAATTGACCGCTCGAGCCAAACAAAAGACACCTCATGCGACACAAGTTTCAGTTGAGAATTTCTTGAACAGTCCTAAATATGAAGAAATTATTGAAAATTTAAAAAACAATCAATCGACAGTTGATGAAACAGTGACAGCAAGACCGATGGATACAGGAGATGCAGGAGAAGCTCTTGATACTGTTTCAAAAATCATCTTTGCTTGTGACGCGGGTATGGGTTCTAGTGCAATGGGAGCTTCTATTTTACGCAAAAAAGTGAAAGAAGCTGGCTTAGGTATTTCGGTAACGAACTCATCTATCAACAACTTGAAAGATGAAGGCGGACTAGTAGTTGTTACACAAGAAGAACTAACAGCACGTGCCAAACAAAAAACACCTCATGCAACACACGTTTCAGTTGAAAATTTCTTGAACAGCCCTAAATATGATGAACTTGTTAATAAGTTAAAAAAAGCTGGAAATAAGTAAGTAGACTGGAAGGCATATTGCTTTAGCTGATTGATGGATTAGTATAGGATAAG
>DIDU01000090.1:13448-13857 GCA_002418295.1 Carnobacterium sp. UBA5792 | reverse complement strand
TTCTAGTAGTTGGTTTCACATTTGGGTTTCCATTCACTACACGTGAAACGGTGGCCATTGAAACATTTGCTTCTCTTGCTACATCATAAATCGTTATTGTTTGTTTTTCCATTTCCAGTATCCCCTTTAAATTTACTTTTTGATAGTTCAGTTTTATTCTTATACAATTTATCAAACTTTTGAAAATAATGCAAGCGTTTTAATTCTATTTTCATGAAAATTTCAATATTTATTTCATTTTATTGTTTTTTTAGCTATTCGTCTCTTTTTTACATCTTTCCTTTTTTAAATACAAGATGGAGTGATACAATTGATACTAGTCAAATAGATTAAGAAAGTAGGTTGTATTTATATGAAAAAACGTTTAGCTGATTTACAAGAATGGTTAAAAGAAATTCACGCAGATGGT
>DIDU01000090.1:10428-13431 GCA_002418295.1 Carnobacterium sp. UBA5792 | reverse complement strand
TCCTCGCTTTAGTTGTCTTTCCCTTTGCGGACCCGTTTCTATTTACTCCTTCTTTAGAAAAAGAAGATGCTAAGAATAGCGAATGGGATTTTGAAGTCTATAGTTATTTAGATAATGAAGATCCTTGGGCAAGTATTGCTGAAAAAATACGTCAAAAAGGAACTCCTATCCACCGTTTTGCCATTGAAAAAACATTTTTGACCGTTGAACGTTATGAAAAGTTAGAACAACTTTTTGAACAGGTTGAATTTATTGATACAACTGAAAAAATTCAACAAATGAAATTAATTAAAACACCCGAAGAAATAGAACGAATGATAGAAGCAGGAAAATGGGCTGATACAGCTTTAGAAATTGGATTTAATACTATTAAAGAAGGAATTTCTGAACAAGAAATCGTCGCCGAAATAGAATACCAGCTAAAAAAACAAGGCATTAAAGAAATGAGTTTTGAGACCATGGTCCTTGCTGGAGACAATGCAGCTAGCCCACATGGTACCCCCGGTTCGCGAAAGATCCAAAAAGACGAACTGGTTCTTTTCGACTTAGGAGTTGTCTATCATGGCTATACAAGTGATGTTACACGTACGGCCGTATTCGGTAATCCTCCTAAAGAAGCTGAAGAAATTTATTCAGTTGTACTTAAAGCCTATCAAGCGGCTGTTGCAGCGGTAAAACCTGGTATAACTGCTGGGCAACTGGATAAAATTGCTCGTGATGTGATTACTGAAGCAGGTTACGGCCCTTACTTTACTCATCGTTTAGGTCATGGGTTAGGAAGCAGTGTTCATGAATACCCTTCTATCATGGAAGGCAGTGAGTTGATTATCCAAGAAGGTATGTGTTTCTCTATTGAGCCTGGAATCTATGTTCCTGGTGTTGCTGGTGTTCGGATCGAAGATTGTGTATATGTGACTAAAAATGGCTGTGAAGTTTTCACCCACACTCCAAAAACTTATACTTCTATCCTTTAAAACAAAAAGTTCATTAAGAGATAATAGTAAAACCGCCAAAATTTTTGATTTCGGCGGTTTTTTTGTCTATTAACTTATTTCTTATTTATTAAATCCCAACGTTTGTATTCGTTGTTTTTTTATCTTTGGAATCAGAATCGCTCTTTCTTTGTTCTGTACTGGTATTAACAGAAGATAACTTTTCATCTTCAGCAGCTTTTTCTTGATCGTAAGTAAAGTCCATTGTATTTCTTTCAACTTCTTCTTTTAAAGAATCTGAGTCTAATTTAACTCCTGTTTGGAAGTCTTTTCCTTTTGTTTTATCCTTTTTTTTCATTGCTTCTTTTGAAGCATCTGCTGCTTTGTCTTTTGCTTCATCTTTTGCATCCATTGCTGTTTCTTTTACATCCGCTGAAGTATCTTTAACTTGTTCTTTTGCGTCTTGAGCTGCATCTTTTACATCTGAAGATGCTTCTTTAACTGATTGTTTCGCATCTGCTGCAACATCAGATGCTTTGTCTTTTGCATCTCCCATAGTTGAAGCAACATCTTCTTTTGCATCCGAAGCAACATCACCTAAATCNNTCCATTACTTCCTCGCGGATATTTTGTAGATTTTCTCCCACTTCTTTAGAAGTATGGCTTAGTTGGTCTTTCATTTGAGAAGCTGTGTCCTTCAAACTAATTTTGATATCTTCTGATGCATCTTTAGCCACATTTTTGATTTCTGATCCTTTTTCTTTGGCGATATCTGTATAGTCTTTTGCAGTACCTTTAGCATTTGAAGCTTGTTGTGTTAAATCTTCGCGTAATTCTTTTCCTGATTTAGGAGCAAATAATAATGCTGCGATACTAGCTGTTGCTGCTCCGATAATTGTTCCTAATAAAAATCCATTTTTCTTTGCCATAGTTGATTTCTCCTCTTCTATATCTTTTTAGTTTGTATACTGATTAATTTGTTTCTTATTTATTTAGACTTGCGTTTACGGTTCATATTTAAAGCTGTTTTACCTACTTTTGCAACCATACCTGACTTAACTGTTTTTTTCGTTGTACCTGTGACATGTTCTGCCAAGTTACGCGTTGAGGAATTCAAACTTGATACCGAAACTCCTAAATCTCCAATCGCTTGGAATACCGGATCTGTTTTACCCAATTTTCCGTTTACATCATCCAATGTTNNTCAAGAGACCTTCAACTTCGATCAAAAGACTATCAGCGTCTTTAGTGATTACTTCGATGCTGGTATTTGCTTCTTTAACCGTTTTTGATACCTCTTCGATTACCTTTGTAACTTTTAATAATACCACAATTAGAAAAACGACTAATGCAGCAAACGCTATCGCAGCAATTAATGCTGCTATTTCTCCACCTGTCATCTTAATTCCTCACTTCCTCCAGTTTACTGGTTTATAATTTAGTGTACCTATAAGAAAAAAACTTCGCACTACGCTAAGCAATTCTCCTACTTTAGAAACATTAAATCTTATTTCATGTTTAGAATACCATTAAATTTTTATCACTTCAAATAATATGATACCGATTACTAAAAAAACATAAAGTTGTCTCCTTTTCCTCTCCATTTAAAGGTATGCCAAAAATATAGCTGAATTGCGAAAAAAGATGCTGGTTTATTTTCCTTTCTTTTGTTAATTTGTTATGATTAAAAATAGTTACGTAGTTTTTAAAATTGTTAGCAAAGGAGTTTTACTATGGAGAACCAATTGGATAGTTCTGTTACGACAGAAGTAGTAAATTCCGTGGCAGAACAAACATCTTTTTTTATGAAATTTTGGCATGACATCAACTGGAATAGTATTTTAGCTACTGGTATCGCTAAAACCATTCAAATTATTTTTTTCTTAATTGTTTTTTTGATTCTAAAAAAAATCGGTAATCTGTTTATCAATAAAACTTTTCAAAATTATCGCAAAAAGAAAGATATTTCTTTGAACCGGTTAGCTACATTAGACCGCCTTACCCACAATCTTTTTAATTCAGTGATCGGCTTTTTTCTCGCTTACGCCCTTTTATCTGCAGTCGGTATTCC
>DIDU01000090.1:642-10410 GCA_002418295.1 Carnobacterium sp. UBA5792 | reverse complement strand
GTGCTCAAGGTTTTGTCAGTGATATTGTGAATGGTTTTTTCATCCTGCTTGAAAAGCAAGTAGATGTTGGAGATGTGGTCACACTTGATGAAGTATCTGGAACGGTTGTCGATGTTAATCTAAAAACAACTACTGTTAAAAGTTTTGATGGTACTTTAAATTTCGTTCCAAACCGTTACATTACCATTGTCAGCAATAAATCAAGAGAGGATATGCGAGCTCAGATTGATATCCGTTTGCTTCCCGATGTGGATATTGCTAAAGTCAACACAATCATTGACCAAGTAAACCAACGATTAGTTCCGCTGCATCCAGAAATCACACAAGAACCAAATAATTTAGGATTGATAGATATTGGGAATGGGCATTTAGCTATTCGGATTATTATTTTTACGCTTAACGGCAGTCAATTTACTATTCAAAACATTTTTTTCCAAGAATACGTAACTGCACTGACTGAACAAGGAATCGAAATTCCTTCTACTATTTTAAATTATCCATCTTAGGATATGGTATAATTTAAAATTGTTAAGCTAAACCACCTTGTTTCAGTCAAAAGTCGCATAGACTTTTCTGACTCAAGGAAATAAACTAATGTTATATTTGTTTTCTTTAAAGAAACTATCGGGCTTTTTCTATGTGTTTCTGATGAGAATGATTCAAGTAGAAAAAGAACAGCCTGGTTTCTACGAATGAAAGGAATGGATAAACGTGTTGAAATCCCCAAAAATTTTGCTTTTAACGGGAAGTTACGGCAACGGACATCTTGAAGTCACTCGTGCTTTAGTTGCTGAACTTAATAAAAGGGGCATCACTGATATTGTCGTTTCTGACTTGTTCTATGAAGCTCATCCTATATTGACTAATGTTACTAAGCAACTTTATCTTAAAAGTTTTACTAAAGGACAAAGTATTTATGGTTTTTTATATTATAACTCAGATGCACGGCTGACAGATTTCCGCATCGACCGCATTATTGATCGCTATGGCTATGTCCGCATCAATCAATTAATGAATACTTATAGCTTTGATGCAGTAATCAATACTTTCCCCATGCAGGCCTTACCTATTTACAAACAAAAAAACAAACAAAATATCCCTTTTGTAAATGTTTTGACTGACTTTTGTTTGCATTCACGTTGGCTTTCAAATGAGATAGATCACTTTTTCGTTGCCTGCGATCCTTTAAAAGACGAATTGTTGGCATCTGAAATCAGCCCCGAAAAGATAACGGTTTCAGGAATACCGATCAAGGAACGATTTTATCAACTTGGCATGGTTGAAACTGATACTTTACAGACTGAAAACCAATCTAAACATTTAGTGGTTTCTGCCGGGGCATTTGGTGTCTTAAAAAAACTTCCTAATTTGATTGAAGAACTGAGTTTTCAAGAAGATTTGAACATTACCGTTGTTTGCGGACGGAACCAAGAACTTTATGAGTTATTGACAGAACAATTTAAATCCATACCTTGTGTAACAGTTTTAAGTTATGTTGAAGATATGGCAAAGCTTATGAAACAAGCGGATCTCATGGTTACTAAGCCAGGCGGCATCTCGCTTTCTGAAGCCATTGCTCTTCAAACCCCGTTAGTTTTAACGCCTGCTGTACCAGGACAAGAACTAGATAATGCTAAACTATTCGAAAAAGAAGGAATGGCCATTACGACTCAGCAAGAGAGTGAGATTGTTCCTGCTGTTCTTCACTTATTAGAAAACCCAGCAGCTGTAAGTGAATTAAAACAAAATATGAAAAAACATTTTTATCCTTATGCTGCTGCTGTCATTATTGACAAAGTCTTAACAACTATTGAAAAAAGTACTTCTTCAAAGGAGACCGATAATGAAAAAGACTTCATTAGTTATAGATAAAGAATTTGTTTTTTTACTTCTTTCATTAATGTTAATTGAATACGTACGCGCAGCTTACGTAATTAGTTACTTACCGGTTCAGGCGGCTGTTGGCAATCGGTTTTCTGTTGCTTTTGTTGGTTTAGCAGTTAGCTTGCACTTCATTAGCGATGCTTTTTCTAATTTCCAAGTTGGTTTTTTAATGAATCGATTTGGAGTTAAAAAAATTGTCTCTCTTTCTTTAGTGATGTGCTTACTAGTGCTGATTCTTGTACCTGTACTTCATTTTAACTCTTTCTCTGTCCTTCTTGCCGCTATCGTACTGGGATTAGGAGCTTGCCCAATCTGGATTATTGTTTTAGCTAAAGCAAGTAGCGGTGCACGAGGTTCCAATATGGGGTTGGTTTACTTTTGTTGGCTGGTAGGCATTGCTGGTGGAGTGATATTAATGAACTACTTAATGAATCTTTATTTGCTTTTCGCCTATTGGTTATTGCCTTTTTTAATTGTGATAGCTCTTATTTTCTTTTATCTTTCTGGTGAACACCCTAATCCAGGAAAAGAAAACCAAACTTTTAAAGACATCCTAACGCAAGCCTTGACTGTGTTAAAAAGAAGTCGGAAAATACTGCCCGGTACATTGCTGCAAAGTATTGCTGTCGGAATGATGATTCCTATCTTACCTACCTTTGTCTTACAAGACTTGCACTTTGAATACAATTACTATACCTTATTGATTATGACAGCCGGGATAACAGCAGCTGTTTTGATGATTCCTTTAGGACGTTTGACAGATTACTTAAAAACTAAAGGCATGTTTATTAGTGGTTTTGTCCTGTTCGGCTCAGGTCTGATTTTATTGACAACCACTTCTTCTTTAAAATTTGTCTTTTTGATGGTAGTAGTGTTAGCGATGGCCTATACTACTTATNNCAAGGTGTTGGAACTATGCTGGGACCCATTATCGGTGGGCTAATCGCCACATTGGGAGCTAGTATGACCATTATGATCAGCGGCTTTTGCTTTATCGCTATGGCTTTATTTTACCTCATCATTAAATAAGAAAAGCGGGACAAGCTCATTAGACATCGAATGCAGAAAAACTTATAATACCCTACTCCAAAAAAAGCTAGCTAACAGATTTTTAAACCTGTAGCTAGCTTTTTCTATTTCTTTAAACACATTCAATTTTACGTTTTACATCGTATTTATTTTCAAATTCATGCGCAATATGATTTGTGGCTTTAAGTATTTCACTCCTCGTAACGATACCAGTAAAACTGCCATCCTCACTAGCTACACATACAAATGAATTTTGAACGAGTAAGTGAAGAACTTCTTCTAAGTCATATGGATTATCTATTACCGCAAAATCTGTTTGCATGACTTCATCAACTCGTATATCACCCAATTTAGAAAATTCAATATCTTTAATACTGGTAATCGCATCGATGATCATTGACATTGAGATTAAGCCTTTAATTTTAAATTCTGCATCTAATACAGGTATAACATTGTATCCTATTTTGGTTAATACTAATAAAGCATGATCCAAGCGATTGGTCACTTGAATATGTGCTACACGCTCTGCTGGAATTAAAAAATTTTCTTGGTTTTCTAATAACATTTTTCCTATTTCTTTGCCTATCATGTCTACCAGATTCCTTCCTCTATGATGAACTCCACATTCATTTTACGCGAAAACTCTAAAAATGGATAGTAAAACACTACTTATCCTCTTATTTTTGTTTGCTTCAGTTCTTTAAGGAGATTTTTTATTTGGATCTGGTAAATGTACGCTTAAGTTCCATAATCGGTTGATGCAATCGATTATAATAAGTTACATGAACCAATTGGCCGTCTGTTTCTACTAGTGCGTATGTTTTAACTTGATGCGCGCCACGCGGCAATAAAATACTTCCGGGGTTTAGCACAAGAATGCCCTCAATCATTTCTACACCTAGTTCATGGGTATGGCCAAAAAAAGCAAAACCTGCTTGAGCATTTTTGGCAGCTTGTACTAGTGTCTGCATTGAATTTTTGACATCATGTAAATGTCCATGCACCCACATAATCCGTTCTTTACCAATATTTTCTACACGTTCAGTCAGATAAGACTGATCAAAGTCCGTATTGCCTTTGACGGGCATCATCTCTTGCCAAACCGAATCTGAAGCTTCCAACTCTGAATCTCCACAATGGATCATTGCATCTACTTTTCCTTTATACTGTTTGATTAAATCGACTAAAATATCACGGTCTCCATGACTATCACTAACAACTAGCAATTTCATTTCCTTCACCTCATTTAATGGTTTAATTTTCTACCCACTCGTCCCATACTTGTTCTAATTTTGCTAAAGCAATTGCTCGATNNATAATTCTGCCATTGATTTATCCTGATCTGCTACATAAAATAATGAATCATAACCAAACCCATTTGTCCCACGAGGAACACCTAAAATTTTCCCTTCGACTTCTCCTTCAACAATTAAACTGTCTTTTCCAGGAGAGGCTAATGCTAAAGTGCAATGAAATTGAGCAGTTCTTTCTGCTGGTGGAAAATCAGCCAATTCATGTAATAATTTTGCATTATTTGCAGCATCACTCTTAGGTTCGCCGGCATATCTAGCTGAATAAACGCCAGGTCTTCCTTCTAACGCATCGACTTTCAATCCAGAATCATCTGCCAGTACCATCATGTTTAAGGTAGCAGCAATTGTTTCGGCTTTTAATAAAGCATTTTCTGCAAACGTTGTTCCTGTTTCTTCTACTTCAGGAATTTCTGGATAATCAAGCAAGGTTTTAACCAACAGCCCTTTTTTAGCAAATAACGCTTCAAATTCGCGCGCTTTTCCAGGGTTCTTAGTAGCAATTAAAATAGTATCCGTCATAACCGGTGCTTGAATGGCTTTTTTCACTTTGCTTTCTTTAAGGGCTTGCGTTTGAATTTGGAATAATTCATTTAGCCCTTTTTTACCCAATTCCAACATTTCCATTAATTGATCAGTAGAAAATGTAGCTTCTTCTCCGGTACCTTGTAGTTCAGAAAACTCGCCATTAGCTGTCATGACTAAGTTCATATCAACTGCTGCTGAACTATCTTCTAGATAATCCAAATCCAAAACAGCTTCTCCTTGTTTTGTGATCCCTACACTGACAGCTGCTATATTTTCTTTGACAGGATCTTCCGTCAGTTGTCCGCTGTCCAGCAACGTTTGAATAGCCATTTTTAACGCAACAAAAGCTCCAGTAATGCTGGCCGTTCTAGTGCCGCCATCAGCCTGAATAACGTCACAGTCCACCGTAATGGAGCGTTCGCCCAACTTCTCCAAATCGATAACAGAACGCAAAGAACGAGCAATCAGCCGTTGGATCTCCATAGTTCTTCCTGTTAATTTTCCTTTAGCTGCTTCACGAATTGTTCGCGTATTTGTCGCTCTAGGCAACATAGCGTATTCTGCATGAACCCATCCTTTTCCCTGTCCTCGCATAAAGGGCGGTACTTTAGGTTCAACAGTCGCGTTGCAAATTACTTTTGTATCGCCAAAAGATACAAGCACCGAACCTTCAGGGTGTTTTAAATAATTTGTTTCTATTGTTACTAAACGAAGCTCATCATGTTTTCGTGTATTTGTTCGCATTTTTCTCCTCTATTCTAAACAAATTTTTTATCCTAAAGTAATATGTTCTACAGTTAAATCCTCTAATTGCAACCATTCAGAAGCAATCGCATGAAACATTTGTGTCGAACCAGTTGTATAGAAATTGCGTTCTGCTTTTTCTTTATTTTGGCTATCTACAGCTAAATTAAAATAATCTAGAATGGTACTGACTTCACTAACCGTTTCTGCCCCTGAATCAATCAATGTAACGGAGTCCCCCATTGTATTTTGAATAATCGGACGCAATAAAGGATAATGCGTACAGCCTAAGATAAGTGTATCTAGCCCTTCATTTTTTAATGGCCGCAATGTCTCGGCCACGACTTTTTTAGCTATAGCACTGCTGTATTCGTTGCTTTCAACTAATGGAACAAACTTAGGGCAGGCCAAGCTGGTAACAAGTGCTTTGGTGTCTTTCGAACGAATCATCTTTTTGTATTGATTGCTTTTAACTGTTCCTGCTGTTCCGATGACACCGATTCGATTAGTGTGGGTAGCTTTTATAGCTGCACGACTTCCTGGCAAAATCACTCCAATAACCGGAATCGCAAGTTTTTTCTTAATATCTTTTAACGCAGCTGCTGTTGCTGTGTTGCAGGCAATCACGAGCATTTTAATATCTTTATCCAATAAAAAATGTGTCATTTCCCAAGTAAATTTTCGTACTTGGTCTTCAGGTCTCGGACCATACGGGCATCTGGCAGTATCGCCGACATAATNNCATTTGGCAATTGCCGCATAGCTTCTTTAACGACAGTTAATCCTCCTACACCTGAATCAATAAAACCTATTGCTTGTTTTTTCATATTTAACAACCTTTATTTAGAATCAATTTTTTCTTATCTCTATCTTCGCTTTTTTTCAAGAAAAATTCAAGCACAATAAGAAAATACTTCCTCTTTCTATTAAGTTCCGATAAGCATCCTAACAAAAAGATAGGCTTCTCTGTCATTCCACGTTATAATAGATTAGGAAAAACAGAGAGGTGAATAAAAACCAATGGACGACCAAACACATTCAGTTGATTTAAACTTTGTTGAAGGGAACGATGCATTATTCAGTNNACTTTAATGCGTGATGCACTAATTCCCAATTTATTAGGTCAGGAAACAAATGAGATCCTTTATTGGGCTGGTAAAGAGCTAGCTAGACAATATCCTTTAAACAATCAGCAGGATACAGTCCTTTTCTTTAAAAAAGCAGGGTTCGGTACCTTAACAGTAGATAGCCACCATAAAAATAAAGTCATTTTTCGACTTTCTGGCTCTGTAGTTGAAAACCGGTTAGCGATGGTGAAACAGCCTAGTTTTAATTTGGAAGCTGGTTTTTTAGCCGAACAAATTCAACAACAAGAAAGTCTTTATACTGAAGCTATCTACGAAATAAAATCAAAAGCAAAAAGCGTCTTGATTACTTTACAACAAGATACCAAAGATCTAAGCCCAATTGTTAAACCAGACACTTATTTTGTCTTCAACCAAACAGGTGAGGAAAAGGTTTCTGCAGATGAACAAGAAGAAACTGCACTTGAAAAACTAGATGAGCTTTTTGCTGATCCAGTTGCTCAAGCTATTGATGAAACATTGGAAGAAGTTCTTGATGAGCAAGCTTTAGAAGAACAATCTCCTTTAAAAGAGGAAGATCCTTCTGTTTTTGATGAATGGCCTTCACGATCCGCAAAACATAAAAAGAAATAAAAAACACAGCAGGAATGAGACTTTTTATCTCAACTCTGCTGTGTTTGTTTCAATTTTTAAGCCTCTTTCTTTTTTTCATTGCGCATGATGCTCCACGATGCTTTCATGGTTTTAAACATTCCCGCATCTGAATAAACCAAGACATTAGAACGGTATAACATAAGGGATACATAAGAGCACAAAATTGTAAAAATAACCATTAATGCAATGGATAATAAGTTACCTGAGGTAGAAACTGTTTCACTTGCTACTCGAAAAGGCATGATCATTGGGGTAAACAACGGAACATAAGAAGCGATCTTAACAATCATTTGTGTCGGACTGGCAAAGGCAAACATACCGCCGTAAAAGCCGATCATAGAAAGAAATACCAGTGGCGTTACTGCTTTATTGACATCTTCAATTTTTGAAACAAGCGAACCTAAGAAGGCTGCTATTGCAGCGTATAAAATAATCCCTAAAACAAAATAAACAATTGAATATCCCAATAGCCCTTGCAGCAATTCTTTAATATCAATCCCCTGCAAAACATTTTGAACAGGTTCAAAAGATTGCCCAAATTGATAAGCAACTAGTCCAATAACTCCGTAAATAACAACTTGTGTTAAACAAACTAATAAAATCCCTACTAGTTTTCCAAAAAAGTGGACGGATGAACTCACACTAGACAATATGATTTCCATAATGCGCGTTCCTTTTTCCGAAGCAATTTCTTGAGCAATAATACTAGCGTAATTAATAATAAAAATAAATACTGCAATGCCTACAACATAGGCACTCCACATTTTTATAGAAGTATCTTGATCATTTTGACTGGTAATGTTTCCTCCTTCAAAACGGATGACTCTATCATCCAACTTAGCCGGTGCCATTAGTTTTGCTACTTCTACTTCGGTTAAACCTAATTGAGATGCCGTCCGATTCAATTGAGTAACAGACAATATCGACTGTAAAGAAGATAGATCTAATGACTGCCCTGATGATGTATGTACATAATTCCCGTTGATTGAATCATTTTCTATTGCAATCTCTAAATAACCATCCAATTTCTCAGCCTTCATTTGTTTTTCAGCTTCTGCAATAGAGGTAACTTTTTTGGCTACTTTAAATTCTTCCGTTTCAGACTCTAAAGCTGTCCGAATGTCTTGATCGTTTGTAATTAATGCGATAGTAGGTGATTCGCTAAAAGAAGAACCAACAAAATAAATGACTGCTCCTATGATCAATAAAATAACAATTGGCGATAAGACCATTGAAATAAAACCGACTGATTNNACTTATTCATTAGGCACACCCGCTTTCAATCTAAATATTTCTTCCAACGTTGGGGGTTGTTGACTAAAAGTTGAAATATAGCCGTTTTTAGTTACAAGCTCAAACAACTCTTTCCCATAAGCAGGGTCCGATAAATCTAGAACGGTCAAGCCATCCATTGTTTTCTTAAGATTCGTAACTCCTGGCATCGTTCTCAGCGTTTCATCTGGAATGCCTGTTTCAAGGAATAATTTTGTCCGACCAAATTGCTCACGAATCTCACGAACGGTTCCATCCAACACCATTTCTCCATTCCGCAACATAATTAAGTTATCACAAATTTCTTCTACATTATTCATATTATGGCTGGAAAAAATAACACACGATCCCTGTTTTCTTAATTCTTTGATCCCTTCTTCTAGCAAGCTGGCATTGACTGGATCGAGACCACTAAAGGGCTCATCTAAGATAATTAATTTAGGTTGATGGATCAATGTACAAATCAATTGGACTTTCTGTTGATTTCCTTTAGAAAGTGATTTGATCTTATCTGTTTTCTTTCCTTTAACTTCAAACTTTTTCATCCAATCATCAATTAAAGGTTTGATTTCTTTTTTTGTTTTTCCTCGTAGTCGAGCAAAATAAATAATTTGATCTTCAATCGTTACTTTAGGATATAGGCCACGTTCTTCGGGCAAATAACCGATAATATTGTAATCTGTTTTTTTCAAAGGACGTCCATTCCATAATACTTCTCCTTGATCAGCCAGTAGGAAATTTAAAATTAAACGAAAAGTAGTTGTTTTTCCAGCTCCATTTTGCCCGATCATACCCATTATTTCTCCATCTTGAATCGTAAAGCTGATATTATCAACTGCTGTTAAAGACCCAAAAGATTTCTTAAGATTCCTTACTTCCAACATGTTATCTCCTCCAAATCACATTAAGCTTTTATCTTATCCTTACTATTCTTTTATAGTTTAACATACCTGTTTTTTAATTTATATCCTTTACTGCATCTCTTCTTTTTTGCTTTTTTAATAGCTTCTATTTGACGAAATTCGTTTAATTACGTATGATACATTTGTTAAACCTTTTTTTATTAATCAACAAAAGTTAGGAGGCAATTAAAATGAAGGAAGAAAAATTAGAAGTAAAAAGTGGTTTCCCCAGTTTTATGTCCAAAATATATGCTTGGATGGCAGGAGGAATTTTACTCAGTGCTATAACTGTCTATATCATCCTTTATACTTTTTCTCCAATAGCTAATGCTTTTTGGAATTTAATGGAAGCTACGAATG
>DIDU01000090.1:0-601 GCA_002418295.1 Carnobacterium sp. UBA5792 | reverse complement strand
GCATACAGCTAATTATGCCACAAAGTTCATTGCTTACTCGATCGTTAACGGTGTGACTCTTGCTATTATTTTATTGATGTACACTGAAGCCAGTATTTTGAATGCCTTTATCTCTACTTTTGCACTTTTTGTTGTTATGAGCGCCATTGGTTTTATCACAAAAAGAGATTTATCTAAACTAGGCGGTATCTTATTCAGTATGTTGATTGGATTGATTATTGCTTCAGTGATCAATTTATTTTTACTGAGAAGTTCAACTGCTGACTTTATTCTTTCGATTATTACCGTTATCATCTTCACTGGACTAACAGCATATGATACACAAAAATGTAAAGCGATTTATGCTCAATATGGTGAAACGACTACAGTAAGCAGTCTCGCAATCATTTGTGCCCTAGAACTTTACCTTGATTTCATCAATTTATTTTTAGGCATCTTGCGCATTTTCGGAAACCGTAAATAGCTCACTCTAACAGTAAACGGACCAGATCAGGTTACCTAACGTGTAATCTGATCTGGTCCGTTTTTGTGTTATTTTATTGTCTTATTATTGAAAAAAGAATCAGACTATCAACTCAGTATACTGACCCCCGAATGTTAG
>DIDU01000119.1:15979-20776 GCA_002418295.1 Carnobacterium sp. UBA5792 | reverse complement strand
AATAAGGAGACAAATTCTTCCAATACCTTGGAAACAATATAACCAGTATTAATATTAGGAATGGAGCTAACTTTAAGTAGACCAGCAAAATCAACCATAAAAAATTAAAAATAAATACAATTTTAAATAACTGGACGGCTTTCTTTTTACCTAAATAATAGACTAACGTTTTTCTGCCATTCACGATGTCTTCCTCTAAATCACAAGTATTATTGGCCAGTAAGTTATTGAACATCATACNNAATTTTACCGTCTGAAAAGAAAAACTAGCATTATCGTATAAACACAAATAGGCACTGATCAAAGGAATGACAAATCCGCTGAACAAAGACGTGACGGTCTCGGCAATCGGCAAACTATTTAATGGTTTAGGTCCTGATGAGTAAAATAAACCCACATAAAAGCCTATAATGCCTAACCCTAATATGATTAAATTGAAATTAGTAGACCAGACTAATAGCAGACCGAAAAAAGAAGCTAATCCTAAAAAGAATAAAAAGGTTTTCTTTACTGCTACTAAATCGAGGTTTTCTCTTCCAATGATATTTGATTTTATTTTATAATCATGGGCATCTGAAGCATTTTTATAATCCATATAGTTATTAAAGATATTAACGGCTACATGGAAAAAAATGATCGTTAATACGTATAAGATGATACGCCAATTCCATGTATGGTTATAGTGATAGGTTGAAAAAGAAACTCCTAATAGGATTAAAAAAAGATTCAACGGAGAAGTGTAGATTTCTCCAAGCTCCCATAGTAGTTTGAATTTAGTTTTGATAATCGTCATCTCCCAAAAAGTTACCTGCTGCACTCAGGTTTAATATGCAATAAAGCTGCTTTGTCGGTAAACTAAGTTTAGAAGCATTCTTCAAAAAATTTACTTGATTCCTGACGCTAGCAATTTTAATTACACATCTAAGTATAGCTTATTTTGTAGATAAATGTACATGATGAATCCATGAATAGTGGTGGTTTTTTGGGCAAACAAATAAAGGAATAGAAAGGATTTGGGATTAAGTTAACTAGTAGAGGGTGCTGATTTTCCTTAATCGTCTATTTAACTAGTTCAATCCAAATTTTTGGAAAAAGTAAAATAGCCTTTACAATAATAGGTAAGTTAAATGAAAAGAAAGCTAAGATAAAATAGTGAAACTTATGCTAAACTTAAGTTATCTAAATTTACGATATAAGGAACCGTTCTTATCCAACTAATGGGGTAGATTCCTGAAACTAGGTAAAAGGGGAGATATGTTGAAAGCTATNNCCAACCGATGATAACGGCTATATAATCAATGATTCAAATCTGCAGAAGATTGATCCTGAGTACTACAAAATAATAGAAGAGGTAATAGAAAAGTATCAAAGCCACTTAAAAACGGACTTACATAGTGTGTATGTTAGGGGCTCAATTCCTCGTGGTTTAGGTATCGCTAACGTTTCGGACTTGGATACAATTGCGATTACCAATAGAGATACTAATGATATTGACTTAAGTTGGGTAAACGAGGCTGAGCAAGAATTAAATAAAAAAGTTGATTTTGTAAATGGAGTGGAGTTTAGCTTTTATACGATTGAAGACATTTTAGACACCACTACTTTTTCAATTATTCCATTTATGATAAAAACGCATAGTGTTTGTGTATTTGGAAAAGATTTAAAGAACGATTTACCTAATTACAAAGCAGACAAGACACTGGGGAATGAACACCTCGTCAATCTAAAGGAACAAGTGGAGCAAGCAATGAAAGAACTCGAGGGCAATGAAGATACTGAAGATATTTTAGACTGCTGCGGATGGATAATGAAAATTATTGTTAGAGCAGGGCTTGCACTTGTGATAGAGGAAGAACATCAGTATACAAGAGATTTATTCCCAGCTTATAAAGCATTTTCTAAGTATTATCCAGAGAAGGAAAATGAGTTGAGACAAGCACTTAAGTATGCTATTAAACCAAGTAGAAATGCTGATGAAATCCTTGTTTTTTTAAATGAAATGGGAAATTGGATGATAAATGAAGCTGAAAAATGGTTGCAGGTTTATAATCCTAAAAAGGTTAGAAATTTGCCAATATAGAATAAGGCAAATCAATAATAAGTTTCGATAAAGAAAGAAGCACAATTATATAGTAAAGGGGTCTTCCATGGATACAGAACTTATTTTATTAGTAGTAGGGATAGTTTTTCTGGGCTCGCTGATGCGGGCAGTTTTTGGTTTTGGGGATTCGATTGTCAGTATGCCATTATTGGCTTTATTGCCAATTAATTTGTCTACCTCNNCCAGTTCTGAAACAACTTTCTATTGGCACGTTAGTGGGTATTCCAGTGGGTTTGGTGTTAGTTAAATTCGCTCCTAATACCGTGATTACGTATATTCTAGGAATTTTTCTGATTGCCTATGGTATTTATTCTTTAGCTAAAAATAAGATTGGACAGTCAAAACCACAATTAGGGCTGAATAAACCTGTTCGGTCGTTGCCTTTTGGTTTTGCAGCAGGCATGTTTGGCAGTGCCTATAATATGAATGGAGTTCCTATTGTTGTTTATGGCACAATGCGAGAATGGAAACCAGAGGTCTTTAGAGAAACTCTGCAGGCACATTTCTTGATTTCCAGTTCATTGATTATTATTGGTCAGTTTATGGGCGGCTTCTGGTCTAAAGAATTATTGGTTTTATATGGTTTTTCTTTGCCGGCAATTGGACTAGCTATTTTACTGGGGAAATTTATCTATGGCAGAATCCCAACTTATAAATTTGAACGTTACGTTTTTGTTTTAGTTATTCTGTTAGGAATTATGTTATTGATTAATCCTGCCTAACATAGCAGGTGCTATGTAAAAAGACATGTCCATCTGTTAATCTAGTTATAAGTGAGAAGTTGTCAATCAAATCTAAAAAAGCATCGAATTCATTGAATTCGATGCTTTTTGCTTAGTTTATAAACCACATTTTAATTGGGCATTACAATTGGTGCAGGTATTGCAGCCGCCTAAATCTTCGACAGTTCCTTGTCGACAGATCGGACAAGTATCGCCTACTTCATTTCCAACTGTATTTTCAGCTGTATTTACAGCGACAGGGTCAGCTTTTTCGGTGTAATCTGAATCGGATTCCCAATTATTTTCTTCAGCTTTTAGTGTCAATACTTGAGAATCACGACTGCCGTCAACATAGACCGTTCCGCCTTTTGCACCGCCTTTATATAAGCGTTCATAGATGCTTTGAACTTGTTCCACGCTATAGCCGCGAGGAGCATTAACGGTTTTAGAAATCGAACTGTCCACCCACCGTTGGATAACGCATTGGACATCGACATGTGCTTCCGGGGCCAAACTCATCGCTGAAACAAATTGATTCGGTAAATTGTCGGGATCAGCTTCTGGATGACGGCTTAAGTAGTCTTCTACAATCGCAGCTTTGACTTCAATAAATTTGCCCAAACGACCACTTCTGAAGTAACTGAAAGAGAAGTAAGGTTCCAATCCAGTTGATACCCCAACCATCGTACCAGTTGAACCTGTTGGAGCAACTGTCAGCAGATGAGAGTTGCGGATCCCATAAGTTAAAATGTCTTGACGGATGTGTTCTGGCATTTTTTTCATATAACCGGTGTTGATAAAGTTTTCACGCAATTGAGCGGTTTCTTCTTCTGTTTTGCCAATCAAGAAGGGGAAGCTGCCTTTTTCTTTAGCTAATTCAATGGATGTTTCATAAGCGGTCACAGCGATAGCTTCAAATACCTGATCGACTAATTTATTTCCTTCAGGAGAGCCATATTCTTTTCCGGTATAAATCAGTAAATCAGCTAATCCCATAATGCCAAGTCCTACTCGACGTTCGCCTAATGCTTGTTTTTCATTGTCTTCTAAAAAGTATGGCGTTGCATCAATCACATTATCTTGCAACCGCACACCGGTTTTAACGGTTTGTTTTAATTTAGCAAAGTCGACGGTCTCGGCATCCTTATCCGCCATTTCAGCTAAATTGATCGCAGCTAAATTACAAACCGAATAAGGAGCTAATGGTTGTTCGCCGCAAGGGTTTGT
Organism: Carnobacterium sp. UBA5792; assembly: GCA_002418295.1. The sequence goes on along the minus strand of DIDU01000119.1, from coordinate 16,726 downwards.
TGCGACTACTTTTTGTCCATAAGCTGTTGCATTTGTCATTTTATTGGCATTGTCGATAAAGAAGATGCCCGGTTCAGCAGAGTAAGTGGCACAGATATTGATCAAATTCCATAGTTCGCGAGCTTTGATCGTCCGGTAAGTCCGGACTGCACGACCGCTGGCTTCCCATTCGCGCACATCGCCGACTTCTGTCCAATACGCATCATAAAAAGCCATTTCAGCTTCATTATAAGATTCAACAGCCGGGAAACGCAGGGCATACTCTTCATCGTTTTCAACAGCTTGCATAAAGTCATCGGTTAAACAAATAGAGATATTGGCGCCTGATAAGAAGTCGGGATGATGAACTCCATATGTTCCGCCAGTTCTAACTTTATCTTCAACTTCTTGTAAAGNNTTTATAATTCAAGATATTTTGGTACATAGCTGCTTCACGCTCAGTAAAAGGCGTAAATTTTAATTTTTCAGAAGCTAATTTTTTGATTTGGGCATCTGCTGTATTTTCAATCAAATAACGGAGGATCCGTGGATTCTGCATTTTAGAAATAATGAATTCAATGATATCTGGATGCCAATCAGACAGCATAATCATCTGAGCACCACGACGACTGCCACCTTGTTCAACTAAATGAGTCAATTGTGCAATATCATCTAACCACGAAACAGAACCTGATGACTTGCCGTTTACACCGCGAACCAATGAATTGCGCGGGCGTAAAGTAGAACCGTTTGTTCCGACACCACCAC
>DIDU01000119.1:438-15939 GCA_002418295.1 Carnobacterium sp. UBA5792 | reverse complement strand
TCTGAAATTCCGCCACGTGAGTCAGGGACAAAAGGCATCACATAACAATTGAAATACGTGACTTCAGTATCCGAACCTGCGCCGTATAAAACGCGACCAGCAGGAATAAAGTTTAACTTCGCCAATTCATTGTAAANNAAGCGATGATAAGAAGCTTCACGCTGTTCAGCTGTTTTTTCAACTGCCGCCAGTCCCGTGGCATTGCGTTTCGCGATTTGCTCGTAATAAATTTCTAAGGGTTTCTCAATGGCATCTAAATCACGAGTGACTATCCCTGTTTCTTGTTCATCTGGATTTTCAATAGCCCCACGGTATTCTTCTTCTATCAAAATTTGAGCAGTATGGTTTTCATAATTGATTTGAGTCACAAAACCTGTACCGCGAGTTGGGTAGCTAGGATCAGGCTTGACTGTTAATACAACTAAATCTCCAACAGAAAGAGTCACTTTGGAAGTATCTTTAAAAGCATAGCGATCCAGCATAACAAGACGCGAAACCCCCATATGTGTTAGCGACATGTCTGCTGTAATTGGATGAACTTGAGGAAAAGCTTGAATATCCTCATTTAATTTATTGATATTTACTGTTACATCGGTCGATACGTTCATTGCCACATCAATCACTCCTCGTATTAATTAAGCTTTGTTAAATAGTATGTAATAGAGTTGTTTTTTTATTTTTATACCATATAGTGTTGTTTCGAATCCATTGTACACCATATGTAGTGTTAAATCACTCTTGAAGTTCCAGATAAATTGTGATTTGTTTGTGAAATGTTGAGAAGACAAGCACTTCAGGTATTAAATTTTTTTTGCTGATTAAGTTGAATCGTTTTAGTATAAAATAAAATTTTCTATTGAACTGCTAAAGTGGATCACTATCTGTCAATTAGAATAGAAGGAAAATAAAAAAACTACCTATTAGTAGTTTTTTATAGTGTCAATCATATGAGTGAGGATTCAGGGTTACATACATCGGTGCTGAAGAGAAGCAATAAAGAAGCAGAGTTGAATGAAATGGTCTATTTTTTTATTTTTGTAAAAGGAACTGTTTCTTAGTTTTAGGAGCAGATTCGGCAATTCTAGTGATTATGTAAAACAACTAGAATCATTCACAATAAATACTTGTACTAGTAGACAATTCAAGCAATTGTTCTTTAGTCGTTCTATTTTTTGATAATTTAGGCAAGTTTTCTAAATCAAAAAAGCCGACATCAGAAGTCTCAATGTTTTCTTTGAATGTTCCGCCAGCGACAGTACAAGAAAAAACCAATTTATAATATTGAAACAGTTGGGGGATATCTTTTCGTAAATTAGTATCGAAGACAGCAATTAAATCACACTGATCAACAATTAAACCCGTTTCTTCAAATACTTCTTTTATAATGCTTTCTTTAGGCGTTAATCCTATTTCTGCATAACCACCAGGCAAAGCCCATTCTTTTGTGGGGAAATCTTCTACGAGCAATATTTTGTTACCTTCTTTAATATAAGCTCGAACATCAATTTTAGGAGTCGGGTATCCTTCATTAGCAGAAACGATACTTTCCAGCTTTTCAATCGGTTCATTGCTCACATCGCTTATTAATGTCAATGCTATCTCTTTTAATTCTTCATATCGTTCTTTATCGAAGGCATCTTTACCATAAAAAAGCCCAGCCTCAGCTATGGAAAGCAATCTTTTGTATTGTTCTAAATAATTGAAAGCCAAATCAATGCAGTCCTTTCATTAGGTTCTATACTATTAATAGTGTTATAACAGAATTTAAGTGATAAGATAACCTTAACATACTAAGACAGCTAAGTTTAATGATTTGGCTAATTCAAAATACTAAATAAGATATTTTTGTATACCGCCTTAAACAGAATAAAAAATTGTTAGTTTCATGCTGTGACCATGAGAGTTAGATGTTCTAATTCATTGAACGGATCTTTTTCTCACTAAACAAATATATGATTACACCAATTATTCCACGAAATTATGTGAACTATGTATTGGACCTCATTATACAAAAAGAACCCTAGTTACCTAAGGTTCTTGATATACGTTTTTATCCAATTTCATATATTCTATACAGAGTATACTTTATTATTTAATTTATAAAAAAATAAATATTTGCGTTTATCTTCTAGAAAAAATGAACTTTTTAAATACAGTGTTCTTGGAAGGGTTAAAAATAAGTAGTCTCTTTTTTGTTTTTTTGCTTTATATGCAGCTTACACATTACAAATCTTGCAATAGGCTGTGCAATTAGCAATTCAACCCAAATCGCCACACCAAAGTTCTTGAACCAATTGGGAAAGAAGCTTTGGAAAGGCTCTATGCTTATTTCTCTCATACCAACCCATGGACCTATTATTGACATACAAACAGATATAACTGTAACTGTTAAAAAAGTATTCAACAGTATATGAGCATTGAACCCATCGGTTTCACCTAAGAACTTTGGCATTACTTTACCAACTATAGGCTCTGCGACCAGCGTTATCAGTAATACGATAATGACCCACATGAATGGGATAATCCGTAACGTTTCTAAATAATTTTCAATGTTGAATCCTTGTCCCAACATCATAATAGTAGGAGCTATGATATTTACCGAAATAACCGATATAATCACCATAAATAGTATGCCTTCTTTTGGAGATTGAGGCAATCGATTTTCTTTATGCATTTTTTTTACCCTCCGGAATATTTTTTCAGATGGTAGACGTATCCTATGACATATATTTTTGGCCAAGAGAATTGACCAATATCTCCACAAACTGTATTACTTATTTTAGCCATTAATTAAATGAATTCAAGACTTGTATTAGTAAAAGAAATGTGAGCAAAGTTAACATGGTTGCAGACTCCAGAACATGTTTGAAGGAATTTTATATCTGTTTATTAACGAAAATAAGAACTAGATACAGAAGATATGAGAGATTTGTGTCCGTGTTTTTTGGAGGAAAATAACCTTGATTTAATGACATTCTGGATACATACATTGCCTTATAGAATTTCATACATGTAACTAATAAAAAATTATATTTTCTTATCAAGATATTAGAATCTATTTATTTGAATATCAAATTAGTATTATATCTGGTAGTTATTCAATAAACAATTTGTTTTAAGTAGTTATAGTAGAAATAATATATTAATGCAATTTTACAACAATCCATAAACTTTAAAGAATCGAAAAGAATAGTTAATAACCCTATAGAAAGTTTTGATTGTTTATTTTTAGAAGCATAAAAAATTATCATGGATTACGATATTATTTAATCCCATGTATCGAAATAGAAGTTAGAGTAGTTTAATCAAAAAGCAACCATAGTGATCCTACTTATTGTATACTAGTAACACGTAATTCATTCTTACTACCCTATAAATTTTATTTATTCTACATACTTAATGAGTTAATTTTTACTATTTTTTGACTTTGTAAAGAATAATAACAGATTTTAGGAGGGATAAGACCCATGTAAACACTACCCTGTGACAATAAGACACAAATTTTAATTATAAAGGGGTAGTAAGGATGAAGAGTGAATCTTTCCGTTTTCTTTGGGTTGGGCAATCATTGGCCAATTTAGGTGATATTTTTTATATTGTTGGACTTATATCAATTTTGTATATTTCAACAGAATCACCATTCGTATTAGCATTAGTCCCATTTTTCAATATGTTTGGCCGTTTTATTAGTGGATTGCTTTCTCCGCTATTATTAAATCGTTATTCATTAAAAGTACTGCTCGTTTATTCGCAGGCAAGTAAGACGCTCTTCCTATTCTTTCTAGCGATTATTTTAGCGTTAGATGCAACGTCAAACGTGCTTGTGCTAATCAGTTTTGTATTTGTGATAGCATTCTTAGACGGATGGGCAGCGCCAGCCAGCCAAGCCATGTTACCGCGTTTAGTTGCGGAAAATGAGCTGGTAAAAGCTAATAGTTTTTTCTCTATTATTAACCAAACGGTCAATTTAGGAGGATGGGCAGTTGGTGGATTAGTTGTTGCTCTTTTAAGCGGTCAAAACGTCATTTTAGTTACAGTAGTGTTGTATCTAATAGCTACTATACTGATGACTAGAATTGTTGATCCAATCCAATTTCAAAGAAAAATTTCCGATGGTCGTCAAAGCGGTGAATTAAAAGAAGGCTGGCAAATCGTTTGGCGAAATCCTTTATACAAAAGCCTTCATGTGATTATAGTATTTGAAGCTTTTGCAAATGTTGTATGGGTTGCTTCTATACTTTACGTTTTCGTGAGTGACGTTCTTGGTAAATCTGAGGCTTGGTGGGGATATATCAATACCTCGTTTTTTGTTGGAATGGTTGTGGGTGGAATTATATGCTCCCGCTTTACTTTGGCATTCGAAAAAAACCTCAAGTATGTTTTGATTACTTTTTCCTTTGGCATCAGTATCCTAACACTTCTTTTTGGTTTAACAACAATTGCTTGGTTGTCCCTCGTTTTTGCAGGACTCAATGGAGTTTTTCAACAATTAAAAGACATTGCTTTGAATACTTTTCTTCAAAAATCAGCTAGTACTGCAGAACTTCCTAAGATTTATGCCGTACAAAGTGCACTGGTGTCTTTATTATTTGCCATTTCTTCTTTACTGTTTGGTGCTCTTGCTGAAATATGGGATATACGCATTTCATTTATTATTTCAGCGATATTATTAGGTACAGCAGCCATTTATTCTGCTATAAACCATCGTGTATTCTCTGTTGAAAGATCAAGATAATTATTATCACTCCCTTGATTTAACAAGGCTATAGATATACAATTTTAACTATTATAAATAGTCCTTCAACATGCAGAACAGTTTCAAGAGGACATTGATACATTGAAATTAAGCGATAAAGTTAATGACGTAGCTGATCATTTGGCATTCTATTTGGCTAGTCATGACGTTATTTCGAATCGTCAAGAGGCAGAAGTAGTGTTCAGCCAATTAGCTGCTCATTCTTCTAGTCTATCAACTGACGATATTCATCATATTATTAAAGAGGTCCGTCAAAAAAGAAACGACTTTGATCAGATTGAAGACTGATGAAAATCACTAGTTTATGAACCACCGCCAATCATAGTTCCCTTTTTTTGATGAACTGCAAAAAAAGGGATTTTGTAAGACTGCTACTGATTAAACTAAAAAGCTCTGTCACTTTTATTGTGGCGGAGCTTTTTAGTTTACTGGCAATTATGTCAATCAAAGCTGTAAATGACAATTAAAAATTAATTTTTTTCTTTATTTCTTTGTCTGACTCTTAAAAGTTCTATTAAAGTAAGTGCAATAGCGGTGTATAATCCTCCACCGATAAAGTTTTTATTTACTATATACTCTATTGAAATACCAATAAAACTAGTAAATGCCATTATTAGTATGACATAAACATACGGGTGTTTTTCTGTAAATTCTTTATGATTATTAAACATAAACTCGCTCCTAACCTATATAGCTATAGCTACTTAAATTTATATTTAGTTGCAACATATTTTTCTGCTGTATTATACCCTTTGCCCATATAAAATTCTACCCAACCATTTTTACTTGTATTCTATTTTTTTGCAACAGCAGCTTCTGGAGCATTTCCTAATTTAGTCCATTGTGCTGCATTTAGTAATCCTGATACAATAAGTACTAGATTAAGGAGTTTTCTTATGATTTATGGTTATGCAAGGGTGAGTGCAAAGAGTCAAAATTTTGCCACCCAGATCGATGAATTAGAACACTTTGGCGTAGATAAAATTATTTCTGAGAAGATAACAGGAGTAGCGAAAAAGAAAAACAATGGAACGGAATTGCTTTAGCGAAGAAAAGGAGTATACAAGAGAAGAAAGAAAAAAATATACCAACAGTCATGCAAGTATAAACCATGCAAACGAATTGCGAACAACAATACGAACAAAACAGTAAAGGAGATCTACCAAATAACTGGAATTAGCGAAGCAAGTTTCTATCGCAGGTGGAAAGAGTTTAAGTCATTCTAGTAATGAATAGATAGGCACAATATGATATAATTAGAGCCGTAGAAAAGTCTAAAGATGGTGGCTAATCTCTTGGAAAAAGGGGTGAGGCCTATGGTGAATGGCTGTACTCCTGGAAAGGAATAGCTTTGACGGTATATGAAACGTTAACGCTAGCGATCTTATTCGCTGCGTTGATTGTTGAAATACTGAAATTTAACCAAAAAAAATAATCATCTTTTAACTTTGACGGGTTAAGATGATTATTTTTATTCATTATTAACTAAGTCACCGTCTTTAACGGTTCTACTACCAGGGGATACGTTGTCGCGTATCCCCTTTTCATTTAGATTATACCACAATTCGCTATTTTTATACAACTAATGAAAATTTCACTATTTCACTATACTACTAAGTACGAATTGTATAGAACAATGTAAAACCTAGATCATTCATAGAATTTCATATAGAAACATTTTTTCTCCTTTTTCTCTTTTTTAAAAGAAATTTACTAAGTTCCTTCCTAGTGGAAGAAAAGAAAAACTTATTTCTCGTAAAAGTGGAGGATCTATATGATCAAATTGCCGATTTACTTGCCGAAAAAAGATTACTGAATGAAAAAGTAGCTACTTTTTCTGATAGTGAAGTACGTGGAGCAATAGCAAACGAAGTGCCTACTATCGACGAAGAAGATGGATGGGAGTAGCATTTGTACCAGATTGAATGGAGAGAATATTTAAAAGGTGATTATAATAAGCTTGACGATAGCCAAAAGATCTTTGTTGATAAAGCTCTTAATCGCATTAAAGTGCGTGGTATGGATGGTGGTCAACCATTACATGGCNNAGAGAAGTACAAGGTAAAGTTAAAGTCATCCAAATTGTTGTTATCGGAAAAAGAGACAAAGAAACCGTCTGTAAAATTGCTGAAAATCAGATAAAATAATCAAAAAGCCATCTAACACTTTTTACTGGAGCGTTAGATGGCTTTTTTGATTGTGCTATATGATTCTATCCAATTTCATATATCAGGAATAACTTAATAGTTATAGCACAAGTATAGAATTAAAAGAGAATAAAGTTTATGATAGAAGTACGCTGTAACGAAGATATTTATACTAGAATGGAGATCTTTATGAAAAAAAAGAATACACTTTTGTGGACTATTTTAACAGGTATAGTTATTACACTAATTTTTATCGTTGGTCCATTCAAAAAAGATATATGGGATATAAATGCTAGTCAATTAGAAGATTCAATTGAGAGTATAAGCGGTCCTACGGTTATTAACGACTTTTCAAAATGGACTCCCTTTGAATGGGACACCCTTTATAGCTTTCCACCATATACTACAAAAGAAAACATATATAAAGTTGTTGGATATAAATGGGATAACATAAGTGAAACTGTAAATGACAATATGAATCAAATTGTATTTGTTAAAGACGAAAAAGTCGTATGTTATCTATATGGATATCCTGAAAAAAATAATTTCAGCTATAATTTTGGCGAATATGAAGGCGACTATATCTCATTTACTTCACAGCAAAAATTATCCTTTGATATTACGATTGGCGCAGATGGAATTAAATATTTTAATTATATTAATAATTAGTTAATCGGTATGACTTTTAACTAAATTTAACATGGATTAGTCCGATTCTAGATTCACGATATTAAGTAAATGAATGTATGGAGATAAAAGCATTGATATCGCTTAAAGTTCAAAAAACAGCTTCCTTTGATATCCACGTCTTATTGCTGTTAATATTTTTTATTTGTTAAAACATTCCACTCTTCACGAAGGACTCCATATTTGATAGAATCCCAATATTGATTTTGCCAATACCGTACTTTTCTTATTCTTCCTTCTAAAGATAACCCAACTTTTTCACCTACACGCATCATCCCTTTATTTCCAGACCAGGTAGTGAAGCCGATATGAGGCAAATCAGTTACATGTCCAAATAAATGATCAATCCACAATGTTAGAGCAATAGTAGAAACTCCTTTATTCCAATACTCCGAATCGTAGATACAAATTCCAACTTCAAGCCATCTTTTTAACTCTCCATCTCCGTAATAATAAGAAACGGTTCCGATAATTTCATTGTTGTATGCAATGCACCAAGCAGTTTCACCCTCAATCCATTTTTTTCCAACTTTATTGATAAATTCTTCTTTTTCATAAACCGGATTATTAAAATAAGGTCCGTTCCAGTTCATCCAAGCATTTTCTTTCTGTCCATAAGCTATTTTCCAAATAAGTTCCAAATCTTTTGGCTTTATTGGATGAATAGCTACCTTAGGATTATATCGTTTTCTATCCATGATTTACCTCCAGTAGTTATTGTATCATATACGTGAGCTTTGATTAAAATTGTGTACCAGCATTCTATGAGAATTGAATTCTTTTTTTTAAAAAAAATCATCTAGGTTTATTAAATATATTTTCTGTTAAGAGAATTTTTATAATTATCTCGCGTTTGTTATACTATAATGAGATTAATCATTAAGTTATTACAATAAAAAGGAGGAATTTATATATTTATCCGTGTATTAGATGAAAAGGATGCAGAGATGTATCAAGTACTGAGACTGACTGCATTAACAACGAATCCTGAAGCTTTTGGATCAACTTATGAAAGAGAAATGCAATTTTCAATTGAAGAAATTAAACAACGAATGGTACCATCGGAAAAAAGAACCACTCTAGGTGCGTTTGATGAGAGTAATGTATTGATAGGAATAGTTACATTTATTCGTGAGACTAGTATAAAAATGCAGCATAAAGGGCAGATTATTGGTCTTTATATTTCTGCTGCTAGTCGTGGTCAAGGTGTGGCCAATTGTTTATTGATAGAAATGATTGAACTCGTGAGAAAATGGGACGGACTTGAGCAAATTAATTTAACAGTTGTTTCAACTAATCTACCCGCTAAGCAACTATATAGCAGGCTTGGCTTTAAAGTATTTGGAACTGAAGCAAAGGCTATAAAATATGAGAATCAGTATTATGATGAAAAATTAATGGTTTTATTTTTGTAAGCTTGCATAAAAACGCCTCTAATATTAATTTTGGTTTCAATTTTAGAGACGTACAACAGACTTTATTTTTACATCATGCAACAAAAGATCTGTTTAAAGTTCCATTTTCATTTCAATAAACGGATAGACACTTCCATTTGTCGGCTGGTCATAAATCCTTGTTTGCTTGAAGCCGACTTTTTCATACACTTTTTTTGCCCGGTCATTAAACGAAACAACTCCTAACCGAACTGTTTTAGCAGAATAATGTTTGCGGATATAGTCAAGGGTTTCGAGCAGAAAACTCTGTCCCAACCCCTTCCCAGTCAGTTCTGGTTTTATTCCTAAACCCATCTCTACAATATCGTTGCTATCAGAAGCTTTTTCAACAACAAAAAAACCAAATAAGTGATTATCTTCCATCACTTGAAAATAGTTGTTCTTTCTTAAACTTGGAGTAAGGAGTTCTTCATAATCTTCTGGATCAGAAGTCATATCATAGAATGCATAAACCCCTGGGTATTTCCACTCATCTGCAATAACTTCAGCGTTATTTTGGCTAAGTTTTTGAATATCAAAAGTCATAATACGTATTCTCCTTTTCTTACTTTATATAATGCTTATTATAGCAAACTATCTCAAACAAACCGATTTTATTTAAATAAGTAAAGTGTATTTACTAATACAGAAAATGAAATACCAGTAAAAAGTTGTGAGTATAGTAACATTTTGAAAGAATCGGTAAAGTAAGTGTTATGATAAACTTAATAACAAATGTAAGTTAAAGGGATGCTAATTCTATTTAATACAAAAAATCTAGACATTTTAAAGATGGAGGAGTAGCTATTTTGAAAAAGAAACTAATAAATCTAGTTTTACTAATTATGATTCCAATTGTTTTAGCCTCACTGGCGCATATTATTTGGAACGTACATATAAGTTTAATGGCGGGTATCCTGTATATTATTTTACTGTTGTTTAATTTACCTAGCGGGAGTTTTATGAGCACAAATACGGATTATAATATTAAGAGAGTTAATCCTCACTATAAAGCAGAACAGCAACATACCAGTTCTTTAACTAGTCAATCTTTAATCACTTTAGCTATTTTAATTTTATTGACTGTAGTGAGCTTTCTTATCTATTTTCAACAAATACAAAACTAACAGTTGATTATTAATTATTAAGCGAAACATTAAATCAGCTAAATTCTAGAGTAGAATTTAAAAAGGAATGATAAAAATGAAGAATAACTTAATGGTGATGTTTATTCTAGGATTGATGTCTATTCTTATTGGGTTACAATTTTATCAGTTTGCTGGCCAATTCCCTTATATATCATTTATTCCTTCAGGCATTCTTATCGCGGTTGGAGTAATTTTGATTTTGTCTACGCTTTTGATTGCAAAATTTGAGCCAAGCGATAATGATAAGAAGTGACGTTCCAAATAATTTTAAAAAATATGTATACCTTAATTTGAGTTACAAGCGGTTAGGTGCTATGTAGATTATTACATGGAAGATAATAGCTATTTATAAGTAGGGATACATTAAGGTGCAAAATGTCCAAAAGAGTTAACTTATTTTAAAAAGCACCTGTCTTCCTTTATACTGAAATCAGAGGAATTAGAAACTTTCACTGTCCTTTTATACATAATAGTAATGAACCTTTTCAAAAAGAGCGAGTTTTGAAAAGTGTTTTTATAAATTCTTTAGCTAAATAGAATAACGCATTTCAAGAAATAAAAGGAGGTCTTGTTAGTGCCAACTTGTCAAAATTGTAAGAACAAATGGGGTTGGAAAGAAACATTCAAAAAAACTTTTACTACAGATCCAGCAATGAAGTGTCCTTATTGTGGAGAAAAACAGTATACTTCTTTAAAAACAAGAAAGTGGAGTCTTTTATTTTCTATGCTTCCTTTACTTCCTTTGCTGCTTAATATTTTTTTGGATATATCACTTTTAATGATGATAGGATTAATAATAGGAAGCGGAATATTGTATATTTGCTTATATCCTTTTGTTCTTGAATTATCTAATCAAGAAGAACCTCTGTTTTAAAGATAGTATTTTAATAGTTAGAAATGAGGGAGCTGCGTGAAAATAGGAACTCAATCTTTGCTATTCGGGCTTGTTATGGGGCTATTTCGAATTTTACAAGGAAAAAGTGTAGGCGAAATTTTTTTAACCTTTATAGTATCAGCGCTAGGGGCGCTTATTACCTTATACATTTATAAAGACGGAGATGCTAGAAATAGTGTGAAAAAAGACAAGAAGTAATTATCTTAGCTGTTGTTAACGAATATGGAAGAAGTTTTAAAGCGATAGGATGGTAAATGTATGAAGAAGAGTTGGATTTTTGTTCTTCTATCTGTATTGATCTGGAAATTTATTATTATAGGCGGCATTCAGTATCTTATGAATGGAAATTATTATCCTTTGGGATATTTCAAAGACAGCATGGGTGTTACGATGCTATATATTATTTTTTCAATAATTTACTCAGCCTTGAAAAGGCAACATAATTAAAAATTTGGATAAAAAAGCCTATAACGAAACCTTATTAAAAAGAGTTCGTTATAGACCTATGTAATATAACTATTTTTTTACTTAATATAACAAGGTTTATCATACCTTAGTTGTCTTGGAAACCCCAATTAAACCAATGGAAAGAAGTTTCGCCTTTTTCTGTTAAAGAAATTTATTTATGTTTAATACAAAAAAATTAGCTATTTTGTGAGAGGAGAGAAGAATGTTAGTCGATAAATTAGAGAAAAAAGATTATAGCAACAGCAGTTTAATTTTAAAAGAAATGTTATTAAATATAGGCAATGTAGATCCGTATATTAGAGATAAATTGATTTATAACGCTTTTGTAGAATTGATTAATAAAGATTATTTAAGTAACCAAGAATTAAAAGAACTATTTAATCAATTGACTTCTCACCAATATCTACTCTATAAAATTGGTTCTGATAATGATGATTCAGTCTATACGCGCTCATTTTCAGCACTTGCTCTAAGCGTTTTAATCAATAAAGATAAAGAGAACAGATTTCTTGAAGAAAGCCAAATACATTTTATTTTAGAAAAAGTGTGTTTTTATCTTATAAATGAGCAAGATAAACGCGGGTTTACTATCAACAAAGGATGGGCACATTCGATTGCACATTGTGCTGATTTATTAGACGAATTAATTACTCATCCATTATTTCAGCCAATATTTTTTGAGAGGGTGTTAGAGGCTCTATTATTTTGTGTAACTACTCCTTTTGTATATGAAGATGATGAATTGGAAAGATTGTCAATTCCATTTGGTGCGTTGATCAACCGCTATGGATTGCCAGAAGAGCACCTTCATACACTAAATCATTTGATTGACAAGTGTTTCTCAAAGAATACTTATAGTTATTTAGATACTCGGGCAATCAGTAACATACGAAATTATTTAAGAGCTGTTTATTTTAAAGTTAATCTAGAAGAAGATAAATTAAAGCTATTAAACTGTTTAAATCAAATTACTACATATTAAACTTGGATCATTCAGCATAATGAAGACGATAAAGCTGCATGTAATAATTAATAATAGATAAGAGTCTATTTAAACTCGATATTTGGCAGACTTTTTATTAATGAATATATACAAATAACCAAAGGAGCACCTTTAAGTGGAAATTATCTTAGTAAGGCATGGTGAATCTGAATTTAATATTATTAATAATGATCCTTCTTTAGGAAGGTTATATACTGGACAATATGATACTCCGTTAACTGAGAAAGGAAAAATGCAGGCTAAACTTTTAAAAAGCAAACAACTATTTGAAAATCTCGATAGTGTCTATTCTTCAGATCTTACTAGAGCAATCGAAACAGCCTATTTAGTTACTGAAACAGATAAGTTAATTCAAGACTCTCGATTATCTGAAAGATCTTTAGGAATATTTGAAGGGAAATTTAAGCATGAATTAGTTGATCATATGAAATTTATTAGTACTACTAACTTTTCTCATAGCTTTACTGAGAAAGCGCCAAATGGAGAAAATTATGCAGATGTGTTAAAACGAGTTGCTAATTTTTTTAACGAGTTTGACTTCAAGCNNCATAATTATCATGCTTTTGACTAATCTAACTCAGGAGGAAACCTTGCGATTGAAGATAAAAAACTGTCAACCAATAGTACTAAAAGGAATGTCTGTTGGTAATTTTAAAATTATCCCATGGAAAGATAAACCATAGATGAAAACTGAAATTGCTGAATTGTATAGGTAGAAAAAGACCAAGACTAAAGTGTCTTGGTCTTAATGTTTATTTAATTTTCCGGCAATGCTTTATTCAGGATAATGGCGGTTAAAGAAGCAATGGCGATTGGAGATCCAAAAAGATATTGAATCATAGTTGGTAAAGTGCTTAAGTAATCAGCTGGTAAGAAGGTCAAAGCGATGACCAATAGGATGGGAATGGAGATGACATACATTTCTTTTTGACCAAGCTGCTTTTGTTTTAGGACTTGGAAGCCGCTCATTGCAATGACTCCGCAAATAAGCGCGAACACACCGCCAATGACAGCAGAAGGAATAGAAGAGATAATCGCAGATAATTTGCCCGACAATCCAAAAACGATGAACAATCCGCCTGCAGCTATAAAAACTCGTCGACTGGCAATACCGGTAATCGTGATGATGCCGGCATTTGAAGAATAACCCGTTACAGGAGTAGTTCCGAAAAGTGCTGCTGCCATACAACCCAAACCTTCACCAATAACTCCGCGATTNNTTTTAGTGACGTTACTAACAGCTAACCAAGTACCGGTTGTTTCAGCCATTAGGACAAGATAAATGATCAGCATAGTTACCACCGCGGAAAAATCAAAAGAAAAAGTGAAATCTTTGAAGACAAACTGCGGCATAGAAAACCATTTAGCTTCAGCGACTGGAGTTAAATCCAACATGCCCATAAAACCAGCCAGAATACTACCCGCAAAGAGTGCAATGATTACAGAAGCAACGCGAAAAATGCGTCCGCTTTTAGATGAACGATTCCCCAAAATAGAGCAGCCAATCATAATGGCACCCGTTATAAGTGCCAAGAAAATATTTTGGCCGATCGATCCGACAGCACTGTTGTAAATATTGTCGTTCACCGCAGCTGGCATCAAAGACAGACCAACACAAAAAATAATCGTCCCTCCTACGATAGAGGGTACAAAAGAGTCAATGAATTTGTGGAACNNACCCATTGCTACACCCCAGCCTTCCATACCGCCACCATTGGCTAACGTAATTCCAGCGATAGCACCGATCGGAATAAAAGAAGCACCTTGCGCAACGGGCATTTTCATCAATAAACCTGTTTGAATAATGGTAGCAATACCGGCAGCGATGAAAGTAGATTGAATCAGGACGGCTGATTGACTAGCAGAGAAGCCGACAGTCAAAGCGACGATGAGCGGCACAACATAGACATCCATGGCCAATAAGTGTTGTAATCCAAGCAATAGACTTTCTTTCCAAGTTACAGTATCCTCTGTTTTCACTGATATATTCATTTGAGTCGTTTCCATTTGTAGACAAATCTCCTTCTTATTCGTTAATTTGTTTTCCTTGTACCCAGACTGAAACGATATTTTCACGCTTTGTTAAGTAAAGCAACTTTTGAAAAATATCTTCTAGCGGTTCGGTTTTATCAAAAATCGGCATGGAAGCTTGAGAAACAGTAGTATCAATCACTTGAGCGTCAAAAGCATAATGTTCTGCAAGTCGTCCAATTGGCAGGCTGACACTTTCTCCTCCGCCAGCTGTTGCGTAATAAAAAGCTTCGTTAACTGTGATACGAGAGTGACTCGTTGCACGTTCTTTAGGGTCTTTCTTCGTATCCACGCCATCTTCCAGCATACGAGAGGAGATAACGGCTTGGCGAATCGCTGAATAGATACTTGGATCATATCCTCCAGAAAGATCGGTTCCTAAACCAACTTCAACTCCAAGTTCATGAAATTGTTTAATTGGAATCACGCTATTTGCAAAATAAGCATTGGAGATAGGGCAATGAGCAATTGCTGTGCCTGTTTCTTTAAAAGTAGCTGCATCGGATTCACTTAAGAAGTTACAGTGAGCCATGACAGATTTATCTCTTAATAATCCAAAATCATTCAAGACTTGGGCATCATTTTTACCAAATCGGTCTTTGACGTAACCATGTTCCCAATCGCTTTCGCTGCAGTGACTGGTCACGTGCACATCATACGTTTCTGCCAATTTCCCCAATCCCGCTAAAGCTGAATCAGTACAGCTAGGCACGAACCGAGGGGTAACGACAGGATAAACACCTTGAAAAGTTTCGGCTTGCAAAGCTTTGACACGTTGAATAAATCGTTCGGTATCGGCTAGGGCCGTTTGTGTATCCTTATCGCGATAATAATCAGGATTCTGTTCAGCGTCATCCATTACAACTTTTCCGACTAGTCCCCGTTGGCCTTTTTGAGCACAAATTTCAGCTAGTTTATAGCTAGCCTCTTCAT
>DIDU01000119.1:0-417 GCA_002418295.1 Carnobacterium sp. UBA5792 | reverse complement strand
CCATTAGCCAATAAAGTATCCACCAAGTGAGCATAGACTTTCTCGGCAAAAGCGGTGTCCTCAAATTTTGCTTCCAATGGAAAAGTATAGGTGTTCAACCACTGGTATAAGGGAATATCTAATGCAGTTCCGCTTTGAGCCCATTGAGGAGCATGAATATGTAAATCGATAAATCCGGGTAAGAGGTATTGCCCTTCAGCTAATTCGGTTAGCTTATCTTCTTTTTTTGCTTCTTGCAGCGTAGACTGATACAACGCATCTGATGGAGCCAAACGTTTTGCAATCATTCCTTGATCATCTATACAGTAGAGATAGTTTTCTAGTACTTCCACTTCATGTGCAGAAATACTAGAAAACCCCGTTCCTTTTAAGACCTTAACAATATCCTTCATATACCTCACCTTTGTTCGTATTATT
>DIDU01000034.1:2499-2837 GCA_002418295.1 Carnobacterium sp. UBA5792 | reverse complement strand
AAACTAAAAAGTTATCCAAACAAACTAGATAAAATAGTAGCAGATGGGGATACTAAAGCGAAGATAACTATGTATAGCTAGCAGAAAATAGGCTAACATCATACATAAAACCATAAAACTATGAACAATTCAAAACACGAAAATATAAAAAGAACAAGAATTCAGAAAAAGTTTAGTCTATGATGAAACCCAAGACAAATACATATCAAAAGAAGGCAAAGAATTCATAAGATGCAATAATAGGTATGGGAAAAGAAAAAGTGGATATGTAACAATAAAAAAGTATACAGGTGTTTTATCTGGAATAAAGATGGTCAAAAAACTAAAGGAATCTACAT
>DIDU01000034.1:2069-2459 GCA_002418295.1 Carnobacterium sp. UBA5792 | reverse complement strand
GGAATAGATGAAAGACTAAATAGGTCTATTCAAGCTGAGGGGCTTTTTCCAAAATAAAGTCAGGACTAAATTACAATAGATTCCACCATAGAGGAAAAACAAATATAATAAGTGAAATATGCCTACTTTCTATTGCGTTAAACCTAAATAAACTGACATCAAAAATAGAAAATAAGAATCTAGAAATCATAAAATACAAAGCTGCTTAAGAAAAAAATATTCATTATAGCTAGCTTTATTAAGTGTGCCCATTTTTATAGAGAACAGGATAAATTTATCTAGAAAATATTTTAAAAACAAAAAACACAATGGCTAAACTTAAATACTTGGTAAAAAAATGCTGTTGCAAAGTAGAATCATCTATTCTGCAACAGCCCCTTGTTTTTTGTT
>DIDU01000034.1:1685-2025 GCA_002418295.1 Carnobacterium sp. UBA5792 | reverse complement strand
ATAGCTTAGTGGTTATTAGGATAATAGCTAATAAATAAATTTGGAGGTAATGATTATGGCTACAGATGTAGAAATTGCTCAAAAAGCGAAATTAGAAAAAATCAGTGTTATCGCTGAAAAAATGGGATTAACAGAAGAAGATTACGAACAATATGGTAGATATAAGGCAAAATTAGATTTAAATCTTTTTGAAAAAAACAAAGACAAAAAAGATGGTAAATTAATTTTGATGACAAGTATTAACCCAACTCCAACAGGAGAAGGTAAAACAACTATGAATGTTGGTTTGGCAATGGGACTTAATAAAATTGGCAAAAATGCTATCTCAGTTTTAAGAGAA
>DIDU01000034.1:1262-1571 GCA_002418295.1 Carnobacterium sp. UBA5792 | reverse complement strand
GTGGATATGCACAAGTAGTTCCAATGGATGAAATCAACATGCACTTCACAGGTGACTTCCACGCAATCACTACTGCAAACAACTTAATTTGCGCAATGATGGATAACCACATTCACCAAGGTAATGCGTTAAACATCGATCCAAAACAAATCTTAATTAAGAGATGTATGGATATGAACGAACGTGAATTAAGAGATATAATCATAGGTGTTGGAACTAAGGGTAACGGAGTTATGCGTCAAGATGGTTTCGAAATAACTGTTGCAAGTGAAATCATGGCTATTTTATGTCTTGCAAAAGATTTGAAAT
>DIDU01000034.1:768-1240 GCA_002418295.1 Carnobacterium sp. UBA5792 | reverse complement strand
CACGCAAAAGACGTTAAAGCTGATGGTGCGGTAGCATTAATCATGAAAGAAGCTATCAAGCCAAACTTAGTTCAAACATTAGAACACACTCCAGCAATTATTCATGGTGGACCATTCGCCAACATTGCACACGGATGTAACTCTTTAATAGCTACAAAATTAGGATTGAAGCTTGGAGATTATGTTGTTACAGAAGCAGGTTTCGGTGCTGACTTAGGAGCAGAAAAATTCTTCGATATCAAATGTAGAAACGACTTACACCCAAACATGGTATGTATCGTAGCTACTATCAAAGCTTTAAAACATCACGGGGAAGCAGAAGACTACAAAGTTGAAAATGTAGAAGCTTTGGAAAAAGGATATGCTAACCTTAAACGTCACATTGAAAACATGAAGAAATACAAAGTTCCAGTAGTAGTAGCAATCAACAGATTTGCAAATGATACTGATGCTGAAATTAAGAAATTAACTG
>DIDU01000034.1:0-753 GCA_002418295.1 Carnobacterium sp. UBA5792 | reverse complement strand
CAGAAGGTGGCGAAGGCGCAAAAGAATTAGCAGAATACGTTGTTGAAAATACAAAAGAAGAAAACGAATTTGAATTCTTATATGACCTTGAATTACCAATCAAAGAAAAAATTGAAAAAATTGCAAAAGAAATCTACAGAGCTGACGGTGTAGAATTTAGTGCAAAAGCTAAGAAGAAATTAAAACAAATCAAAGAATTAGGATTAGACAATTATCCAGTATGTATGGCTAAGACTCAATACTCATTCTCTGATAATAAAAAATTAATCGGAGCTCCAACTGGATTTACAATTACAGTAAGTGATTTCAAAATCTCAAGAGGTGCTGGATTTGTTGTTGCACTATTAGGTTCTGTAATGACAATGCCAGGTTTACCAAAGGTGCCTTCAGCAGAAAACTGTGATGTTTTAGATGATGGTACAGTTGTAGGATTATTCTAGAAAAAATCAAAGCCTGAATTTGTGTAAATTTATTATGATTTATAAAGATTTTCTATAAATTCAGGCTTATTTATTATCAGAATTAATAAATTTTGTTACAAATACTAATAACTTTTATGGTACAATAGTTATGAAAAGGATTATAAGTAAAAGGAGATGCTTATGAGTACAAAAAAAACTCCTCTATATGAGGAACACAAAAAATTAGGTGGAAAAGTTGTTGACTTCGCTGGTTTTTATTGACCAGTTGATTATGAAGGATTGCAACAAGAACACGAAGCAGTAAGAAACAACGTTGGTTTATTTGATGTAA
>DIDU01000031.1:15590-19326 GCA_002418295.1 Carnobacterium sp. UBA5792 | reverse complement strand
TAGCTTACAAGCTGGACATGATGCTGATTTTCTAGTCATTGATTCACAGTTGAATTTACTTGAAACTTATCTAAATGGAGTATCTGTATTTAAAAACGCTAATTAAAGGATGAAAAAAATGTTGAAACTATCAAAAGCAAAAAAAGAAGCAATGGACCGTTTATCTACAAAAGAAGGTTATATCGAAGCTTTAGCGATTGATCAGCGTGGTGCTTTAAAAAAAATGATCCAAGCTGAAAACCAAGAACCAACGGATGAACGCATCATTGAATTTAAAAAAATAGTGTCAGAAGGACTAACACCGTATGCATCTTCTATCTTATTAGATCCAGAGTATGGTTTAGCCGCTGCTGCTGCTCGCCATGCTGAAGCTGGCTTGTTACTGGCTTATGAAAAAACAGGTTATGATGCTACTGTTCCCGGACGCCTACCTGATTTGTTAGAAAAGTGGTCTGTAAAGCAGTTAAAAGATCAAGGAGCCGACGCCATCAAATTCTTGCTTTATTACGATGTTGATGATAATCGGGAAATCAACCATCAAAAACATGTTTTTGTAGAACGCCTGGGAAGCGAATGCATGGGAGAAGATATTCCTTTTTATTTGGAACTACTATCTTATGACGCTACCATTCAAGACAATACTTCAAGTGAATTTGCTAAAGTGAAACCGCATAAAGTCATTGAGATGATGAAAGAATTTTCTAAACCGCAGTATAAAGTAGATGTGTTAAAAGTTGAAGTACCTGTAAATATGAATTTCGTTGAAGGTTTTGGACAAGAAACAGTCTATACAAAAGCGGAAGCAGCTGCTTACTTTAAAGAACAAAGCGATGCGACCCATCTGCCATTTATTTTTCTTAGTGCAGGAGTTTCAGCCAAATTGTTCCAAGAGACACTCGTTTTTGCAAATGAATCTGGTTCTACCTTTAATGGAGTGCTTTGCGGGAGAGCAACTTGGAAAAATGGTGTCCATTATTTTATAGCAGATGGAGAAGACGCAGCAAACAAATGGCTTCAAACAGAAGGCAAAGAGAATATTGAAAGTTTGAATGAAGTAGTCGAACGGACAGCATCTTCATGGCACGATAAAGTAGAAGTTGTTGAATAAAGGAGAGACTAGTTTGATACTAACGGTTACGATGAACCCTTCTATAGATATTTCCTATCCAATTGAATATTTGAAGCTANNTGAAGTTTCGAAAACAGCAGGAGGCAAAGGACTCAATGTTACGCGTGTTATCCATGAACTTGGTGGTTCTGTTAAGGCTACAGGAGTAGTTGGAGGACACCTCGGTAACCAAATTAAGGAGCAGCTGGACTCAACTGGCATAACTCATGATTTTTATTCTATTTCACAAGAAACCAGAAACTCTATTGCTTTATTGCATGATAATGGGAAGCAAACAGAAATTCTGGAGTCTGGTCCAAACGTTACAAGATCAGAGATGGAGGGCTTTATTGCAACCTTTCAACGCTTATTAGAACATGCTGAACTGGTAACTATTTCTGGCAGCTTAGCGAAAGGCTTGCCAGACGATTTCTATGCTCAACTTATTCTGTTGGCCAAAGAAAAAGGCGTTGATACATTGCTAGATACTTCTGGAAAAGCACTAAAAGAAGCTTTGAGAGGCGAACAAAAGCCCAAATTAATAAAACCGAATTTAACCGAAATCAATGATTTACTAAAGTCAGATTTGGACTCTGAACAGCCTGAAAAGTTGAAACAAGCCTTAACCCATCCGCTATTTCAAGGAGTAGAATGGATTGTAGTGACATTAGGAGGAGAGGGAGCAGTTGTGAAACACAATGAATTTTTTTATCATGCCACCTTGCCTAAAATCGATGTAGTTAATCCAGTTGGATCAGGAGATGCTACTATTGCTGGCCTAGCATATGCTTTAAGCCAGGTTGAATCAGATCAACATATTATAAAAACTGGAATCACAACAGGCGTGTTAAATGCATTAGAGTCTGTTACAGGTCATATTAATAGAGATAATTTCCAGAGATTGTACAACCAGATTCAAGTAAAAGCTTTTTAAGATATACTGAAATATCCATAGAGCAGAATAAATGATGTTCCTAAATCAAAATACCGGTGAATTATCAGTTTAGCTGATAATTCACCGGTATTTTTTCATTGACAGACTCTTTAGCTCTATTGCTGTTTTTTACGAACGTTCTTTAAAAAAAGGTGAATAAAATAAGATGAAAAAACAATATTCACTAAAATAGCGATCATGCTGCCAATGACAGTATCGAACACGCGATTAAGCGCATAAAGATGTGTTGCTCCGACAGGAATCGTAAAATAAGTGATCATATAAGTCGCTGTTCCACCGATAATACCTTCATGGTAGTTCAAACGATCACAAATAATGATGACGAGCATTTGGCCAATGGCTACGCCGAATAGTTCAATGACAAAAGAGTAGCCTGTACATAGCTGAATCAAAACAAGAAGAGTCGCAATCAAAGCACCAACAGCATTTCCAAAAATACGTGTTTTTCCAAAATCAAAACTCGTCCTCCAATTTTCTCTTAAAGAAAAAACTGCTGCTAAAGCGGCTAAAGCAGGCGTTCCACGATTCGTATAATGGAAAAGCAACATACAAAGAGCTACGGCAATACCTGTTTTGATTGTCCGCATACCAAATTTATAATTTTTAAACACTTTCTTCACTCTTTCTTCCGTTGAGTTGATCTGCTAATCATTTAGAATCAACTCTGATACTTCTATCATACACGAAAAAAGTATCACGTGGGCATGAATGGGCTATTTAGTGGATTTTTTAGGAAAAGCTGGAATAAGAAGATTGACACTAACGGCAATAAAAGTTCCAATAAAGATATCAAAGACTCGTTGAAGAGCGTATAGTACCGCATTGTCTACAGGGATGGTGTAATAGATAATCAAAAAAGCAGCTGTAGCCCCTATAATGCCGGAATTATTTTGGACGCGGTCGCACAAAATAATAATTAAAATAACGGCGATCGGAACACCAATCAGCTCAAGCAGAAAGGATTCTCCCATATACTTTTGTATAAGGACTAACAAGGTAGCTGTTAAAGCCCCAATCGTATTGCCTAATATTCTTGTTTTGCCAAAAGTAAAGCTAGATTTCCAGTTTTCTCTTAACGCATAAATGGCTGATAAGCTAGCAATCATTGGAGTACCACGCTCAGTAAAATGAAACAATAGAACACAAATGGCAACAGCGATGGCCGTTTTAATCGTCCGCATGCCCAGACGATAATTTTCAAAAATAGACATAAATTCATCACTTTCTCTCTAAGTCAATAAGTTGTTTCGAATAGGTAGTGTATCCATAATAATACAAAAATGGCTTAAACAAAACTAGGAACCCAAAAACACCTGTCTTTTCATAGAATTTTTTTGAAAAATAAGCTATTCTTGAATTGACGGAAGGTGAGGATCACATTATGACGCTTAGTTTAAGAACGATTAAAATTGTGCTCGCAACAACAATTGCCATATTTTTTGCAGAAATGCTGCATTTAGACTATACAGTAGCTGCAGGAATCATAGCTATTCTAAGTATTTCAGATACAAAGTTATCTTCTTTAAAGACAGCTGGTCAAAGAATCGTTTCTACTGTTGTGGCTTTAGCAATTGCTGCTGTATTATTTCAGCTTTTTGGTTTTACAACGTTGGTTTTTGGATTGTATCTCTTGGTCTATGTACCGATTGCATACAAATTAAATGTACAGGCGG
>DIDU01000031.1:8417-15583 GCA_002418295.1 Carnobacterium sp. UBA5792 | reverse complement strand
GCATTGGCTCTGGAACGAATTTCTATTGATGGTGATCGGAGCAAGTTTAGCTATTTTATTCAACCTCTATATGCCTTCAAAAGAAACGCAAATTCAAGAAATGCGTGATGCAGTTGATGAGAAAATCAAAAAAATACTGCTTTACTTTGATCAAACGTTAAAAGAAGGCTTTTCCGGAACGGAGGATTTTCAGTTGATCCAAGAATTAGAAGAGACTTTAGATGAAGCTATCCAAGTTGCTTATACAGAATTGGATAATCAATTAGTAAATCCTCGGTTCTATGAGATTCATTATTTTGAAATGCGAAAAGTACAGGCATTGATATTAAAACAAATGGCGACTAATTTACGGTTTTGCCATTTGCCGACTAAGCAAAATAAAATATTGGCTGGCTTATTCTATTTAACCGCTGAGCAATTACATGAAAGCAACTCAGGCACCGCTTTAATGCAAAATATTCAAGAACTATTAAATTATTTCCGAAACAGTCCATTGCCGCAAACCCGAGAAGAGTTTGAAAATCGAGCTATTTTATTTCAATTACTAAATGATTTCACACGTTTTATTGATGTGAAGCAAAAGTTTTATGAAAAGAACGCAAAAAAATTAGATAGTAAAGCTGATAAATCCAAAAAATAAACAATTTGTAAAAATAGATGAGAAACTAGGCAGCTTTAAATTTTTCTTAAATAACTATACTTTTAGTACTTTTAAATAGAAAGACCAAAATAAGGAGAGATAATCTAATGAAACAAAATAAATATGATGATCCTAAGTTTTTCTCGGAGTATCAGCAAATGGCACGTTCAGTGAAAGGACTTGAAGCTGCAGGTGAGTGGCCAGCATTCAGATCCTTACTCCCAGAACTGCAAAATAAAGCGGTGCTTGATTTAGGGTGTGGATTTGGTTGGCATTGTCGTTTTGCTCGTGAACAACACGCGAGTAAAGTAGTCGGTGTAGATATATCCGAAAAAATGCTTCAAACAGCACGTGAAAAAACAAATGATCCAGCCATTACCTATCTTCAGATGCCAATTGAAGATATTGATTTTCCAATTGCTCAATTTGATGTAGTTATTAGTTCGTTGGCTTTTCATTATATTGAATCTTTTGAACCGATTTGTAAACGGATATACGATTGTCTAAAACCCGGCGGTACTTTTGTTTTTTCAGTTGAACACCCTATCTTTACTGCTTCCGCTGAACAAGAATGGTACCTGGATGAGCAAGGAAATAGATTACATTGGCCAGTAGACCATTATCACACAGAAGGATTGAGGGAAACGACATTCTTAACTGACAGTGTGATGAAATACCATCGAACAGTGTCAACCTATTTAAATGATGTGATTGAAGCGGGCTTTACAATAAAAGCTGTTAAAGAATCAAAGCCTACTGATGAGATGTTGAAGAATGATCCAGCAATGAAAGATGAAGATAGACGGCCGATGTTTTTACTGATATCAGCGATTAAAAAGCACAGTAACCAAGAAGAATAAGTTGACGAAAATAAACCTGTTTTGAGAAACATCAAAACAGGTTTATTTAGGTTATGTATAAAGAATTTTCTGAAATAGAGTTGCATTCATAAGTGCTGCTGCTTGTTGGTTTAATTTTATTCGATTAGCTGTTACTTTATGACTTGTTCAGGAGCTACAAATTCAACTTTGATTCTATCAGGATCTTCAAAAAAAACTGCATAATGTTCTTTGCCGCCTGCAAAGGGGTGTTGATCAGTGTAGAGGATCGGAACGCCTTTTTTTCTTAATTTATCAGTCATTTGATCAACCTCTTGTCTGGAATCTGCCCAAAAAGCCAAATGATTAAGACCAACTTGGCGCCTATGATAAGGAGCAGCAAGAAACTTCTCTTCTGCTTGGACAAAAACAAGATAAGTATCTTCTATTTTCCAACTTTGGCCGCCATCCCAACTTTGAAAAGGAGAGTAGCCTAATTCTTCTAAGAACCAACCCCAAAAATAAGTTGTGTTTTTTAAATTAGAAACATATAATTCAATATGATGGATAGTTCCTTTTTTTAATGCCATTAATTTCCACTCCTTTTTTAAAGTAAGATAGAGTTTAAAAATTTAGTTTGGAGGAATAGAGAATGAAAAAAATTCTTTTGATTTTAGGGCTAGTTGCATTCGTTTCTTTTGGGACTCAAGAAGTACAAGCGGAAGCAGCACAATCAGCTGGGGACCAAGAAAAGATCATCTATGATATAGAACAAGGAGGTACACAGTCGTTTACTGTTGTCACATCTGCAGGAGAAGAAATCGTGATTGAAGTGGAAGAAATCCCATCTATGTTAAGAGCCGTAAAAAATGGAAATTATAAAATTTCCGCTGCTACACCGGGTCAATGGAAAGCAGAGTATCAAATCACGATCAGTGGCAACAAAATCACGAAAGCTTATTCACCCTCTATTGTGGCTTATACAGGAAGTTTTACAAGCGCTAAACTAACTGTAGACAATACAAAACAAGCAACTTATTATTTGAAAAGAAAAGTCTCGTTGATTACAACTTCGATAAACTTACGAGCAAAATTGCTAACAAATAATATTTNNTAGTTACTAAATTAACCGAGGTATTCGACAGTTGTCGTCCCCCATCCAAAAATATCGCTTAGCACACCGTAGCCAATAAAAAGATTAAAAAGAATACAGCAAACACACGAGAGATAAAGCAATTTATACAGTGTGTTTGTTTTTTTGTTCCTTTTTATAATAATGGGCGCCACAATTAGTCCAAAAGGAGCGATTAAAAAACTAATAAAAGAAAGGATCAGCAATATAAGGCCTTCATCTTTTTCTGAGGTCCCTCGTATAAAATCCAGTTTTCGATAAGAATCTTCAATTTTAAGTTCATTCTCTTCAATTCTTTTTTTAAGATCTTGGTTTTCTTTTAATAATTCATCGATCGATATTTCATAATAATTGCTTAATTTTACTAAATTATCTAAATCAGGGTAACTGTTTCCATTTTCCCACTTAGAAATAGACTGACGAGAAATTTGCAAATGATCCGCAACATCTCCTTGCGTAAACCCTTTATTGATTCTACTTTCCTTTAATCGTTCTGCTAACGCCATCTGATTTCCTCCCTTGTATCTTATCTTTTTCTATCATACCGAAAGCTGATCATTTTTGCTATCAGCTAATAACATTATTTTTCCCTGTTGGATGTTTAGTCATTGGAAATGGCTTTAAATCAACGATGTAAACCATTGGTTGCTAGGATGTAAACCATTGCGTTCTTACTATTTTAAATAATGTGTCGGATAATCAAGGTGAGGAATGAAGAAAACAACAGAGACAAAGTCAGAAACAAGCGTCTGTTTTTTATCGTTGGTTGAAAGTACCAGTAAAAATAAAGACGTTCATTTTGTGGAGGGAAATAGATGAAAAAGAATAAAGGATATGTAGTTTTTCATGTTTTATCAATAATTGTTTTTAGTTTAGCAATTCTTGGTCTGTTTAATCAAAAGATTGGAATCGGCTATGGCTTGTTAGCTTTAGGATATATTCTGCTTAGAACAGCGGACCGAATCGAACGATGAACCCAACTTAAAAGGAGCTCACAGAATATGAGAGAGAAGATGAAAAAAGTAACGGTGGTGGGTATTTTTATCTTAATGAGCCTTTTCGCAGGATTTTTTGTGATTGAAGCATTAAGTTGGTTTTTTAATTAAAAAAGGAATAGGTCAGTAACAAGACTAGCATAAGTGGTTTTTACAGGAAAATGGAAANNGAGAGGGATACATGATGAAAAAAATAGGTTTTCTTTTTAGTTTATTCTTTTTAGCCCTTATTCTATCCTCTTGCCGTTCCTTTAATCGGGAAGAACCCAATACGGATTCTTCAATCAGCTCCTCAATGTCTAAAGAAAGCAAGATAAGTTCCAGTTCTGAAGGAAATTCAGCAACGAGTTCGAGCCAAGAAGCTGCATCCAGTTCTAGTTCAACAGCTGAAGAACCAGACAGCATAGACTTAGCTACTTATTTTCCGGATACAAACAACCAGCATTATATTTATGCAGGTGAAGGAAATGAATATGCTAGTTATGATGAGTACACTGATTATGCTAAAGACAATCGAAAACAAATTAGAAAAAACAATGGCGGAACAGGAGAGGTAAAGGTCATTGAGTTAGAAAAAGACCAAATCAAGACCCGTCTATCCCGCGGTGAAGCTTATCCACGTGAAAATTGGCTTGACCAAGAGCCAGGAGAAGAGGAAGGAACGGAAATCTTACTCAAAGCGCCTCTAAAAGAAGGTACGACTTGGCCCGTGATGGGCGAACGGACACGGACAATCACCGGTATCAATGTTTCTATCGATACACCAATGGGAACTTATGAGACCGTGGAAGTGACCACTGAAGGAAGCGAAGACAAAGTAGTCGATTATTATGCGCCGGACATTGGGTTGGTGAAAACCGTCTTTACATCAGACGAGTACAGCGTGACCTCCACTTTAAGTAAAATTGAAACAGATGTACCACTGGTTCAAACAGTCCGTTTTTATTATCCTAATGCTGACGGAGAGACGTTGTCTTATGTGGACAAAGAACTAGCTTTTAAAACCAATGATGTGACGAAAAAGAAAATAGAAACAGCGTATAAAGAATTACCTAATGACGCTGTTGGATCCGTCTTATCAGACAATACGACCATTTTGAGCTTGTATTTGAATACGGATGGAAGGGTGTATGTCGACTTTTCTAAAGAATTGATTTCTGAAATGAATGCAGGTTCTGCCTATGAAACGTTGATTTTACAAAGCATCGTCAATACAATAGGCGGGTACTACTATATGAATGAAGTCTATCTCACTGTCGATGGACAGCCTTACAGCACAGGACATATCCAAAAAGAAAAAGGCGAATCGTTTACAGTAGATACCGAAAATAGCAGTGAAGTACAGTAAGGAATAGAAAAAAATACAGCAGGAGGTTGGGGCGAGCCCCTCATTTTCTTGCTGTATTTTTTTGGAAAATACTTGATACAATCATCTCAATAGCTAGAGGTTTTCAGAGTAGAGCTGTCTACTCTTTTTTTTGCTTTGTTTCAATTATCCTTTTACCTTTTTTGAGTACGGCAAGGTATTTAGGTTTCTATTCAAAAAATACATGAGAACAGTGGTTGAAGTTGTACTTTTCGGCTGTGCCCGAAAAGGCCCGACTTGAACGGATAAAAGCTGTTAAAGAACATATGAAGGATTAAATAGCAGCCGTATAGTAGGAAAAACCATTTTGCCTCCTATATCAGGCAGAAAAAATACAGGATAAGTTAGGTAAACACGTTATACGTAACGTATGAGTCAAAAAAATACAATGATAAGGCAGGCAAATCGCTTTTGCGTGCCGTAAGAAGGTTATCTATCTAACGATACGGTAGTTAAGAACATTTTGGGTATTCTTATAACAAAGGTAACGCTATATTTTTTATCTCAGAAAAAAATAAATTTGCTATTGCTTAAATTGTCAGAATATTCTATACTATTAAACATCTAGTTAAATCTTATCTTATTCTAATAAATGTATCATCCGTTTTTAAGATAAAAATAAAGAAAGCAGCAAATGAGGAGGAAAATAAATGAAAAAATTAGTTGTCGGGTTAGCAGCTCTAGCATTATTCACTACGGCGTGCGGGGCTAAAGGAAATGCGGATGATTCAGACACCATTAAAATTGGTGGAAATTTTGAACTAACTGGTCCAGTATCTGCTTATGGATCAGCAGAATCGAATGGAGCAAAGCTGGCCATCAAAGAAATCAATGAAGCTGGCGGCGTTTTGGATAAACAATTAAAGTATGTCGAATTAGACAATAAATCTGATACAACTGAATCAGCTAGTATCGCAACGAAACTGGCTACACAAGAAAAAGTTTCGGTCATCGTTGGACCAGCTACCAGTGGTACAACAAAATCAGCCACTCCATCAGTAACGAGAGCTAAAGTTGCTATGATCACACCTTCTGGGACAGATGATAGTTTAACACTAGATGACCAAGGAAAAGTTCAGCCTTATGTTTTCCGGACAGGTTTCCAAGATTCTTTCCAAGGAGTGGCGTTGGCAGACTTTGCGACGAATCACTTAGACTCTAAGAAAGCTGTGATTATTGGAGACAGCTCCAGCGACTATGCAATTGGATTAACCAAAGCTTTCAAGGACTCTTATAAAGGTGAAATTGTTGCTGATGAAAACTTTACAGCTGATGATACAGATTTTAATGCTATTTTAACTCGGATCAAAGGCAAAGATTTTGATGTCATCTATATGCCTGCTTATTATGAACAAGCTGGTTTAATTATTAAACAAGCGCGTGAAATGGGAATTGAACAGCCGATTTTAGGAGCAGATGGATTTAGTAACCAAGCATTGCTTGATTTAGCCGGCAAAGAAAATGTTTCAGACGTTTATTATTCTGCTCACTTCTCTTTGAACAATGAAGAAAAGAATATTCAAGACTTTATTAAAGCGTATAAAGAAGAGTACAAAACAGAGCCGGATGCATTTTCAGCCTTAGCATATGATTCTGTTTACTTGGCAAAACAAGGAATCGAAGAAGCAGATAGCAACGATCCTGAAGAAGTGGCTAAAGCACTCGAAAAGATCACTGATTTCCAAGGAGTTACCGGTAATTTCTCAATTGATGAAAATCACAATCCAGTTAAATCCGTATTTGTTATTGAATTGCAAAAAGGAGAAGAAGCTGGTGGAACAGAAGTAGCGCCAAAATAATACAAGATCAAAAAAGAGGTGCGGAGCTGATCGTAGCTTTGTGCCTCTTAAAATTTATCAGAAAAGAGGAGCCTTATGGAGAACTTTATTCAACAACTCATTAATGGGCTTTCATTAGGAAGCATTTATGCACTAATTGCTCTAGGGTATACGATGGTTTACGGCATTATTAAATTAATCAACTTTGCCCATGGAGAAATCTATATGGTGGGTGCTTTCATTGGCTACACAACAATTAATGTTTTTCATTTAGGATTGATTCCTTCATTGCTTATTTNNAAACCCTTGCGGAATGCAACACGAGTAGCGGCTTTGATCACAGCGATCGGGGTTTCCTTTTTATTGCAGAATGGCATGATTTACCTAGTGGGACCTCAAGTTAGAGCTTTCCCACAAGTCATTACAAAAAGGGTATA